>JAHEEU010000022.1 GCA_024640545.1 Geobacteraceae bacterium
GCATCCTGCTCCTCGCGGGAGAATTCGTGGACATCGACCCGCACCTCGGCAACCTCACCCATGTGGCGGCCGCTGTAAGGGTCGGTCAAGCCATCGTAGACCATCAGGTCCAGAGCCTGGGTATGCCCCATGCGCTGACCGTAGCGGAGCGCCGGCAGGACGTAGGGGGCCAGCGACATGTTCTCCATGCCGCCGGCAATGACGATTCCCGAGTCGCCGAGGCGGATGGCATCGGCACCGAGCATGACAGCCTTCAGGCCGCTGCCGCAGACCTTGTTGATGCCCATGGCCGGCACCGAGTCAGGCAGCTCGGCAAAGCGCATCGCCTGGCGTGCCGGCGCCTGGCCGCAGCCGCCGGAGAGGACCTGCCCGGCAATGAACTGGTCGATGTCCTCCCCCCTGAGACCGCTTTTCTCCATGAGTCTTTTGATGACCGGAGCCGCCAGCCGAGGAGCCGGCACATCGGCAAGAACGCCGCCGAAACTGCCGAAGGGGGTACGATAGGCATCAATAACAAAAACATCCTGCATGGTTCCGGTCTCCTTCCGTCGGGGAGAAGACCTCCAGGTCTTCCCCCCGGTCTGATTGGTCATTTTTGCAGGCGGTCCGTCAATGCCGGCAGGAACTGCTTCAGATCGGCGACCACCAGGACATCGGCCACCTCGCCGATCGGCGCGTCCCGGTCGGTGTTGATAGCAATCACGAAGTCCGACTTCTTCATCCCGGCCAGGTGCTGAATCGCCCCGGAGATGCCGCAGGCGACGTAGAGTTTCGGCGCCACCGTTTGTCCGGTGCTGCCGACCTGGCGATTGTGCTCGGCCCAGCCGGAGTCGACCACCGGTCGGCTGGCGCCGTATTCGCCGCCCAGCGCCTTGGCCAGGGCCTCGACCATCACCAGGTTCTCCGGTTTACCGATCCCGCGCCCGGCACTGACGATGATCTCGGCCTTGCTCAGGTCGACGCCACCCTTTTCGGCTTCTTCGTAGCCGGCAAATTCGAGCTTGGCGCCAGCCTGCGCGGCAAGCTTCTCGACCGTCGGAGTCCCGGCCGGCTCCCCTGCCAGGCTGAAAGCCCCAGACTGCAAAGTGACCACGGTCACCCCGCTCTGGGCGCGGACAACCCGCTGCAGCTTGGAGTTGCATGCCGGCACCACCAGGGTGTCGCCCTCGCAGGCGACCACTTCGGAAACCTGGCCGGCCTGCAGCGCCAGGGCCAGGCGCGGCGCCAGGTCCCAACCGTAGGAAGAGTGCGACAGGACGACCAGCTGAGGGCTCTCCTTGGCAACGACTTCGAGCAGCAGGCGCAGGTGCTCATCGGGGTTATATTCGCCGGCCGCGGCGACATCGGCCAGGTAGAGGCGGCCATCGAACTTCGGCAGGGCGTCTTCACTGCCGACCAGGAACATGGCGGCTTCGGCGCCGATCTTGTTGGCAAAGGCCAGCGTCTCGTAACTGCCCGGCAGGATTTTACCTTGCCGGGATTCTGCTATCAGCAGAGCTTTCATGGTTTCCTCCTATTTCAAGACCGTGGTCTTCTCTTTGAGTATCGCAACCAGCTTTTCGGTGAGTTCGCCGACATCCCCTTCGAGAATCAGTCCACCGCCCTTCCGTTCCGGGAACCTGGTCGCGGCAGTAGTGACCAAGGCTTCGACCTTGAGCAGGTCGGCGATCGGCAGGGACACCAGTTCCTTCTTCTTGGCTTTCATGATGTTCGGCAGGGTCGGATAGCGCGGCGTATTGAGCCCGAGCTGGCAGGTCAGGACCGCCGGGAAGCTCAGCTTCACCACCGACTTGAGACCGCCCTCCAACTCGCGCCGCACCGTGGCTTGACTGCCGTCATATTCGAAGCCGACAATCGTGGTCACGGCCGGCAGTCCCAGCATACCGGCCAGCAGCAGGCCAACCTGCGCCGAACCGCGGTCCTGGGACTGCATGCCGGTAAAGATCACGTCGAAGTTCTGTTCCCCGGCATAGGCGGCAATCGCAGACGCGATCTGGTAGGGATCTTTTCCGTAGCTGGCATCGTCCTGGATGTGCACGCCACGATCTGCGCCCATGGCGAGGGCTTTCTTCATGGCCTCCTTGACCCGGTCGGGGCCGATGGAAAGCACCACCACTTCGGCATCACCAGCCTGTTCACGCAGCTGGATGGCCTGTTCGACGGCAAACTCGTCGTACTCGTTCATGCGCCAGGCCAGGTCCTGGTCGCTGTACCAGGTCCCTGCGGCATTGAGCTTGAACCGTGACTCCATGTCCGGTACCTGCTTGATGCAGACAAGAATTTTCATGATATTTTCCTCCTCTGAAATGAACGTTGTCCTTGATTTAAGCTGAATCGAGTCATTAACCCGCCGGCAGCCGCTCCACCAGGATCTCGGTGATATCCTTCGGCTTGAGCGTCTCCTCGAACCCTGCCCCTTTGATGCCGTCCTCGAACATCGTCATGCAGAAGGGGCAACTGGACAGGAGCAGCGGCGCGCCGGTTTCTGCGGCCATCCCGGCGCGGGCCTCGCTGATGCGCGTGCCGAGCTTCTCCTCGGCCAGGATCCGCCCGCCGCCTGCCCCGCAGCAGAAACTTTCCGCGCGGCTCTTGGCCATCTCGGCCAAGGCCCCGCCAGCCCGGCTGATCAGGCGGCGCGGAGCATCGTAAACATCGTTGTAGCGGCCGAGATAGCAGCTGTCGTGGTAGGTGCAGGTGAAATGCTGCGGATTGCCAAGCTTGAGGCTGCCCTTATCGAGCAGCCGGTCGAGGAAGACGGTATAGTGCTCGACCGGGACATCCAGGCCCAGATCGGCATAGTCCTTGGCCAGGGTGTTGAAACAGTGCGGACAGGTCGTGACGATCTGCTTGATGCCATAGCCCTTGATCCGTTCGATGTTCTCGGCTGCGACGGCCTGGTAGAGGTATTCGTTGCCGAGCTTGCGCACCGGTTCGCCGCAGCACTTCTCTTCCTTGCCGAGGATACCGACTTTGAGACCGGCGGCCTGGCAAAGCTTGACGAAGCTTCTCGCGATCTTGATGTTGCGTTTGTCGAAGGAGGCATAGCAGCCGACAAAATAGAGCAGATCGACATCAGGGTCCTCGGCCAGGCTCTTGACGCCGAACTCTGCAGCCCAGTCGCCGCGGCCGGCAAAGGCCATGCCGAGAGGATTGCCGTTGACCTCGGTATTGTCGACAGCGGTCATCACTTCCTCGCCGGGGAATTCCCCTTCCATCAGCACCAGGTTGCGCCGCAGGTCGACGAACTTGGGCACATGCTCGATCACGGCCGGGCAGATCTCCTGGCAGGCCCGGCAGGTGGTGCAGCTCCAGATTTCGTCCTTGCCGATGGTTTCGGTCAGGCTGGCACCGGGGTTGCTGAAGGCGACCTCCTGCAGCTGGTTGACCATCTTCATCGGCGACAGCGGTTTGTCCGTGGCATAGGCCGGGCAGCGGTCCTGGCAGCGCTTGCACAGGGTACAGGCGTCACCGTCGAACACATCCTTCCAGGTGAGGTCTGCGAGAGTGGCGGCGCCGAAGCTCTCGGCGTCCTCGTTCTCCATGTCGAGCGTGACCAGACCACCCTTGGGGCCTTGATCGACAAACAGGTAGTTGGCGCTGGTCGTGAGGATATGGCGCAACTTGGTAAAGGGGAGGATGGCGACGAAGCCGAGGGCGAGCAGCAGATGCAGCCACCAGAGCGCCAGATGCAGGGCACGCTGGCCACCTTCGCCGAGGCCGGCCAGGGCCTTGGCAAACAGCAGCCCGACCGGTGACCAGTAAGCGAGGTCGGTGCCGAGTTCGGTCGCGGCCATGCGGGCCCCTTCGATGACGAACCCGGTCACCAGGATGACCATCAGCAGGCCATGGATCAGCGCATCTTCCCTGCGGGTCTCCAGGCCGGCCGGTTTGAGCAGGTAGCGGCGCACGAACAGGCCGGCGAGCATGCAGATCGCCACGGCCCCTGCGATATCCAGGACCAGTGAGAACAGCAGATAGAACCGCCCCTTGAGGAATTTCAAACCGAACAGCGGATCGGTGAAGTCGGCTTGCAGGCCGATCAGGCAGGTGCCGATAAAGAGCAGGAAGAATCCCCAGAAAAACAGGCCATGGGCCGTTCCGGCCCCGGCAACCCGCATCACGCGCACCTGGGCGAGAACCTGGTAGAGCGCACGCGAGACACGTCCCGGCAGGTCATCAAAACGCTGCAGCGGCCGCCCGAGCCGATAGACCTTGATTCTCTGCCAGGCGCCCCAGGCGAGCACAGCGAAAGTTGCCAGCACCAGCAGGTACATGGGAACAAGCGTCCCCGCGCCATGGCCGATGTTCCAGTAAATTTCCCGAGTGAGTTCCATAACTGTTCCGTTCGTAATCATCGGTTGAACTTATTGACAGGCTGCTTCGTTATAGAGCAAAGAAGATACCAAACAGCTCGTCATCCGGGACAGAATGGTCGTGAAGCGCCGATTTCCCAGTTAAGTCGCGCGGGCAAGCCACTTTGCAGGGGTCCAGAGAATGAAATTGTTCCGGCGGGCGAAAAGGAGGCTTCGTTAAAGCCCTCCCGCAGGTGTTGCGTTGGTGACACTTTATCCCGGTGTTTACAGCCAGGGACGACTGCCGGGCGAACGGTCCCGTGGCAAGTGGCAGAGGGTGGTCACCCGTTTCAGGTTAACGTCCCGCGAAACACCCGTCACGCTTTTCCAGGAAAGCATTGACGGCTTCCAGGTGGTCTTCGGTTTGATGCAGCATCCCCTGGAAAGCGGCTGACTGCTGGAGGACGCTGTCGAGGTCCTGGCTCCGGGCAAGGCGCAGCAGGCGCTTGGTCAGGCGGATGGCTTGCGGGGGTCTGGCGGCGATCTGATGACCCAGCTCCAAGGCCCGGGCCATCAGCTGGTCCGGTGCCACGACTTCGAGAAAAAGACCCAGGGCGAGAGCCTCTTCGGCCTTGACCAGGCGGCCGCTGAAGGTCAGCTCGGCGGCACGCTGGTAACCGACCAGCCGCTGCAGATACCAGGATCCGCCATCGCCCGGGATCAGGCCGAGGTTGATGAACGTTTCGCCGATCACCGCCCGGCTGGACGCCAGGCGCAGATCACACATGCAGGCCAGGTCGAACCCCGCTCCGACCGCAGGCCCGTTGACGGCGGCGATCACCGGCACCTCCGTCCTCTCCATGGCAAGCGTCATACGCTGGACCCCCTGCCGATAACTGGTTTCGACCTCGAGGGCGGAACCGGCGAAAATGCCCTGGCGGGACTGCATTTCCTTGATATTGCCGCCGGCCGAGAAGGCGGAACCGGCGCCGGTCAGAATCAGCGTGGAAAGCTCCTCGCGGGCATTGACCCAGGCGGTGGCCTTGACGATGTCGTCCACCAGGGCGGTCCCGGTCAGGGCGTTGCGCAAATCGTCCCGGTTCAGGGTCATAACGGCGACGCGGCCGTCAACCTCGAGGGTTGCGTCGATCATTTCGGGAAGATGCATTGTGGCCTCCGGTGGATTGTTTGCTTAAGCTGGTTGCCAGCGGGCGAGCACGGCAGTGGCGGGCTCCTCGCGAAACGGGGTGCGCCGACGGGGCGTTTGACCGTTCAACACGGCAGGGAGCCTGATGTCGACCGGGTGTCCTTCTGCCAGGGCGGGCTCGATCATCTGCCGCTGTATCACCTGGGGATGGGTGAGGACCTCCTCAGGGGCCAGCAGCGGCTCGAAGCAGCAGTCGCCGTCGGAGAGCAGGTCAACCCAGGCATCGCGCGGCGCCGTGGCAAAGAGCGCCCGCAGTTCATCGATCAGGGCGGTCTGCGGCATCGGCTCATGCTGCCGGGTCAGCCAGTCAGGCCGGCCGACCGTCTGGCAGAAGGCCTGCCAGAACTTCTCCTCGAGCGCCCCGAGCACCACGAATTTCTCATCGGCAGTCCGGTAAATCTGGTAACACGCGACACCACCGGTGATCAGGCTGCGGCCGGGCTCGAGTGGCCGCTCCGGACGCTGTATGCCTGCCTGACCGAACGATTGCCATGAAAGCACGGTTTCGAAGAGACTGGTGTCGATAAAACACCCCATGCCCTGCCGCTCCCTTCTCAACAGGGCCGCGAGAATCATACCGGAGGCCTGCAGGCCGGCGGCATAATCGGAGACCGGCGGAAAGGGGATAACGGGGGTTTGCATCGTTCCGGTATGGTGCAGCATGCCGCTCAGCGCCATGTAGGTCAGGTCATGCCCGGCACGCTGGCTGGCAGGGCCCTCCTGGCCGAACCCGGAGATCGCACAGTGCACCAGGCGGGGGTTCAAGGAGCCCAGTCGTTCCCGGCTGAAGCCGAGCCGCGCCAGGACCCCTGGCCGGTACGATTCGAGCAGGACATCGGCAGACCGGACCAATTGGACGAAACGGGTATTGTCCCGGTCGTTTTTCAGATCGAGGCGAATCACCGTCTTGCCCGCATTGATCTGCTTGTAGAGTGGGGATATGGCGTCGTGATCCTGGAAGAGAAAGGTGCGCATCGGATCGCCGCCGGGCGGCTCGACCTTGACGACTTCGGCTCCCAGGTCGGCGAGCAGGCGCGTCGCGTAGGGTCCGGGCAGGTATTGGCTGAGATCCAGGACCCGGCAGCCCTGCAAGGTGTCGTCGAGCATGGGCGGCCCCGCTATGCGTCGATGGGACGCAGGTCGTCGATGACTTTGCCGTCGTTGGCCAGGCTGCCGGCAGGAGTGAAGACAACTTCACCGCGCAGATTGCAGACCTGCCGGATCGTTGCGGCCACGGCATCGGCCAGAACGTCGCCAGTTCCGGCAGCCACCTCGCAGTGAAGGGTCATCGAATCCGCATCATTCACCCGTTCGACCACCAGGCGGCCCTTGAGAATTTCCGGGTGCTGCCGCAGAACCTGGGCCACCTGCGAGGGACGCACGAACATGCCTCGCACCTTGGTCGTCTGATCGGCACGGCCCATCCACCCCTTGATGCGCCGGTTGGTGCGGCCGCAGGGGCTCGTCCCGGTGAGGATCGCCGAGAGGTCACCGGTGGCGAAGCGAATCAGCGGGTATTCGGGGGTCAGGCTGGTGACGACCACTTCACCGACCTCGCCATCGGCAACCGGGTCGCCGGTCCCCGGGCGGACGATTTCCAGGATGATCCCCTCATCGACGATCATCCCTTCCAGCGCATCCGACTCGTAGGCGAGCAGGCCCAGGTCAGCCGTGGCATAACACTGTCGAACGGTGATGCCGCGCTCCCCCATGGCCGCGCGCAGGCTTGGCGGCAGGTACTCTCCCGAGACCAGTGCCCTGCGCAGGCTGGACAGATCGCTGCCGACTTCGTCACCCTTTTCCAGGATCATCTTGAGGAAAGACGGCGTGCCGACGTAACCGGCCGGGCGCAAAGCGGCCACGGCCTGGACCTGAGCCTCGAGCTGGCCGGGCCCGGCGGCAAACACGGTGCAGCCCAGGGCATGGGCCCCCGACTCGACCATGGCCCCGGCCGGGGTGAAATGGTAGGCGAAACAGTTATGCAACAGCTCGCCACCGCGGAAGCCGGCGGCGTAAAGGGCGCGGGCGAACCGCCAGAAATCCTCCCGCCGGCTGCCGGGTTCAAAGATCGGCCCGGGGGAGATGAAGACCCGGTTCAGCTCGGGGGCCTTGACCGCGGCCAGCCCGCCGAAGGGCGGCTGCAGGCGCTGCCGTTCGATCAGTTCGTCCTTGCGGGTCAGCGGCAGGCTGGCCAGGGCTGCGCGGCTGGTAACCTGCGCTGCATCAACCCCGGCGAGCAGCTCGCCATAGGCCGGCGTATGCTGCCGAGCGTGGGCCACTTGGCGGCCCAGTGCCGCCATCTGCTCTGACTCGCGCACTTCAGGTTCACGGGTTTCCAGGGAATCGAAAAAATCAATCATGATTGCTCCACTCGGAAATCAGGTTTTTTTTCGCGTAGGACATCGGCCTGTATCAACGCCGTGAGGTGGTCGGAAAAGGTCTGGATGCAAGGCATGCGAAGGGGTGAGACCTGCAGGCGTAGCGGAGCTACGTCCAAGCCCTAACTCCGAGCATAACGCCGCAGACGGGCCTTTTACGGCCACCGAACCTACATCCAGCGCTTGCGGCGCTTATACGACTTCAAATTCTTGAACGACTTGCGGTCCTTGTCGCCACCGGAGAGGTAGAATTCCTTCATGTCCTCGTTGTTGAGAAGCTCCTCACAGGTGCCGTCGAGGGCGATCTTGCCGGACTCCATGACATAGCCGTAAGAGGCGCAGTGCAGCGCCATGTTGGCGTTCTGTTCCACCAGCAGCATGGTGATCCCCTGCTGCTGGTTGATATTGCGGATGATGCCGAAGACCTCCTTGACCAGGAGCGGCGAAAGTCCCATGGAGGGCTCGTCGAGCAGGATCATTTCCGGGCGGGCCATGACCGCGCGGCCGATGGCGAGCATCTGCTGTTCGCCGCCGGAGAGATAGCCGGCCAGGCCGGTCCGCTCCTTGAGCCGCGGGAAATAGTCGAAAACCCGGTCAATGTCATCCTTGATCTCCCGGTCGCGGCGGGTATAGGCCCCGAGGCGCAGGTTCTCGACAACGGTCATGTCCTCGATGATACGCCGCCCTTCCATGACCTGGAAGATGCCCCGGCGCACGATATCGTCGGGATCGCGATTGCTGATCGCCTCTCCCTTGAACACGATCGAGCCCTTGGTCACCTCGCCGTCCTCGGTCTTGAGCAGTCCCGATACCGCCTTGAGGGTCGTTGACTTGCCGGCGCCGTTCGGACCGAGCAGGGTGACGATCTCTCCCTTGGGCACTTCCAGGCTGATCCCCCGCAGCACCAGGATGACTTCGTCGTAAACAACCTCGATGTTGTTGATCGACAGGATCGATTCCTTGGTCTCGGTCTTCTGCACCGCTTCACCCATTGGTTTGGCTCCTCGCTTTCAGGACTTCAGGCTCCAGGTCGACGCTCCGGAGCAGGCTCCGGAAGATCGAACTCGAATCTCAAGCAAAGGGTCCGGAGGGACGGCAGAGCCGTCCCTCCGGGATGCAGCTTACCAGCCGAGCCAATCGTCACGACGGGGCACGACGACGGTCGCCTGCTTGTTGAATTTGAAGTCGCCGCCGTTGTAGGTCGTGGTGTAAACCGAAACCTCGGTCGTGCCACGATGATCTTCGCTGGTCCAGGTGGAGGGTTTGCAGACCCCTTCCAGACCGGCCGGGACGTGATCCTTCATCTGCTCCATGGCCTTCTTGATGTTCGGGCCGGTGATGCCGCCCGACTTGTCGGCCACTTCCATCGCATCCTTCATGAAATAGACCGCGCAGACACCGCGCATGTAATGCAGGTTGCGGTAGGTCTCACCGCTGGGGTCGGACGTCTTGGAGATGGCGCGCACGGTCGCCATACCGGGAGCCTCATCCTTCCAGGAGGGGGCGCCGAGAGGGACGGCAACGCCGTCGCCCGAGGCCTGGGCGGCATTGATGGAGTTCTCATCCCAGCCCCAGACGTTGGCCATGAACTGCGGCTTGGCACCGACGGTCTCACAGGAGTTGAGCAGGGAGATATTGGAACCGGCGGTGTTGCCCATGTAGGCATAGTTGGCGCCGGAATCCTTGAGGGTCAGGCACTGGGCCTTGGCATCACCGGGCTTGAGGTCGTAAACGATCGGGTTGAGGACTTCGAAGCCAAGTTCCTTGGCGTATTCGGCACAGGCTTCCTTGGGGGCGTTCGGGTAGGGATGGTTGGCGCCCATGTGGATGAACTTCGGAGTGCCCTTGCCGCCCTTGGCTTTCCAGTCGTCGGCTGCCCACTGCACCAGGCCGCGGCAGGTGTCGGAGTAGGAGGGCCCGTAGAAGAAGTTGTAGGGGGCCGGGGCCTTGGTCTTCGGCGATTTTCCAGTCGGGTCGGTCAGGTGGCCGGAGTAGGATGCGGAGAAATAGGGGATCTCATCCTTGGCCACGAACTGGACCAGGGCCTCGGTATCGGCGGTCCCCCAGCCCTGGATGGCGACCGGCTTGAGGCCCGAGAGCCAGTTCTTGTAGGTGGCGATCGCCTGCGGTGCCTTGTAGGAGTAGTCGACCGTCTCGTAGGTGAGCTTCTTGCCGTTGATTCCACCATGCGAATTGATGTAGTTCATGGCGTCGGCAACGCCGTTGCCGTAGGGGACGCCGACGTCCGAGGTCGGCCCGGTATAGCAGGCCAGGTGGCCGACCGGGATCGTCTCCTCGGCGGTTGCCATGGTTGCGAAACCAAAGATTGCCAGTAATGCAGTGCCACAGAGTAACGTTTTGCGCATGACGTGTTCCTCCTTCTCATCGTTGATGATGTATGTCAGGCTGCCAGGGAACAACTCCCTTTTAAAAAACCTGCAACCCCGGACAACAGAGCTCCGGGGCCGGTACGGCTTAATAGGAAAACGGGTAAAGCTTCCAGTAATTCTTGATCATCCGCCAGCGGTGAGCCAGGCCGTCGGGCTCGAAAATCAGGAACAGGATGATCGCCAGGCCGATAGCCATCTCCTTGATATAAGCCAAAGCCTGCGTCAGGGCAGTGTTGTTGCTGCCGACCAGGTGCACACCGAATTCCATCACTTCAGGCAGCAGGACCATGAAGATCGTTCCCAGCATGCTGCCCATGACCGATCCCAGCCCGCCGATGATCACCATGCCGAGGAACTGGATGGAGAGCAGCAGGGTGAAACCCTCGGCCGAAACAAACCCCAGGTAATGGCCGAACAGGGCACCGCCGATACCGGCATAAAAGGAAGAGATGCCGAAGGACAGGATTCGGTACTTGTTCAGGTTGATCCCCATGATCTCGGCGGACAGGTAATGATCGCGTACGGCGACAAAGGCACGCCCGTCCCGGGTGCGCATCAGGTTGGCGCCGGCCAGGAACAAGAGGACCACGTAGAACAGGACCACGTAGAAGTAGGACTGGTCGCTGTTCATGATGTAGCCGAACACCGAAAACGGGCTGGCCATGGCACCGGCGGAGCCGCCGGTAAACCACTCGGCCCGCGCGAAGAAGTCCTCGAGGATGTACTGTGAAGCCAGGGTGGCGATCGCCAGGTAGAGCCCCTTGATGCGGCCGGCCGGGACGCCGACCAGCAGGCCGACGGCCATGGTCAGGAGGCCGGCCAGCGGGATGGAGAAGAACACCGGGATGCCGGAGTTGTTGCTGATCCATGCCGAAGCAAAAGCGCCCAGGCCGAAAAACGCTGCATGGCCGAGAGAAATCTGCCCGGTGAAGCCAACTACGATGTTCAAACCCAGGGCGGCGATGCCGTAGTAGCCGATCTGGATCAGCAGGTTCAGGTAGTAGGCATTCAGGCAAAGCGGCGCCAGCAGCAGCAACAGCACCGAAACGATCGCAACCTGCCGCGCCAGAGGGGTCGGGAAGATGGTCATGTCCGCCTGGTAGGTGGTGCGGAACTCTCCGCAGCGCATGCGTGAATGGGCAGAGGCCATCAGTTATATCCTCTCGATATCCTTGGTGCCGAACAGCCCGTAGGGTTTGATCATGAGAATGATAACCAGGGCATAAAAAGGCGCGATATTGTACATGTTGCCAAAGTGCAGCCACTGGCTGTCGAAGAACTCGGCCAGGTTCTCGAGCACCCCGATCAGCAGTCCGCCGACGATCGAACCGACGATCGAATCAAGCCCGCCGAGGATAACCACCGGGAAGACCTTGATGCCGATGAAGGAGAGCGCCGAAGAGACGCCGTTGACCATGCCGATAACGACCCCGGCGAGGGCCGAAACGACGGCGGAGATTGCCCAGGAGGCGGCGAAGACGTGCTTGACCGAGATGCCGAGGCTCTGCGCGATCTGCTGGTTGAAGGCCGTGGCCCGCATCGCCAGTCCCATGCGGGAATACTTGAAGAAGAAGTAGAAGCCGATCATGATCACCAGCGAGACGACCATGCTCATCAAGTAGGCCGTTTCAATCTGCAGCCCGGCAATATTCACCGACGCGGTTTCGAAGACCGTGGGGAACGCCTTGGTGTAGCCGCCGAAAATCCAGGCGACCAGCGCCTGAAAGAACATCGACAGGCCGATGGTGACCATGATCACGGAGATGATCGGCTCGCCGATCATCGGCCGCAGCACCACCACCTGCAGCAGGACACCGAAGACCAGCATGAAGACCAGGGTCAGCGGGAAGCCGATGTAGAAAGGCAGCTCGAACTTGACCAGCATGGCCCAGCAGGTCCAGGCGCCGATCAGCAGGAATTCACCCTGGGCGAAATTGACCACCCGGGTCGACTTGTAGATCAACACGAAGCACATGGCGACCACCCCGTAGAGAGTGCCGACAATCAGCCCGTTGACGATCAGTTGAATCAACAGTTCAAAATTCATTATGCTTCTCCGGTCGCCGGTTGCAGCCTGTTGGTTACATCGCTTCCTGCACTGCCTGCCTGACCTGCTCTCCCAGGTCGACGACGCGCACGTCCGTCTGGACGCGAGCCTTGTTGCCATCCTGGAAGGTGATCACCGTGTCGATGTGCACCATGTCCCGATCCGAGTAGATGGTGTCGATGATGTCGGCATACTTCTCCTTGATGACGCCGCGGCGGACCTTCCTGGTCCTGGTCAGTTCGCCGTCGTCAGCATCGAGCTGCTTGTAGAGCAGCAGGAACTTGCGGATTCTCTGCGCATCGGGCAAGGATTCGTTGACCGTCTCCACCTCCTTCTGCACCAGCTCGTAGATCCTGGCCTGGGCGGAGAGGTTGATATAGTTGGTGAAGGCGATCCTTCGCTGTTCGGCCCACTTGGCGACGATCTCGAAACGGATGCAGATGATCGCCGACAGGTAGGGACGCCCGTCGCCCTGGACCACGGCTTCGGCGATAAAGGGTGAGAACTTGAGCTTGTTCTCGATGAACTGGGGCGAGAACTTGTCGCCGTTCGAGGTCTCGGCCAGGTCGCTGATCCGGTCGATGACCACCAGGTGGTTGTTCTCCTTCTTGAAGTAGCCGGCATCACCGGTGTGCATCCAGCCGTCTTCGAGGGATTCGTCGGTGGCCTGCTGGTTCTTGTAGTAGCCGAGGAACATGCCGCAGGTCTTGGCCACCACCTCGCCGACACCGTTGTGGTCCGGGTTGTCGATACGCACCTGGGCGTTTCGGAACGGGATGCCGACGCTGTCGAAATCGACATCGTGGGCTTCGTGAATGGTGTAGGCGCCGGCCAGTTCGGTCTGGCCGTAGAGCTGGCGCAGCGGCACCCCCATGGAGAGGAAGAACTTGAAGGTGTCCGGACCAAGGGCCGCCCCGCCGGTCGCGGCGGAGCGCAGGTAGGTAAAGCCGAGCCGGTCTTTGAGAGGCCGGAACAGCAGCCAGTAGGCCAGCCTGGATTGCCGGCCCTGTCCTTCGGCAAAGGCCTTGTTCGCAAGCTTCATGGCAAATCGGTACATGGCCTGCTTGAATTTGGTCGCGTCCATCATCCTGGCCTTGACATCGGCGGAGACCGACTCCCAGACACGCGGCGCGAGGAGCACGAAGGTCGGGCCGATTTCGCGCAGGTCCGACATCATGGTTTCCGGCTCCTCGACGAAGTTGACGATGATCCGGCTGATCAGGGCCTGGGCGACGGCATAAATCTGCTCCATGATCCAGGGCAGCGGCAGCACCGATACATAGTTGTCGCTCGGGTATTTCGGGTCGGCCTCAAGATAGGCGACGCAATGTTCCAGCATGGGGCCGGCCTGAAGCATGGCCAGCTTCGGGTTGGAGGTGGTCCCCGACGTCGGGCAGAGGATCGCCACATCCTCGGCCTTGCCCTGGTTGACCAGCTGCATGTAGAACTCGGGCCGCTCTTCATCGAGCTGCTGGCCCAAGGCCATCAGGTCGGTGTGACTCATCAGCCTGGGGTCATCGTATTTGCGCATGCCACGCGGGTCGCAGTAGATGATATGTTCCACACAGGGGCATTGTTCGGTGATCTCGAGGACCTTGTCGACCTGCTCCTCGTCTTCGGCGATGATGATCTTGGCGCCGGCATAGTTGATCAGGTAGGCGACTTCCTCGTTGAGGGAGTCCTGGTAGATGCCGAAGATCATCGCCCGCAGGGCGTGCGCGGCGATTTCACCGTAAACCCATTCGGGCCGGTTGTCGCCGATGATGCCAACCGAGTCATTGTGGCCGATCCCCAGTTTATGCATGCCGAGGGCGAACAGTTTGACGTTGCGGTTGTAGTCTGTCCAGGTGTAGGGATTCCAGATGCCGTATTCCTTCTCGCGCAGTGCCACTGCATCGGGCCAGTTGGCGGCATTGTGCGCGAGGAGCTTCGGAAAGGTGTCAAACTGCTTGACGTCCGTATAGGTGGCGAGCTGCTCGGTCATCAAGCCACCTCCCCGGCATCAGCGTGCGTCTCGTCATCCAAACCGACGCCGAGGTAAGCGGTCTTGACCTGCTCGTTTTCCATCACCTCGTCCGGCAGTCCCATGCAGATCTTCTTGCCAAAGTCCAGGACCATGACCCGATGGGAGATATCCATGACCACGCCCATATCGTGCTCGATCATGATCACGGTCATCCCCCACTCTTCATTGAGGTCAATGACGTAGCGGGCCATGTCCTCTTTTTCCTCCAGGTTCATCCCGGCCATCGGCTCGTCAAGCAGGATCAGGTCGGGACGCAGGGCCACCGCCCGGGCCAGCTCGACCCGCTTGCGCAATCCGTAGGAAAGGGTTCCGGCCACGGCCTTGCGAATATGGGCAATCTCGAGAAAGTCGATAATATCCTCGACTTCCCGGCGATGCGACAGCTCCTCTTTGCGGGCGCCGGAGAGCCAATACAACGGGCCGGTCAGGAAGTTGTTCTTCAACAGGTGATGCCGGCCGACCATGATATTGTCGAGCACGGTCATGTGATTGAACAGCGCCAGGTTCTGAAAGGTCCGGCCGATGCCGAGCTTGCAGCGGTCATTGGGCTTCATGCCGATGAGGCTCTGTCCCTTGAATTCGATCTGCCCCCGGTTGGGCTGGTAACGGCCCGAAATACAGTTGAGCATCGAGGTCTTGCCGGCACCGTTGGGGCCAATGATCGAGAAGACCTCGCCCGGGCGCACCTCGAAGGAGACCTCGCGGAGCGCATGCACCCCGCCAAACGAAAGAAAGATATTGTCGGCCTTCAAAAGAGGCTGGTTCTCACTCATAAAACGGCTTCCTCAAGGAGTTTCCAGGAGCAACAGGTTTGTGACACTTCAACGTCCTGTTTCGGCATTATGACAGAACTGCAAAACAAGTACCAAACAATGTTTTATAAAATCAGAACAAACTTGTCAACCAGCTAAGACAATGATCTTAATAAACAATGCCGACACATTAAAACCGCCTCAGCAAACCGCCTGACTTAGAGTGTGTCACCAACTGTTAACATTAATATAACAACTGTTAAAAGCGATGACACAGAGCCCCTGAGCTGTAAAAACAGTTTCAACGAAAGTAACCGGGAGTTGGAATGCCACCCTGCAAGGTCCTAGCGCCGCGGGTCGTCCGGACCTGAACGGGCCGGGGCGCAATCGCGCCCCGGCCCGTCAGTAGAAGTTGAGGAGTCGGCAAATCACCAGGCGGCCGGAAGCCCGTCGGTCTACGCAAAGCGCTTGATCAGGCCGGTCTCTAATGCAGGTTGTATTTCTGCAGCTTCTTGTAGAGCCCGGGGCGGGAGATCCCCAACAGATTGGCTGCAACCAGTTTGTTGCCGCCGACCTGGTCCATGGCTCCCAGGATCAGGTCCTTCTCGATTTCCTCCATAATTTCCTGCAGAGATCTTTCACCCAGGTTCTTGGCGGCATTCAGGCTGAACACCCCGCTGCCGGGCGGCGAGGGCTCATCGGGGCGCTGCAGGTCCGCAATCGGCGTCGGCAGATCATAGAGCCTGATAAACGGGCCGTTGACCATATTGAATGCGCTTTCGATAGCACTGCGCAGTTCACGGACGTTGCCCGGAAAGGGGTAGGCCTTCAACGCCGCCCAGGCCCTGGAACTGAGCCCCTGGACGTTCAGATCGAACTCGGCATTGAACTGCTCGACGAAATACCTGGTCAGTTGAAAAATGTCCTCGGTGCGGTCCCGCAGGGGCGGAATCGGCAGCGAAACCACGTTGATGCGGTAAAAAAGATCGGAACGCAGTTTGCCATCCTTGACCAGGGCCAGGGCGTCGCAATTGGTCGCCACGATGAAGCGGACATCCACGAACCGGATCTCCTGGCTGCCAAGGGGAGCGACTTCCCGTTCCTGCAGGACACGCAGCAGCTTGGCCTGCATGGCAAGAGGCATCTCGCTGATTTCATCAAGAAACAACGTGCCGCCGTGCGCCTGTTCGAACTTGCCGATCTGTCCGCCGCGCCTGGCTCCGGAGAACGCCCCCTCGACATAGCCGAACAGCTCGGCCTCGAGGAGGTTCTCGGGGATAGCCGCGCAATTGACCCGGACGAAGGGGGCCTCGCTGCGCCGACTGGCCGAGTGGATCGCGTGGGCAAACAGCTCCTTGCCGGTGCCGCTCTCGCCTGTCAACAGCACCGTCGACGAGCGATCGGCGATCCTCACCAGGCGCTCCTTGAGCTCCCGCATGGTCTGCCCGTGACAAACGATCTGTTCAACGCTGTAGAGAGCCGTCGGCCGATGGCCGGCGATCGCCCGGCGACCGGACTTGGCTTCCGCCGGGGACAGGCTGCCGGAGAGTCGCCCCCCTCCGGGCCCCTCCCTGAGCTGGACCTTGCCATAGGCGCCAAAGATTTTTCCGTTCTTTATCAAGGGCCAGCGACTGGCAACTATCTCCCGGCCATTCAGCTGGTGCGGTTCGCCTATTTCGGCCTTGCCCGAGTCCATCACCTTGGGCAGGCGGGAAAGGGTCGAATCGGGATAGGATTCGTTGACGTGACGCCCGACCATATCGGCCACCTGGAGCCCGAGAATGTCGGCAAATTCACGGTTGACCATCAGGATGAATCCGGCCCGGTCGACCAGCAGGACCCCACCATCGGCTTCGAGGGAGAAAGGGTCGATGGACTGGACGAAATCGTGCAGGACCATGGCGGCTCCATTGCCGCGTTCAAGCACATCCAGGACCAGGTCGCCACCAGCCATGGTGCCGTCGATGCCACCCGGCAAATACTCCGCCAGATACCAGCGGTCATCGATCGGCACCGGCACTGATTTGAAGCAGAAGCCCCTGGCCAGGAGAGCGTGGAAGTGCCTTAAGGCGCCTACCTGCTCGAGACTCTTGCCGACTAGGACCGCCGGGCCAGGCTCGATGGGGTTGTGGTCACTGACCGAGACTATCTTCTGGCTTCGGTCAAGTCCGAAGACCAGCTGCGGGCTTTTATCTTTTGCTGACCGCCCTGAATCCAAGCTGCGCAGCGAGTTCGAGGATCTCATGAAGGTTTCTTTTCTCCCGGAAGAGCCAGTGGCCGGCAATGTCCGCAATGGCCAACATGCCCGATTGCAGCATTTCGCCATCGCCGCTCACATGGGTGAATAATAACATTGTTTTAGCTTATCGGGCAAACAAAGTTTCGCCATATCGGATGCCCGGGCCGGCTTCCAGCCAGGCGTTGACGCGCCCGGTCCCGCTGCCCGAAATCACGGCAGAGAGTTAAACATGGCGACCAGCCCGGATATTTTGTAAGATTGCACCAGGTGAGACCTTCCTGCCGGGCATGAAGTTCTCGAACGGCAGCTGATCCCGTCACCAATGAACGGGCCCCTCGGGTTATGGGCAAGGCAATGGATATTACAGAATTCACACAACTGGTGGATGAGTTCAATTACCTGCTGGCGAGAACCAGCAAATACCTGAAGAACAACCAGTACGTCTACCTGCGGGCCTTCGCCAGCTGGCTAGACTGCTACAACCAGGCCGCTGAACGCCTCAACAGCGACAAGACCATACGTGTCCCCGTCTTCAAGCTGACCCCCGTCGACTACTCCCCTTCGGGCAAATCGATAAAACAGGAATCAGTGGCAAAATTCGTCAAGACCGTCAGCCACCAGGTCGGCCGACTGGAAGATAAAATCAACGAACTGAAGCTGGACGCAGCTGGCAAACTGGCGGGGAAATCACCCCTGGAGCGTTTTTTCCATCGAGGCAGTGATGGCGCCCCTATCGAACCACCGGCAGCCGACAAGCGCGTTTTCGTTGCCATGCCAGCCGGCGAAACGGCCTCGAACAGCTTCTGGCAGGGGATTCAGCCGGCCCTGGAAACCCAGGGGCTGTCATTTTTCCTGGCCGATCGTCCCGTGTCCGACGACGCCGCACTCTGCGAGCTCTGCCAGGAACTTCACTCCTGCCGGCTGGCTATCTGCAACATCTCCGGCCAGGCGGCCAACGTCATGCTCGCCCTGGGACTGGCCTACGGCACCGGCAAGTCGACCATCATTCTACAGCAGCAGGACGAGGTCACTCTCGGTGCGCTGGCTAACAATGGCTACGTGCGCTATTCCGGCAGTGCGGAACTCAAAACGGCCCTCAATTCCATACTGGCGCAACATCTGAAAAACTGACCGGCGGCCCCGGTCTCCGAACATGCCCGAAGGGACAGTGCGAGGGTCAGCGCCGTCGCCGGGATTTGTTAAACTGTTTACTGGCCTCGGCACAGCAGCCGCGACAGAGCACAGGAGTGATGACGATGACAAGGAAGCCCGCCAAGACCTGCAAAGAATCAAGATCGATCAAGGCCGCGTTGGTCCTTCCCCCGGACACCAACAATTACGGGTCCATGTTCGGCGGCAGGGTGATGTCCTACATCGATGACATCGCCGCCATCGCCGCGACCCGTCACGCCCGCACCTCGGTGGTCACGGCTTCAACCGACTCGGTCGATTTTCTACACCCGGTCCGCAACGGCCACTCGGTCTGCCTCGAGGCATTCGTCACCTGGACCCACCGCACCTCGGTGGAAGTCTTCGTCAAGGTGGTCGCGGAAGATATGCTGAGTGGAGCGCGGACCGTCTGCGCCACCTCCTTCGTCACCTTCGTGGCGATCGACGTCAACGGCGAGAAGCAGATGGTCCCGGAAGTGATCCCCGAAACGGAACTGGAAAAGTTCCTCTTCGAAGGGGCGCCGGAACGGGCCAGGAAACGCCTGGAGAAGCGGGAAACCTCGAAAGCCCTGGCAAAACGCTTCGGCGCGCAAAGCTTGTGGCAGATGGTCTAGAGGCCGCGCTCCGCCAGGGTTTGCCCGGGTTGAATTACCGAATTCCGGGAACAACTGGCGCACCGGAATAAACGAATTCACTCCGGCCGTCTGGCGACCACCTCGACCAGGGCAATCCGGTTTTCTTCAAGATTGCGCACCTGGTTGCGCGCCATCGCGCTGAAATCCGCGCCGAGCAGAACCTGGAGGCCCAGGGGTGACGGCCCGGAAGCCTTCAGCCGCTCCCCCATACGCCGGAACCATTCCCGCCCCGCTGCCGTGGTGTCCTGCCAATGCAGGATTTCAAAACCGGCGGCCTCGAGCGTCTCGCGCATCTGTTGCTGAGTGCTCAGGAAGCTGGTGGTCGCATCCCTGGCCCAGGGTACGGGGAAGTATACGTCCCCTCCTTCTCCGGCCAGGATCTCATAGCATGCCAGGGCCCCGCCGGGCCTGAGAACACGCCGCATTTCATTGTACAGCCTGGTTTTGTCGGGGATATTCATCGCCATGTGCTGGCTCCATAGCAGATCGAAAGAGGCCTCTGCAAATGGCATGTCGAGAGCGCTGCCATGCCGGTAGCAAACCCGCTCGCCAAGCCCGAGCCGCCTGGACAGCGTGCTGGCGACCTGGCAATACTCCTCGGTGAGGTCAAGGCCGGTGACATGACAGCCGAACTCCGTGGCGAGGTATCTTGAGGCGCCGCCGAGGCCGCTGCCGACATCCAGGACCCGGGCGCCGGCGTCGAGCGGCACAAGCCGGGCGAGTTCAACCGTCGCGCGACGGCCCCGGACATGAAATTCGTCGATGCCGGCAAGGTCCTCCGATGTGAGCCGGTCGGGGTTCTTGCCGGCCGCCACCAGTGCGGCGAGCACTTTAGCTTCCAGCCCGCGTGGGCTGTAGTGGCTTGCGATGGAATCGGCGAGCGAAGGCAAGGGGCTTTCCTTGAGCAGAGACGAGCATACCCCGGCCGAAGTCGACCGGGGTATGCTCATGACGGGAATCAGCCCTTGATGATACGGGGCAGCAGCATCTGGTGAACCGGCGTGATCGACCTTGGGTTCTGGTAGTTGGCGCCGGTGAAGGCTTTGATATAGTTGCGCAGCTCGGTCAAGGGCACGATCTCGTCGACGAAACCACTCTTCGCGCAATAGGCCGGGCGCGACTTGTCCTGGTAGTCCTGGATCATCTGGTTCATCTTGTCCAGGACCGGGGTCAGGTCGTTGCCGGCATCTTCCTCCTTGACCAGGCGACGGGCATAGGAGGCTGCGGCAGCGGTTTCACCGTGCATGACATAAATCTCGGTAAGCGGCGTGCCGAGGGTGAAGGCGTTGTTGTTGTTGGCCTGGGGGCCGCACATGATGTAATGGGCGGCAGCGGTCCCTTTGCGCAGCACGACACACATCATGGAGAGCTCGGTCTGCTCGATCGAATAGACCAGGGACTGGCCGAGGGCGAGCAGTTCGGCCTCCTCGGCGAGATCGCCGACATCGATGCCGGTGGTATCCTGCAGCCAGATGATCGGCAGGTTGTCGCGCCCGCACAGGGTGACGAACTCCCCCTGCTTGATAAGGCCCTCACGGTAGTGCTTGCCGCCGACCCCCGGGTATTCGCCCTCGGCGTATGCCGGGTAATCCGGGAAGATCCCCTGGTTGTTGCCGATGAAGGCGACGGGGAAGCCGTCGATCTTGGCGATGCCGGCAAACACCTCGCGGCCGTAGTCGGGGCGGTACTCCATGAATTCGCTGTTGTCGACCAGGCGTGCCAGGATTTGGATGGCATCGTAGGGGCGCTTCTGGTTGGCCGGCAGAAGCATGTCGAGGTCCCCGGCTGGCAGCTTCGGTTCGGCAGGTTCGGCCACCCGGAACATAACCGGGTCGTAAGCGGGCATCATGCGCATGTAGTCCTTGATGCCGTCGAGGACGCCCTGCTCGGTATCGTGGACTTCACGGAAATATGCGGTCTGGTCGAAGTGGGTCTCCACCCGCCCCGGGGCCTTGCCCTTGAAAGCCCTGGTGCCGTCGATGAGCGCCCGGGCGGTTTCCGCATCGAAGTGCCCGCGGGGGTTCATGCCGCCGACGATCCCGGCCCCGCCGACGGCGATGTTGGCGCCATCGTGGGCGATCAGGACGGTCGGGCTGATCCCCTGGTAGCCGCCACCGGCCGGGTTGGTGCCGTAGATGCCGTTGAGGATCGGGATTCCCAGGTGGTTGAGGTCGGCATGCCGGTAAAAGGGTGCTCCGTTGGAGCGGCGGCCGGCGTAAACGGTCTCCTGTTCCATGAGCTTGACGCCGCTGCAGTTGGTCAGCCAGACCAGGGGCACGTTGAGCCGCTTGGCCATGTCGGTGACCATGAGAATGTTCTCGGCCTGCCCGGCGATCCAGGCCCCGGCCATGACTTTGTTGTCGAAACCGATAATCACCGCCCAGCGCCCTTCGATCTTGCCGATGCCGTTGACGACCCCGGTGCAGCCTTCTTCGTTGTCGGTCGGATTGTAAAGGGTGTGCAGCGGGCACCAGGTCCCGTCGTCGACCAGGTACTCGAGACGGTCGTAGATGGTCATCCCGCCACGCTGGTGGATCTTCTCCGCGGGGATTCCGGCATTCTTCACCCGCTCGACTTCACGGGCAAGAAGCTCCTCCTGCTCACGAACCAGGGCAAGGTTCTCCTGGGAGCGGCGCACCTCCCCTTCTCTGAGTTCCTTGCCGATCCCTGGCATCTTCTCGAAATACGGGCGCAGCGGTGTTTGTTTGCGTGACATGGCGAAATCCTTTCCAGCTCCTGTCTTGGCAGGATGTCTTTGACCTTCGCAACTTGCAGAATTGTCTCAAGCCGGCGAACCCGGTCTGTCCAGACGACCCTTGTGGCAGTCTGCTCAGCTTAGCCGATGACGGCGAGGACGTCCCCTTCGTTGACCGCGTCACCCTCCTTGACCCTGATTTCGGTGATGGTGCCGCTGTCGTCGCAGTAGATGGGAGTCTCCATCTTCAGGGCCTCGAGGATGATCACCTCGTCGTCCAACTCGACTTTGTCGCCCACGGCGATGAGTATTTTCCAGACATTTCCGGCGATGGGTGCAAGCAGTTCAGGCATGATTTTTCTCCTTGAGCAAAGAGTTTGCAGATTTATTCACCAGACGGATTCAACCAAGATTCTTCAGCAGGATGGCCGCGGCCACCACGGTGCCGATCACGCCGGCCACGTTCGGGCCCATGGCGTGCATCAGCAGGTAGTTGCGTCGGTTGGCTTCGGAGCCGACCTTGTGCACGCAACGGGCCGCCATCGGTACAGCCGAGACGCCGGCCGCCCCGATCAGCGGGTTGATCTTGTCTTTGAGGAACAGGTTCATGAACTTGGCCATGAGCAAGCCCGATGCGGTACTGATGATGAAAGCGAACAACCCCAGGAAGAAGATGAAAAGCACCTTCGGATTGAGGAAGGTCGTGGCGGTCATGGTCGCGCCGACCGAGAGCCCGAGGAAGATGGTGACGATATTCATCAGTTCGTTCGACGAGGCCTTGGTCAGGCGCTCGACGACCCCGGACTCCTTGAACAGGTTGCCCATCATGAGCATGGAGATCAGCGGAGCAGACGCCGGGACCAGCAGCATGATGGTCATGGCGGAGATAATCGGGAAGCAGATCTTCTGCAGCCGGCTCACCGGGCGCAGCTTGCTCATGACGATCTTGCGCTCATGATCGGTGGTCAGCAGTTTCATCATCGGCGGCTGGATGATCGGCACCAGGGCCATGTAGGCGTAGGCCGACACCGCCGTCGCTCCGAGCAGCTGCGGAGCAAGCTTGGAGGTCAGGTAAATAGTGGTCGGACCGTCGGCCCCGCCGATGATGGCGATGGACGCGGCCTCGCGGAGGTCGAAACCGAACAGGATGGCGGCGAAGAAGGTGACGTAGAGGCCGACCTGGGCCCCGGCCCCGAGCAGCAGCGTCTTGGGGTTTGCGATCAGCGGGCCGAAGTCGATCATCGCCCCAAGACCCAGGAAGATCAGCGGGGGGATGATGTCGTTCTCGATCCCGTAGTGATAGAAAAACCAGATCAGGCCATGTTCCGGCTCCATGAGGAAGGTCAACGGCAGGTTGACGACCAGTATGCCGAAGGCGATCGGTAAAAGCAGCAGGGGCTCATACTGCTTTTTGATGGCCAGGTAGATGAGGACAAATGACACCAGCCACATGATGAGATTGCCGCCGGTCAGGCTGACAAGCCCGCTTGAAACAATGAGTTCCTTGAATATAGCAATCATGGCGTCCCCTTAGACCTTGCCTTTGTCGTCTGTGACAGGCGGCTTCACCGCCGTATCCCCTGATTGATTACGGCTCTCGATCATATCGATGATCCGGGTGCTGAGCTGGGTCAGAATCTGCAGCAGGAGCATGACCAGGTAGACACCGACGATACCGCTGCCGAAAACCTCGAACACCTTGGACCAGTCAGTCATACTGTGTATCCCTTTCCTGTTCAGTGCGGTTGCGCCGCACCTCGAAGTCAGCGGAGTGTTCCGCTAGTCTCGCTTAGCGGTTCGCTGCATCACCGAGAGCGATGCCGGCAATGATGGTTTTCTGGATGTTGCTGGTCCCTTCGACAACCCGCAGCGACTGGGCATCGCGCAGGAAGCGTTCCGCTGGATACTCGGTGGAGAAGCCATAGCTGCCGAAGATCTTCATGGTGTCGCTGGCGGCATGCACGGCGGCCTCGGAGGCGAACAGTTTGGCGATGGAGGTCTGGTACTGGTTGGGCAGGCCCTGATCCTTGAGCCATGCCGCCTGGTAGACCAGCAGGCGGGCCGCTTCGTGCTCGGCGACCATGTCGGCGATCTGCGCCTGGATCATCTGGTAGGCCCCGATCTTCTTGCCGAACTGGGTGCGCTCGTTGGCGTAGTCGATGGCCGCGTCGATGGCGCCGCCGGCGATGCCGAGCGCCCCTGCCGAGCAACTGATGCGCGTGTTGTTCAGCTGCCACATGCAGATCTGGAAGCCCTGGCCGACCGTGCCCAGCACGCTGTCCTTGGGAATCCTCGCCCGGTTGAAGGCAATCTCCCCGGTCGGTGCGCAGTGCAGGCCGAGCTTGGTCTCGATCGGCGCGGTGGTGATCCCCTCGTTGTCCTTGAGGTTGACGATGAAGCAGGTCATCCCCTTGTACTTCTGGCTCTTGTCGGTAAAGGCGTAAACCAGGCCCCAATCGCCGACGTGGGCGTTGGAGATCCACATCTTCTGGCCGTTGAGTTCCCAGTGATCGCCGCAATCCGTGGCCGTGGTGCCCATGCTGGCGACATCGGATCCTGAGTTGGGTTCGGTGATGGCGAAGAACCCGAAGGAGTCGGCGTTGACCCAATCGGGGATGAAGCGCTGCTTCTGTTCCTCGGTACCGAACTGGTTGACGGTGACCGCGGGGCCGATGTTCTGCATGTTGAACGGCAAACGCCAGGAACCGCTGACCTTGGCGATCTGCTCGGCGAGGATCACCGATTCGAGAAAGCCGAAACCGTTGCCGCCGTACTCTTCGGGAAGGGCGCAGCCGAAGAAGCCGAGCGAGGCCATTTTCTTGACCAGCTCGGGACGGAACCTGTGGTTTGCTTCATCGTCCTTGAGGGTTGGCAGAATTTCCTTGGCGGCGAAATCTTTCGCCATCTCCTGCATCATCCGTTGCTCATCCGTTAAGGTGAACTGCATCATGACCTCCTGGTAAAACCGTTCGTTATATTTGGTTGACTTAGCATCACACAGGCTGCGGAGCACAGAGTGTCCGGAGCTAGAGATTTTCGAGTCGCCGGCGAATCTCGACCAGCCTGGGGCCGATATCCTGCGCGAGCTTTTCAGCGCTGAGCTGCCAGGCCGGGCCCCCGCAGTTGATCGCCAGCACCGAGCGGTCGGCCTGCACCAGGGGTACGGCGATCGAATTGACGTTTTCGCGCCAGTCGCCGAGGGAGAAGCAGAACCCCTTGTCCCGGTA
>JAHEEU010000165.1 GCA_024640545.1 Geobacteraceae bacterium
ACTTCCGTATTCTTTCCAATTTGAAATGTTGCGCAAAGCTCCTATTAACCTTGCTCGGTTAAAATGGCGTCCATGGTGGGTATCAGAGGACAAAAACTCAAAAGGCGAGACCCCCGCAAAGGCCCCTGCGATGAAAAGGGGCACACTCCGGGGGGCAGAAGCAACAAGCGGTTTACCGGGTCTGGGCGCCGCATCAAAGGGCCCGCAGGGTGTTTTTATCTATGGGCGACAGGCCACACTACAAGGTGATGACGATCTTGCCGACGTGGCCGCTGGCTTCCATATACGCCAGAGCCAACGGCAGCTCGGCAAACGGATAAGTCCTGTCGATCACCGGCCGCACCCGACCATCGGCAATCGTCGGCAGCACGTCGCGCTTGAAGCCGGCGACGCATTCGGCAAGCTCCCCGGCGCTGCGCAGCTTGTTGGACACCCCGAAGAGATGCAGACGCTTGGCGTGCTGAGCCAGCAGGTCAAGCTCGGCGCTGCCCACGCCGTCGAGATGACCGACCGTTGCCAGCCGGCCCCGGTAGGCGAGAACACGCAGACATTCGGCAAAGACGCTGCCACCGACATTGTTGACCACCAGGTCGACGCCCCGCCCGCCGGTGATTTCCAGCACCTGTTTCTCGAAGCCCTGATTCCGGCAAGCCAGTCCGAAGTCGAGCCCCAACGCCTGCAGCCTCTGCAGCTTTTCAGCGGAACCCGAAGTGCCGATCACCCTGGCGCCGAGCAGCTTGCCGAGTTGCAGCGCGGCGACGCCGACGCCCGATGAGGCGCCGTTGATCAGCAGCCATTCGCCGGCCTGCAGCGCACCGCCCGGCCAGAGCATGTCGTAGGCCACCAGGTATGTGATCGAAGCGCCAGCGGCCGCTTCCCAGGTCAGCCGCTGCGGCATGCGAATCGCCTCGCCGACCCGCATCACTGCGTATTCGGAGAAAGCCATGGAGGCACGCCCCATGACGCGCTCGCCCGGGGCGTAGCCCTCGACCCCGGCGCCAAGCCGCATGACTTCCCCGGCACATTCAATGCCCGCAGGCTTGTCGGGGGTCGTCGCCGGCAGAGACCGCCTGGCAAGGAACTCGCCGCGATTGAGCGCGGCAGCCCGCACGCGAACCAGGAGTTCGCCCGCCTGTAGCCTTGGTTCCGGCACGTCGCGCAATTCGAGCGCGGCACTCTTGGCAGCACTGTTGTGAAACCACGATTTCATAAGGACTCCCGGGGAACGGTGAGGTTGGCGGCGCCCGGCTCAGGGCCACTTCCGGTTCTAAAGATATATTTCACAGGACATTTATTCTATCAAAAAACAGCTTTGACCGGCCCGGACACATCATGCCTGCTGTTATAATTTGCCCCCCGGCTGGCAACTGCAGCCAAGGCTGGCGCGCAACGAAAATTACCGCAAATTATGGTTTTTTTGTTGAATTCCTCTTCTATCAGCGTAATATCCCGAATCACCTGTTGGACAAGACCTTTCCTGTAGGCCCTGACCGGCATCTTCCGCCGACACCTGGACGTACCGCCCTCGCTGCCGACGGACATCGTTGACTTCTGAAGCTAGAGGGTGGCGCATGTCCCAAAACCTGTTTGTACCCAAGCTCTGGACTTGCTTGCGGGAAGGCTACTCCCGTGAACAACTGACCAAAGACCTTTTGGCCGGCATCATCGTCGGTATCGTCGCCCTGCCGCTGGCCATCGCCTTCGGCATCGCCTCCGGCGTCAAGCCGGAGCAGGGGCTGTACACGGCCATCGTCGCCGGCTTCATCATCTCCGCGCTCAGCGGCAGCCGCGTACAGATCGGCGGCCCGACCGGTGCCTTCATCGTCATCGTCTACGACATCATCCAGAGGTTCGGCTATGACGGCCTGGCCATCGCGACCTTGATGGCCGGCGGCCTGCTGATCGCCATGGGCCTGGCGCGGCTCGGCTCGATCATCAAGTATATCCCTTATCCGGTAACTGTCGGCTTCACCAGCGGCATCGCACTGATCATCCTCACCAGCCAGATCCGCGATCTGTTCGGCTTGCGCATGGAGCAGGTGCCCTCCGAATTCATCGACAAGCTGCTGGCCTACGGTGAACATCTGACGACCTTCTCCCTGCCGACAACCCTGATCGGCATCGGTACCGTCGTCACCATCCTCCTCTGGCCCAGGGTCACCCATCGGATCCCCGGATCCCTCGTCGCGATCCTGATCACGACCGCGCTGGTCACCTGGTTCGATCTGCCAGTGGCAACCATCGGCAGCCGCTTCGGCGAGGTTCCGGCGACCCTGCCGGCCCCCCACCTGCCAGCACTGCCCACGTGGCATGAGCTGACCAGGCTCTTTTCGCCGGCCCTGACCATCGCCATTCTGGCCGGCATCGAATCACTGTTATCGGCAGTGGTTGCAGACGGCATGACCGAGCGGCGTCATCGCAGCAACATGGAGCTCGTCGCCCAGGGCATAGCCAACCTGGTTACACCACTGTTCGGCGGCATTCCGGCTACCGGGGCCATCGCCAGGACGGCCACCAACATCAAAAACGGCGGCCGGACCCCCCTCGCCGGGATGGTTCACGCACTGACCTTGATGCTGATTCTCCTGTTTTTCGGCAAATGGGCCCGACTGATCCCCATGCCGACCCTGGCCGGCATCCTGGTCATCGTGGCCTGGAACATGAGCGAAGCCCACCTGTTCCTCAAGTTGCTGCATGGCCCACGCGGGGATGTCCTGGTTTTGCTGTCGACCTTCGGCCTGACCGTCCTGATCGACCTGACCGTGGCGATCCAGGTCGGCATGGTCCTGGCGGCGTTCCTCTTCATGCAGCGCATGGCGGAAGCGACCCAGGTCGGGTTTATCACGCGGGAGCTCCGGGGCGAGGAAGTTGAAGAGCCCGACGATCCGAACAGCCTGCGCTTTCGCGAGATCCCGGTCGGTGTCGAGGTCTTCGAGATCAACGGCCCGTTCTTCTTCGGGGCGGCAGACAAGTTCAAGAACGCCCTGGGCGTGATCAGTGAGCCACCCAAAGTGCTGATTCTGCGTATGCGTCACGCCCTGACTCTCGACGCCACGGCATTGCAGGCCCTCGAGAGCGTTCTGTCCAAGGCGAGACGGAATGACACTCAGCTGCTGCTTTCCGGCGTCCACGCTCAGCCCCTGGTAGTGATGGAACGCTCCGGCTTCCTGCAGAATATCGGCCTGGAGAATGTTTTCGGCAATATTGACGACGCCCTCAACCGGGCACGGGCGATCCTCGGCAATCCCCCGATATCTCCACCGCAGCCATTCGTACCGACCGTTGCACGGGAGAAATGAGGGCCCGACCTCAAGGCAGCTTGCCCATGTCCCGGTGCAGCTCCTGACGCAGATGCCAGGCAATCGGCCCCACCTGCCCCTGGTTGATGGTAAAATCGTCCACCTTGACCACGGGCATCACCTCCAGCGAGGTGGACGTGATAAAGACCTCGTCGGCAAACTTCATGTCCTGGAGTTTGAATTCACCACTGATGACCCGCAGGTTCAGCTTGTCTTCACACAGGCGCATGATGGTCGAGCGGGTCACCCCCTCCAGCAGCCCGGTGGAAGCATCCGGGGTGAAAACCCACTTGTCCTTGGTCCAAAAAATATTCGAAGAGGCCCCTTCGCAGATGTGCTCCTTGTTGTTCAACATGATCACTTCAAAAGCCCCGGAAGCCCTGGCCTCAAGCTTGCCCAACAGACTGTTGAGATTGCTGATCGACTTGATTTTCGGGTTGATCGCTTCAGGCGCGTTCCGGCGGGTTTTTGCCACCCGCAGCTGTATGCCGTCCGTGTAGCAGGCATTGTCAAACCCCTGGAAGTTCCGCCCGACCACCAGGCAGGTCAGGTCGTTGCCCAGCTCGCGCTGGAAACCGATCTGCCCTTTCCCCCGGGTCATGGTGATCCGGTAATAGGCGTCGTTCAAGCCGTTCCTCTCCCGCAGTTCCATAAGGATTGCTTCCAGCCCCTGCTGGGTAAAGGTCACCGGGTAGCACAGTGCCTCAGCCGATTGCAGGAGCCGCTGGAAATGCTGGGGAAACTGGTAAAGTCGCGCGCCTACCGAACGAAAGCTTTCGAAGATGCCGTCACCGTACAGAAACCCCTGGTCGAAGACGGACACCATGGCTTCATCGCTTGAGACGAACTTGCCGTTTAAATATACGTAGTCCATGATGGTCACTCCATGACGCCGGGTCGTTTCCTGACGTTAAGCAGATTCTAGCCGAAAGATTCGATGCTGGAAAGTTCGTCGGGCCAGAAACCTGCGGCGTGCGGTTCTCTCCTGCGCCTCAAGCCACCCCCGCGCAAGTAATCCTTGCCTCAAGCTCATCTTGCCTTAAACTGTTAGGTGTCCGCAGCACCCCACCTGCAGGCCACCGGCAGCAGCAGGGCTGCCCATGATGGAGCATCACATGAAAAAACCCTCAACCGGTCAACACCGGGTTTTCGACCGGGACAAGAGCAAAGCCCTTTATGAACAGCAACTTCCCGTTTACCGGGCGGCCCTGCAGCAACTCGTCCAGGACATCCGCCTGATCCTTGAGCAGCATGGACTCACTCCAGCCATAAAGTACCGGGTTAAAAGCTTCGAGGCTTATCTCGATAAACGGCACAAACAGGACAGCGCCCCGACCGGCCAGCGGGCGCCAACAATCAACGACTTTTTCGGCCTGAGGATCGTCAGCCCCTTTCTCGAGGACATAGAGACCATTTCCAGCCTGATAGCCGCAAATTTCCAGGTCCTGGAAACCGAGCGCAAGGCGAACCAGCACTCTTTCCGTGAGTTCGGTTACGATTCAGTACACCTGGCCATCCGCCTGGAGAAACAGCCAACGGGGCGCTTGATGCCGGGCGTCCGCAGGGTCTGCGAGATCCAGCTGCGCACCATCCTCCAGGATGCCTGGGCCGAAGTCGAACACGAGCTGGTCTACAAATCCGACATATCGCTGCCCAACCAGTCGATCAGGCGCAAACTGGCCTCACTGAACGCAACCCTGACGCTCTCTGACCTGATTTTCCAGGAGATCCGTGACTACCAGAAGGAACTCCGTCTCCACGGACGCAAACGACGCGCCACGGTCGAACAGCCAGTCCTCGGCGATGAGCTTATCTCCATATCCCATCCGACCACCGCGTTGCCAGCCGGCCGCGTAGGCCCCATTCCTTCGACCATGGCCAGTCACCTGGAAAAGACCATGCTGCGGGCCTTGGAAGCACACGGCAACCATGACCTTGAAGAAGCCATTGCCCTCTACAACCAGCTGCTCGGCATGCAACTCGACCGCAAGGTCCGCGGGCTGGTCTACAACCACCGCGGCATGGCCTATTTTGCGCAGGGGCAGCAAAAGAGGGCCCTCAAGGACTTTTCCAGCGCCATCGGTTACGACCCGGAGAGCGACCGCGGCTATGCCAATCGCGGCCTCTGCCATCGTGTTCAAGAAAAATACGCCAAGGCCCTGGAGGACTTCGACCGGGCCCTGAAGATCAACCCGAACCGGCCGGACAATTATTTCGGCAGGGCCCAGACCTATTATGATATGCAGCGCTTCGATGAGGCACGGGAGGACTGCGAAAAGGCCCTCGGCATCCATTCCGGCTATCAACCGGCACGGCAGTTGATCAGGGACCTGCAAAACAAATTGAACTAGGTGCCGACCGGACCATCCATGATGCGGCGGCAAGGTCGGCTGCTTGGCCGGCATTTCAGCGCTTTTAAGACCTATGGCTGTGACTGTGACCCGGCAAACGGGTTAGACGCTCTTTGCACTTCTGACTTTTCGCTGTGGCCCGCATAGAGCCTGACCGGCGCCAGGACTGGCGCGGCTCCCCCTCGAACGGCTTGCGGCTTAAGCCGACAGCCTGTATCATGCCGACTGCCATGAACAACCTGACCCCACACTCCCGCACCTGACATGCCAGGCAAGCCAGACTATCCGGACCTCAGGCAAGCCGTCGAAGCCGCCGTGCGCAGGGCGGAAAAACAGGCCCGCGCATTCTATGGGCTTGACCTGCCTGGCGCGATGATCGACTTCTCCCTGCGCGGACGTTGCGCCGGCCAGGCCAGGATCGAGCGCAACGGGCAAACCTGCCTGCGCATCAACCGTCAGCTGTTGATCGAAAACCTCGAAGATTTTTTAAGCAACACCATCCCGCACGAAGTCGCCCACCTCGTGGTCAACTGGCCATATCGTAACCGCCGGCAGAGGCCACGACCACACGGCCCGGAATGGCAGGCGGTCATGAAAGACTGCTTCGGCCTCGAGCCGGTGCGCTGCCACAGCTACAGGACCTCGCTCGCCCGTATCGTACCGAGACCTTTCCTGTACGCCTGCAACTGCCGTGAGCACCGTCTGACCAGCATCATGCACAAACGGATATCCCGCAGCAGCCAGGCCCTCTGCAAAGCCTGCAGGGCCCCTCTCAGATTCATCGTCAAGCAGATTCTCTCGGAACCTTGAGTCCGGAACGGCCCGCCCCCACCTGTGTTACGAGCTGTCGATTCGTAGCACTTTGCCCTTGACCACGCACTTTCCAGCTTCTACAGTGTTACGAAAAGCTGTTTTGTGTTACGCGGCGGGATATCGCACCGTACGCTTTATCTGGTTGTGGGCAGCAGGGATGAAGCCCGGAGCACCCTGCAGCGAAAGGCCGAACCATGCACATGGCAGATGCACTCGTCTCACCCGCTGTCGGCGGGGCTATGTGGGCGACTTCGGCGGCGATGATCGGCTACTGCTCGGCGCGGGTGCGCAG
>JAHEEU010000023.1:0-6279 GCA_024640545.1 Geobacteraceae bacterium
CCCTTCCGCCAGCCATGCAGCACGGCAGCTCCTGCAGCTCCTGCAGCTGTGCTGATTGACAAGCCTGGCACTTTCGCTAGAGTTGATTAAAAGACCCGCCAACGTGCAATTCTCAAAGGAGGCCCGCCATGATCAAATCGATCCGTGACGTACTGGGCAGCAAAGGCGAGCAGGTTTTCAGCATCGGGGCTGATGAGACGGTCTACAAGGCGTTGCAGCTGATGGCGACGGAAAATGTCGGGGCCCTGCTCGTCATGGATCAAGGGCAGGTGGCCGGCATCATCACCGAACGGGACTATGCACGGAAGGTGATCCTCGAAGGGCGCTCGTCCCTGAAGACGGATGTGCGCAACATCATGACCACGAAGGTTCTCTATGCCACTCCCGAGATGAGCGTTGAAGAGGGGCTGGCCCTGATGTCCGACAAGCGCTGCCGTCACCTGCCGGTGTTCGAGGACCGCAAGCTGGTCGGCATGGTTTCCATCGGCGACCTGGTCAAGGCACATGTCGCCGAAAAGGATTTCATGATCAACCAGCTGGAGCACTACATTCTCGGCAGCTGAACGGTTTTGCCGGCAGCCTGACCGTTCCGGGAGTCCCGGCGGGTTCCCCTCGGGGGAACGTCACGACGGCAACCGCCAAAGTCGAGCCTGGCCGCTCTTCAATGGCACGGCATTCGAGGCCTTCACGGGCCGGCCATAACGCCGCTTCTCGGCTCAATCAAAATCCTCCACCAGTCGAATTCAACCTTGCAGGGAAAGGTCTGGCCGTATCATGTCCAGGGCGCCGCAGGGCCCTTGTACCGCCACGCCGCACAGCTCGTCCGCCAGGCATGCCGGCCATCCTCTCCGCTGATTCCGGCCATGGGCTCGATCCAGGCCGGTAAAAGTGCCCTGAAACGGCTTTTTTTCAAAAAACCGCCGGTAAAACCATGGCTGACGCAATATTTTCCTAGCATTTGCCCTGCACACCTGAGCTATAATCCGCGCGGCGTCATCCTGGCGCTGTTGAGACCTCTCCCCCTTTGGATTGACACACATCATGAAGATTTCTGCGTTGCGGCTTAACTGGCTGATCGCGCTCGGTTTCGGCCTGGCCACTTTCCTGCTCTGGGGATGGGGCAGCCGCCCGTCCACAGAACCCCCCTGGCCGTCCCAGGTGGCCGGCATGTCCTTTTCCCCGCTGCACCTCAACAACGATCCGGTGGAAGGGAAGTACCCCACCCTAGAGGAGATCGACGTCGACCTGGCCCTGCTCGCCGGCCAGGTGCGGGCGGTTCGCACCTACGGCCTCGGCGGGACCCTGAGCGAGATCCCGCGCCTGGCGCAAAAACATGGCATGAAGGTGACCCTCGGCGCCTGGCTGACAGATAATCGCGAAGAGAACGAGCTGGAGCTGCAGCGACTGGTCAAGGTCGCCAGGGCGAACCGGAATGTCGTCCAGGTGATCGTCGGCAACGAAACCCTGCTGCGCGGCGAACTGACGCTCGAGCAGCTGGCCGGCTATCTCGACCGGATCCGCAAGGAGTTGCGGCTGCCGGTGAGCACCGGCGAGCCATGGAACGTCTGGCTGGCAAACCCGCAGTTGGGCAGGCACGCTGATTTCATCGCCGCCCACTTTCTCCCCTACTGGGAAGGCGTCCCCCTCACTGCCGCCCTCGACCATATCGATGCGGTATTCGCCATGCTCAAGAAGCAGTTTCCAAAGCAGCGGGTCATCATGGCCGAGGTCGGCTGGCCGAGCAACGGCCGGACCCGCCGGGCGTCGGTGGCTTCACAGGCAAACGAGGCGATTTTCCTGCGCAATTACCTGGCCAGGGCCGAGCGCAACAAGTACGAATACTTCCTGATGGAGGCTTTTGACCAACCCTGGAAATCCGAGTCCGAGGGGGCGGTGGGTGCCTACTGGGGGGTGTTCGACGTCCACCGCAACCAGAAGTTCTCCTTCACCGAGCCGGTGCTGCGCATCCCGCAATGGAAACTGCTCGCCGGACTCTCGGTCGCTCTTGGCCTGGCCGCGGCGCTGATCCTGTTTACCGACAGCTCGAGCCTGCGTCGCCGCGGGCGCAGCTTCCTGGCGCTGCTGGCCTACGGTATGGCGGCGACCCTGGTGTGGGTGATCTACGATTATTCGCACCAGTACCAGAGCTTTTTGACTATTTCAGTCGGTATCTGCCTGCTGCTCGGCTTTCTGGGGATCTGCTTTGTTCTGCTCACCGAGGCCCACGAACTGGCTGAGGCGAGCTGGACCCGGAAAAGGCGCAGGTTCTTTGCCGGCACGCCGGAACGGGAATTGCCGGCGGGCAATCTCCTGCGCAAGGTTTCGATCCACGTGCCGGCCTACAACGAGCCCCCTGAAATGATGATCGGCACGCTCAATGCCCTGGCCGCCCTCGACTACCCGGATTTCGAGGTGCTGGTCATCGACAACAATACCAAGGATCCGGCGGTCTGGCAGCCGGTCGAGGCGCACTGCGCCACCCTGGGCGAGCGGTTCCGCTTCTTCCACGTGGCTCCCCTGGCCGGCTTCAAGGCCGGGGCGCTCAACTTCGCAATTCGCCAGACGGCCGCCGATGCCGAGGTCATCGCGGTGATCGACAGCGACTACCAGGTCTCACCGCGCTGGCTGCGCGACTTGGTCCCTTATTTCGACAACCCGGCGATCGGATTCATCCAGGCTCCACAGGATTACCGAGACGCGGGAGAGTCTCTCTTCAAAGACATGTGCTATGCCGAGTACAAGGGGTTTTTCCATATCGGCATGGTCACCCGCAACGACCGCAACGCGATCATCGAACACGGTACCATGACCATGGTACGCAGCAGGGTCCTGAACGAGGTGGGGGGCTGGGCGGAATGGTGCATCACCGAGGATGCCGAGCTCGGCCTGCGCATCTTCGAAGCGGGATACGAAGGTGGCTACGTCGAGCAGAGTTATGGCCGCGGCCTGATGCCGGACAGCTTTATCGATTACAAGAAGCAACGGTTCCGCTGGGCCTACGGCTCGGTACAGATCATGCGCCGTCACCTGGGGGCGCTGTTCGGCTGGCAGGATCGGAGTCTCAGCCGCGGCCAGCGCTATCATTTTGTCGCCGGCTGGCTGCCCTGGCTGGCCGACGGCCTCAACCTCTTCTACACCCTGGGCGCCCTGTTCTGGTCGGCACTGATCATCATCGACCCCAGGCATACCGACCCGCCGCTGGCGGTCTTTACTATTCCGCCGCTGGCGCTGTTCTTCTTCAAGGTTCTGAAGCTGATCTACCTCTACCGGACCCGCGTTCGCGCCAGTCGCCGGGAGACCTTCGGCGCGGCCTGGGCAGGGCTGGCCCTTTCACACACCATTGCCAAAGCAGTGGTCGCCGGATTCTGTACGAGAAGCATCCCCTTCTTCCGGACCCCGAAGTGTGAGAACCGGCCGCGGCTGCTGCAGGCTCTGCAGAGCGCTGCCGAGGAGGCCCTGCTGGCAGTGCTGCTCATCGGGGCGGCGCTGGCGGTGCTGTGGCTGCAGGGGGAAGAACTCCCCGGCGCCCGTCTCTGGGCCGCTGCCCTGCTGGTGCAGTCACTCCCTTACCTGGCAGCCATAGGCCTGGGGCTGGTCAACGTCTTGCCGGCCCGGCGCGTGGTCGTGCTGTCACCTGCCAGGGCGGTCGGCTAAGGAGGGGCCGGTCCCGCTGCTTCGGCCTGCGAGCGGCCTTTCTCCACGTCCACTCCGACCAGCAGGGCCACTCCGACGACAAAGAACAGGGCCAGGGCCAAAATGGCAATTCGGTTGGAGCCGCTCAGGTCGATCAGCAGGGCGAAGACCAGCGGCCCGAAAATCGAGGCGAACTTCGAGCTGATGGCGTAGAAGCTGAAAAACTCGGCACTGCGCTGCTTCGGCACCATGCTGGAAAACAGCGAACGGCTCAGGGCCTGGCTGCCGCCGAGGACGATGGCTACGGCGAAGCCGAGGATCCAGAATTCAACGGCGCTCCTCATCACCGAGGCGTACACGGTGATCATGGTGAACAGCACCAGGCTGACCATGACTGCCCGCTTGGTGTTGAAGCGTCCGGCCAGGCGCGAGAAGAGCAGGGCGCCGGGCATGGCGACGAACTGGATCATCAAAAAGCAGCCGAGGATCGTGCCGGTGCCCAGGCCGAGTTCCTGGCGGGCGAAGATCGCCGAGACGGCAATGATCGTCTGGATGCCGTCGTTGTAGAGCAGAAAAGCGACCAGAAAGCGGCCGAGTTCGCGATAACGGCGCAGGTCGCTAAAGGTCTTCAGGTAGTCGCGCGGCGTGCGCAGCGCATGCTGTGTGCCGGCGGTGACCGGAACATCCTTGAGCCAGGTAAAGACCGGCAGGGCGAAGCCGAGCCACCAGGCACCAGTGAACAGGAACCCGAGCCGGGTCGCCGCCCCCTTGTCGGGGAGGCCCAGCAGGGTGTGCTGCTGGATCATCAGGAAGACCACCAGCAGCATCAGGCCGCCACCGATATAGCCGAGCGCAAAACCGCGCGCCGAGAGCTGGTCGGCCTCGTAGCCGGAGGCCAGGTCGGGAAGGTAGGCGTTGTAGAAGATGTTGCCGGCGGCAAAGCCGATATTGGCGAGTATGAACAGGGCCGCCGCCAGCAGGTAGCGGCCGGGCCCGGCGAAGAACAGGCCGCAGGTGGCCAGGGAGCCGACCAGGCAGAAGATGATCAGCAGGCGTCTCCGCCAGCCGCGCCGGTCGGCGAGGTTGCCAAGGCCCGGGGCCGATATGGCGACCAGGGTCATGGACAGGGAGACGATGTACCCCCACAGCGCGGTTGCCGGGACCGGCTGATCGCTCCAGAAGAGCACGGCACCCTCCGCCGGGACCAGGCTGGCAAAATAAACCGGCAGGACCGCGGCCAGGATCACGGTCGCAAACGCCGAGTTGGCCCAGTCGTAAAGGCACCAGCCGAACTGCGCTCTGTTGCGGAACCGCTGCTTCACGCGTACTCCTTGCCGAGGCGCCGGGGCGCGGGACGCGAAACCCTGCCACCGGACTGCGTCAGATTGGTCTTAGATGGTTCCTGTTACACCTTTCGCACTCTCTCCTCGCTTAGGGACAGGCACCGGAGGTGCCAGTCCCTCCCCCCTGTCCGGAATTGCACGGTAGGCACAATCCTCAGGCAGCCAGTCGGCTTTGGCGACGAGCTCCGGGGTCAGCTTGACGCAGCCCTCGCCAACCTCCAGGCGCTTGTCGTAAACACGGCATTCGCGGGTGACGATATCCAGGTGGCGGCACGGTATCCTGGTGGTCACGAAGCGCCCCCGCCGATCGACAGACTTCTCGAAGCAGCAGAGGCCGCAGCGCCGGCAGGCGGCCTCCCAGACGATCATTGCTGCGGCAGCGTCACCAGGGTGCGCTGCTGATAGCGGGTCACCAGGGTCGGCCCGGCACCATCGATAACCTCCCAGAAAAGCCCGGCAACCGGGGGGGCGTCATCCTTGGGAGCGGGCTTTTCCTGATTGTGCCAGATTCTGGCCAGCACCAGGGCCCTCTCCGGGGTCTGCCGCCCCAGGCTCACCGCCAGGAACGACGGCACCGTGCCTGAACCAAATGGGTCAAGGGGCTCGCTGGTCGAGACCAGGACCGGCCCGTCAGGAAGCTGGTCCTGTAATTCCAGGCGGCGCAGGTAGGCCTCGTTGAGCTTGAAATCGTAAGCTTGACGCCCCAGCTGGACCAGTGATTGCGGCTTCTCGACGGGGACCAGGAAGCGATTGGCCAGAGTTGGGGGATTCTGGCTTGCAGGCAGGGTCTCGATGGTCAGGATGAAGTCCTCGAGGACACCGACGGCCGGTGTGTTCGAGAGATCGCCTTTGAAGAGCAGGTAGGTATAAATGCCGAAGTCGCCGGGCGCCGTCGTCGTTTCGTCGATCGGCAACCAGTTGACCTGAACCGGGCTCACGGCAGCAGAACCCGACCCGTCGCCGCCAGGCTGGGTGCCCGCCTGCTCCATTTTCCTGCTTTCCAGAACCCGCAGTTTCTCCTGCAGCAGCTTGAGCTTCTCCTGGATGCTCTCGATCCTCTGGATGGTCTCCTGGCGCTCGGTTTCGTCGAGTTCCTGCTTGCCGAGCAGGTCGTTCAGCCCGGCGGCATGGGCGAGGGCCGGGGTCATAAAAAGCAGGATCGCCAGCAGGGCGAGTTTGCGACGGCAGACAACCTTGAATGTGGGCATGACAACTCCTGGGTACGGCAATGAATGCGATTTTTCGAATGTTTTCTTTCTAGCAGACTTTCCAGGTTGTGGGAAGGGCTTTCCGCCTTTCTGTG
>JAHEEU010000023.1:6379-24434 GCA_024640545.1 Geobacteraceae bacterium
GCGTCCCTCGTCCCGCGCCCCGGTCAGGCGCACTCCGAGTAGCCGCAGACGTGGCAGACGCAGCAGCCGCCTTCATGCTCGACCGGGCCACCGCAATCGGGACAGGCGCCGCCGTTGTTGGCGTGGGTCAGTCCCTCGTTTTCGTGGTCGGCCATGTGAATCTGGATCGCCTTGGCGACGGCGTCGGCGCAGGAGGTGACGCGATTTTCTCCGAAGCCGGCCGGCTTGTGGCAGGTGATGCCGATCATCTGCTTGACGGCCTGGCGGGCCTGGACGCCCGATCGCCAGGCCAGGGAGACCAGACGCCCGATGGCTTCGCATTGCGAAGAGGCGCAGCCGCCCGCCTTGCCCATGGTGGTGAAGAGCTCGAAAACCCCGGCGTCGTCCTCGTTGACGGTGATGTAGAGCGGTCCGCAGCCGGTCTGCATCTGGTAGGTGCTGCCCTTGAGCGCCCGCGGCCGGTCACGCTTGAAGCGTTTTTTCGCCGACTCGTGGGGCACGCTGTCCTCGGGACGGGAGCTGTCTTTCTTGACCGAGAGGACCTGCATGTCGCGTGAGCCGTCGCGGTAGATGGTGACGCCTTTGCAGCCGCTCTGGTAGGCGAGGCGATAAACCGTGGCGACATCCTCCCGGGTCGCGTCGCTGCAGAAGTTGACGGTTTTCGATACGGCGTTGTCGGTGTGCTTCTGGAACGCCGCCTGCATGCGGATGTGGTCCTCAGGGGAGATGTCGTGCGAGGTGATGAAGATGTCGCGGACATCTTCGGGGATGTCGTCTATATCCTGGATGGTGCCGTGCTCGGCGATGGTTTTCATCAGCTCCTTGGAGTAGAAGCCGCGCTCCCTGGCAATCTTTTCAAAGAGCGGGTGGACTTCCACGAGCACGTCCTTGTCGAGCACCTGGCGCACGTAGGACACCGCAAAGAGCGGTTCGATGCCGCTCGAGGTGTTGCTGATGATCGAGATGGTGCCGGTCGGGGCGATGGTCGTGCAGGTGGCGTTGCGTACCGGCTCACCCTTGCCGTCGAAGGTGCTGCCCTGGAAATTCGGGAAAGGCCCGCGCTCCCGGGCGAGGACCCGGGAGGTCGTGCGCGCCTGGTCGGTGATGAATTGCATGATGCGGGCGCCGAGCTCGATGGCGGCTTCGCTGTTGTAGGGGATGCCCAGCAGGATCAGCAGGTCGGCCCAGCCCATGACGCCCAGCCCGATCTTGCGGTTGGCCAGGGTCATCTGGCGAATCTGTTCGATCGGGTACCTGTTGACCTGGATGACGTTGTCGAGGAACCGGGTGGCGAGCTCGACGACCTGCGCCAGGCGCTCCCAGTTCACTTCGCCGCCGGCGACCATCTTGGCCAGGTTGATCGAGCCCAGGTTGCACGACTCGTAGGGCAGAAGCGGCTGCTCGCCGCAGGGGTTGGTGGCTTCGAATGCGCCGACCAGCGGGGTCGGGTTGTCGCGGTTGATCCGGTCGAGGAAGATGATGCCCGGTTCGCCGTTGGTCCAGGCCAGTTCGACGATCCGGTCGAAAACCTTGCGGGCCGATCGCCTGGCGACGACCTCGCCGGTGCGCGGGCTGACGATGTCGTAATCGGCATCCTTTTCGACCGCCTCCATGAAGGCCTCGGTGATGCCGACCGAGATGTTGAAGTTGGTCAGCACGGTCTGGTCCCGCTTGCACATGATGAAATCCATGATGTCGGGATGATCGACGCGCAGAATGCCCATGTTGGCGCCGCGCCGCGTGCCGCCCTGCTTGATCGTCTCGGTGGCGGCATCGAAGACTTTCATGAAGGAGAGCGGTCCGGAGGAGACGCCCTTGGTGGAGAGGACCACGTCGTTGGCCGGGCGGATGCGGCTGAAGGAAAACCCGGTGCCGCCGCCGCTCTTATGGATCAGCGCGGTCTGCTTGATCGATTCGAAGATCTCCTCCATGGAATCACCGACCGGCAGCACGAAGCAGGCCGAGAGCTGACCCAGCTCGCGGCCGGCGTTCATCAGGGTGGGGGAGTTGGGCAGGAACTCCAGCTGGGTCATGATGCGCAGGAAATCCTTGGCCAGCTCAGCCGGCACCCGCCCGGTCTTGAACTCTTTCTCGGCCGCGGCAATCGTCTCGGCGACCCGTTGGAACATGTCCAGGGGGGCTTCCAGGACCGCGCCTTCCGGGTCCCGGCGCAGGTAGCGGCGCTCGAGGACGGTGACGGCATTCGGCGACAGCTCGAGGCTGGTCTTTGGGGTTGGCTTCGACATGGCGGCCCTCCCTGCGATATGATCTGGGTTTTATGTGAACAGAGATGAGGTGTGCTATCTTGTGTCGTGATGAATGTTAAAACACAAGATGTGGGGTGTCAAGAACGCTTTGTGAGATAATTTAAATAAACCGCCGGCCGGCGCCGACAGGCCAGTGATTTCAGCTTCTTGTCGCTTTGCGGGGGGGCGCCTTAGGTCGGCGGGCGACGCCGGTTGGCTGATGCCGGCATCCTGCCAATATCCCCCCTGAACGCGCTGCCGGGCCGCCGCCCGGGAGGCCAGATTTAAGTTGCCAAACAGCTATATCGGTGATAGCTTCCGCATTAATCGGCGGAAGAACCGCACCCCCCCCCGGCATCCGCGCCGGCGGCGCCGCACCCGGTCCCGCTTCCCGGACCATGCCGGAAGCGACGGGACCGGGTATTGCAGGCCTCCGCGCCGAAGAAAACTTTTCCGACAAGGTACCCGGGGCAGGTTGCCCCGGGACTCTCGAATTCATGCCGATCTACCTCGACAACTCCGCCACCTCTTTCCCGAAACCGTCCCAGGTCACCGAAGCGGTAGAAAAAACCTTGCGGCTGAATGCGGCCAACCCCGGCCGTGGCGGGCACCAGCTCTCCCTGCAGGCCGGACGCCTGGTCATGGAATGCCGTGAGGCGGTGGCCCGCTTCTTCGGCGCCAGGGACGCGACCCGCATCGCTTTTACGGCCAACGCCACCGAAGCGATCAATCTCGGCCTGTTCGGACTGCTGCAGCCCGGGGACCGGGTCGTGACGACTTCGATGGAACACAACGCGGTGGTCAGGCCGCTGCGTGCGCTGAGCGACCGGGGGGTGGTTGTTGTCCGGGTGCCGGCCGATGGCCTCGGCGTCGTCGACCCGGCGGCCGTCAAGCAGGCCTGCACCGCCGGTACGCGCCTGCTGGTCATGAATCATTGCTCCAACGTCACCGGAACCCTCCAGGCGATCGAAGACCTCGGTCCCTGGTGCCGCAGCCGCGGCATCATTTTCATGGTCGACGCCGCCCAGAGCGCCGGAATCTTCCCGATCCATGTCGAACAGATGGCCATTGACCTGTTGGCGGTTCCCGGCCACAAATCGCTTCTCGGCCCGACCGGCACGGGGTTCCTGTATGTCCGGCCGGGGCTGGACCTGCGCCCGCTGCTGTACGGCGGCACGGGAAATTTCTCCCAGTCGTCAACCCAGCCGGAAGAGATGCCCGAACGCCTGGAAAGCGGAACGCTCAACACCATCGGCCTGGCCGGCCTCAAGGCCGGCATCGAATTCCTCGAGGCCGTGGGCCTCGAGCAGGTCCGCAGCCACGAGCGGGAGCTCCTCGGCCGGCTGATCGAAGGGCTGTCCGGCCTCGCCGGCGTGACCCTGTACGGTCCTCTCGGAACGGCCCGGCATGGCGGTGCCCTGTCGTTCAACGTGAAAAGCCTTGACCCTTCATTGCTGGGGTTTCGCTTGGACCGTGAATATGGTATCTGTTGTCGGGTGGGACTGCACTGCGCGCCGGAAGCGCACAGCACAATCGGCACCTTTCCCGGGGGCACTGTCCGCCTGAGCCCCGGTCATTTCAACACGGTTGACGATATCGACAGGACGCTGCAGGCCATTCGCGAGATCATCGCAACGGAAAAATGACCGCCCGCATGGTCCGACGGATCCCCGGGCGAGGCGTGCAGGAGTGACCGAAGCCGGTCTGTTGCCTTACTGCAGCGGTCCGGGCCAGCCTGGCGCCTGCCAGACCGGCGCCGCGCGGGCAACTTTCGCTGATCGCAACCTTTTGCCAGTAAACGTGGGCTTTTCATGAAAAAATCCTTCATTCTCGACACCAACGTGCTGCTGCACGATCCCCAGGCCCTGTTCCGTTTCGAAGACAACGACCTGGTCATCCCGATGACCGTCATCGAGGAAATCGACCGCTTCAAAAAGGAGCTCAGCGAAACCGGGCGCAATGCCCGGCAGTTCTCCCGGATCATGGACGGGCTGCGCGCCAAGGCCAAGCTGATCGAGGGCGTGGAACTGGAGACCGGCGGCCACCTGCGGGTCGATCTCTACACCGAAGAGCACATGAAGGGCCTGCCGCCGGAACTGCGCACCGACCGTGGCGACAACCGGATCCTCGCCGTCGCTCTCGACGTCAAGAGCCGCTCGGAGAAGATGGTCATCCTGGTCACCAAGGACACCAACCTGCGCATCAAGGCCGACGCCATCGGCCTCACCGCGGAAGACTACGAATCGGACAAGGTGTCGCTGGAAGACCTCTACTCGGGGACCGCCCAGGTGTTCCTCCCCCGTGACGATATCGATCGCTTCTACAGTCAGGGCTTCCTGCCCATAAAAGAGGAATTCCTCCCCAACCAGTGCCTGACCCTGATGGACGCGGCGAATCCTTCGCACACGGCCCTGGCCAGGTATAACCGGGCTTTGCGCCAGGCCGTGCCGCTGCTGCGCGCGCCGAAAGAGGGCCTGTGGGGGGTCCACTCCCGCAATCGCGAGCAGCAGTTCGCCTTCGACCTCCTGCTGAACGAAGACATCCAGTTGGTGACCCTGGTGGGTAAGGCCGGGACCGGCAAGACCCTGCTGGCCATTGCCGCCGGGCTGCACAAATCGGCTGATGAGGGCCAGTACAGCCGCCTGCTGGTCTCAAGGCCGATCTTCCCCCTTGGCCGCGACCTCGGCTTCCTGCCGGGCGATATCGAGGAAAAGCTCTCCCCCTGGATGCAGCCGATCTTCGATAACGTCGAGCTGCTGCTCGGGGCCGTCGAAGAGGGGAGCAAACGCAAGCGCGGCTACAAGGAGCTGGTCGATCTCGGCATCCTCGAGATTGAACCGCTGACCTACATCCGCGGCCGCTCCATTCCGAAGCAGTACATGATCGTCGACGAGGCGCAGAACCTGACCCCGCATGAAATCAAGACGATCATCACCCGCGCCGGCGAGGGGACCAAGATCATCCTGACGGGAGACCCCTACCAGATTGACAACCCGTATATCGACTCCGCCAGCAACGGTTTGACCTACGTCGTCGAAAAATTCAAGGGCGAGGAAATTGCCGGGCACGTGACCCTCAACAAGGGCGAGCGCTCCTGCCTGGCGGAGCTGGCGGCAAATCTCTTATAGGAAAAACGTGGCGGGTGGCGCGTGGCGGGAAAAATTAAAGCCATTAACCTGGTAAGGCTCCTGATTTGTTGAGTTGTGATCTTTTAACCGCTTTCGAATTGTCGCGCCGCGCGCCACGCGCCACGCGCCGCTGAACTTATGTTAGTACTCTGCATAGAATCCTCCTGTGATGAAACCGCTGCGGCCGTGGTGCGCGATGGCCGCGAGCTGCTGTCGAACGTGGTCGCCTCCCAGGTCGATGTGCACGCCCGCTACGGCGGGGTGGTCCCCGAACTGGCTTCGCGCAAACATGTCGAGGCCATTTCAGTGGTGGTCAACTCGGCCCTGGAAAAGGCCGGGGTCGGTCTCGGTCAGATCGAAGGGATCGGCGTCACCCGCGGGCCGGGCCTGGTCGGTGCGCTCCTGGTCGGGCTCTCCACGGCCAAAGCCCTGGCCTGGGGGCTGGGCGTGCCGCTGGCGGCCGTGCATCACATGGAAGGGCATATCCTGGCCCCCATGCTCGAGCAGCCCCTGGAGTTTCCCTTCCTGGCGCTGGCGGTTTCCGGCGGGCACAGCCACCTCTACCGGGTCGACGGCATCGGCCGCTACCGGACCCTCGGCCAGACCCTCGACGATGCCGCCGGCGAGGCCTACGACAAGGTCGCCAAGCTGCTCGGTCTCGGTTACCCAGGCGGCGCCCTGATCGACCGCCTGGCCGCGCAGGGCAACCCCGAGGCGATCGCCTTCCCGCGGCCCATGCTGCACAGGGCGAATGCCGATTTCAGCTTCAGCGGCATCAAAACCGCGGTTCTGCAGTATCTGAACAAATTCCAGCAGCCGCTGGAAGCCGGGCACATGGCCGACGTCGCCGCCAGTTTCCAGGTCGCGATGGTCGAGGTGCTGACGCGCAAGACCCTGCGAGCCGCGGCTGCGGAGGGCCTGGAGCGCATCGTCGTCGCCGGCGGCGTCGCCTGTAATTCAGGGCTGCGGTCCCGGTTCGCAACGCTCGCCGCCAAGCATGGCGTCGGCGTTTATTTTCCGAGTCCGGCGCTCTGCGGAGATAATGCGGCCATGCTCGGGGTGCCGGCAGATTGGTACCTGGAGAATGGCCGGCATGCGACGAACATGGTCAACGCCATGTCGAGCTGGCCGCTCGATATGGCAGGTGTGGACTGATCATCCCCTGACAGTGGAGTGACTTAGGTTGATGTGGCGCGGGGTCGGGTTCATCCGGCAAGTCAAATTGATGGTCGTTCGGTTTATCCGTCTGCGCGGTCTCCCGGTGGAGATCGCCAAAGGGATGGCCCTCGGCATCTTTATCGGCATGACCCCGACCTTCGGCTTCCAGATGGTGATCGCGCTGTTTTTCGCCTACCTGCTGCGGGAAAACCGCCTGGCGGCGATCCTTGGCGTGTGGGTCACCAACCCGGTGACGGCACCGTTCATTTATGCTGCTGAATACGAGGTGGGCCGGCTGGTCCTTGGCCTGGAGCATGTCGGCCTGCCGACGGAATTTACCTGGCAGGCCTACACGCACCTCGGCTGGGGAATCCTCCTGCCGATGTGGGTCGGCGGCATCATCGCCGGCGTCGTCTGCGGCTTCCTGGCCTATGTCCTGACCCTGTGGCTGATCCCGGTCATCAAGACCTGGAAGATCCGCCGCTGGCCGCGCCGGCACTGGCACAAGAAGTTCAAAGACAGGAGCTGAGCGGTAGGCTGGAAGGCTGGAAGGCTGGAAGGCTGAAAAGGGACTGGCTCCGAAGGTGCCTGTCCCTGGTGTTGAATGCTGTAAGCTATAAGCTATAGGAAATGAGCGATAAGCTGAAAGCTGTAAACTATAAGGTTCTGCCTTTTCTTACCGCTTACAGCTTAAAGCTGAATTTATGAATCATCGTCCCAGAAAACGCTTCGGTCAGAACTTCCTGCGCGATCAACATGTGCTCGACCGCATCGTCGCCGCCGCTGACCTGCAGGCTGATGACCGGATCATGGAAATCGGTCCGGGGCTGGGCGCCTTGACCGGCAGGCTGCTGGCGACCGGTCTGCCGGTGCTGGCCGTTGAAATCGACCGTGATCTCGGCGCGGCCCTGCAGGCCCGCACTGAACAGAACCTCGTCGTCCGGATTGGCGACGTCCTGCGGCTCGATTGGACGGAGCTGCTGCAGGACCCGCCTTACAAGCTGATCGCCAACCTGCCTTACAATATCTCCAGCCAGATCCTGTTCAAGGTCCTCGACCACCGCCATGCCTTTCAGCGCCTGGTGCTCATGTTCCAGAAGGAGGTCGGCGACCGCCTGGTGGCCACGGAGGGGACGCGCGACTACGGTATCCTGAGCGTGCTGATGCAGACCTGGTTCCGCATCGAGCGGGTCGTCAAGGTCCCGCCGGGCGCATTCTTCCCGCCGCCCAAGGTCGATTCCGTGGTCCTGTGCCTGGAGCCCTTGCCAGAACCGCGCCTGGTTCTGAATGATGAACCGCTGTTCAGAAAGCTAGTGCGGGGCGCTTTTGCCCAGCGCCGCAAGACGCTGCGCAACAGCCTGCTCGGTTCGGGGTGGCCGGCGGAGCAGATCGACCCGGCGTTTGCCGAGGCCGGCATCGACCCCGGCCGGCGCGGCGAGACGCTGCAGATTGAAGAATTCGGCGCCCTGGCCAACCAGCTGAGTTGCTGCCGCAGGGAAGGGTGAGAATGGCGCGGACAATCGCAACCGTAAATGGTGCACCGATCGACGACAAGGCATTGCACGCAGCCATGCAGAGTCTGGCCCGGGAGAACTTCCACGCCACGCTCGACGAGACCCCGCCCGCTGCACATGCCGAGCTGCGCGAGATGGCGCTGGAGCGGCTGGTGGCCAGGGAGTTGATCTTTCAGGCGGCCCTGGCCGAAGGGCTCGTGGCCGAAGAGGCCGCCGTCAGGGCGGAGACCGGCAGGATCCTGCGCATGATGGGGAACCCGGTGGATTTCTGGCAACGCCTGGCCGAGCGCGGCATGGCCGAAGTCGCCTTCCTCAGGATGGTGCGCAAGGATGTCACGGTCGAGGGCCTGTCGACCCGCAAACTGGCGGGCGTGGCGGAGCCGGACGAAGCGGAGATCAGGCAGTTCTTTGCCGCGCACCCCGAGAAACTGCGCGAACCCGAGCGCGTGCGGGTCAGCCAGATCCTGCTGCCCCTCGACCCCGACGACCCTGGCCAGTCCCTGGAGCAGGCCAGGGCCCTCAAAGCCAGGGCCGAACAGGGCGACTTTGCCGAAGTCGCCAGGCGGCATTCGGTCTGTGCCAGCGCCCCGGGGGGCGGTGACCTGGGCTACCTGCGTCGTGAGGAGGTCGACGCGGCCTTCGCCGATGCGGCGTTCAGCCAGGCCGTCGGTGAAGTCGGTGACCCGGTCAGGACGCCCTACGGGTACCACCTGATCAAGGTGACCGCACATGAAATCCCCGCACCGCCGACCCTCGACGAAGCGCGCAGCAGGATCATCGGTTTCCTGAAGAAATCCAGGGGGGCGCAGCTGCTTCAGGAATGGGTTGCCGAACTGCGCCGGGGCGCAGAGATCGTCATACACGATAATTGATTGGCAGGAGCTGTTTTTTCGCGGTCAGGGCTTGAAATGTCCCCGTCAACTCCTAAACTTATAGCTTGTCTCTGGCTCAGCCGGTGCTCGCTGACCGCAGTGAGCACGATGCTTCAGGTCGTCGCCAGGCGGGGGCTCCGGCTGGCTGCGTGATAGTTCGGTTGCCGAACCGCCACGCACTGCAACTATCATCTGAGAGGAACCAATGGAACTCGTTATCAAGGAACGCGGTAAAACTTTCGGTAAAGCCCACCATGCCAGAATCGCCGAGATCCGACAGCAGCTGGCGACCGTGACCTGCCGCGAGGACGCCGAGTCCCTGCAGGTGCTGGCGGATGCCCTGCTGGTCTACAGTCATTCTCACGCCCTGCTCAAGCTCTCCGGCAGTGAACTGCTGGAGTGGCTTAACGATTTCCTCGATTTTCTGCGTCACCGCGACGAAGAGGTCAAGGTGACCAGCTACCTGCCTGACAGCTCCAACTCCTCCTTCCTGATGGTCAATACGCAGGACGTCCCCTATCTGGTCGATTCCCTGAAAACCATCCTGCAGCAGCTGCCGCAGCGGGCCCTGATCATTTCCCACCCGATCTTTTCGGTGCAGCGCAGGGACGGCTGCCTGCTCTCCCTCAGGGCAAAGTCCGAAGGCGGGCCGCTGGAATCGTTCATGCTGGTCCAGTTCGAGGGGGACCGTGACCTGGACACGGCCGCAATTGAAGACGATGTGCGCAGGATCCTGACCGTCGCCCAGACCGTCGGCCGCGAACGCCGGAACCTGGAGAAAAAACTCGGCAGCCTCAAGGATATGGCGGAGACCAAGGACCAGGGCGACTTTATCACCTGGCTGTTGAACGGCAACTTCATCTGTTTCGGCTATGCCGCGGTCGAGATCACCGGCTCCGACAGCGGGGCGATCAAATCCCGCCTGACCGGGCCGCCGCTCGGCTGGCTGCCCAAGACGCTGTTCGCCCGGCGCAAAGGGGACGGGGCCTCCCTGCAGCTGACCGCCGAGGCCAAGAAGCTGCTGGCGCGTAAAAATCCCCTGGTGGTCGACGTCCTCGATGAAGAGAGCCCCCTTTACCAGCAGGACAACCTGATCTACCTGGGCTTCCGCGAGACCGGCAAGGCCGACCGCAGGCTTGAACACCTCTTCGTCGGTCTCTTTTCGCAGAACAGCGTCAACGAACTGGCCGCCAACGTCGAGCCGCTGCGGGCCAAGCTGCTCGCTGCCTTGCAGCGCCAGCGTATCCAGGCCGACAGCTACGACTACCGCAAAGTGGTCGAGATCTTCAACACCTTCCCGAAGATCGAAATGTTCTTCCTCTCTGAGGAGGAGCTGGACCGGCTGGTCCAGTCCTTCGTCAGCCTGCAGCGCCAGCAGTCCGTCAAGCTGGTGGTGACCCGCAGCCTGAGCCTGCGTGGCATCACGCTGCTGGTCATCATGCCCCGCGACTACTACAGCCGCGACTCGGTCCGGCGCATGGAGTCCTATCTCGGCCGCTTCCTGTCCGCCGAGCATGTCGCGTCCCGGGTGATCCATTTTTACTCCGAGTACGTCAGTATGCACTTTCGGGTCGTGCCCCGCGGCGAGCAGGTCAGAATCGACATCGATGCCCTGGAGAAGGTCTTGACGGACCTGACGCGCCCCTGGGACGAGAAGCTGCGCCTGCTGCTTTTGCGGGGCGGCAAGGGCAGCAACGGCATGCTGTTGTGGCGCCGGTACGTCAACGCTTTCCCCAATGAGTACAAGGACCTGATTCACCCGCGTTTCGCCATCAGGGACGTCCGGGCGATTGAAAAAGTCCTGAAGAGCGGCGAGGAGGGCTTCGACCTCTGGGGCCCCTTCCAGGAGCGCCAGGAATTCTACCGCCTGCAGTTCTACAGCCTCCGGCAAAGCTGTCTCAACGAATTGATGCCGTTTCTCGAGAACCTCAACCTGGCGGTTGTCGATGAAGTCGATTTCAACCTCGAGGTCGACGAGCGTTCGATCTACGTCAAGAGCTTTTCGGTGCGCAACAGCCGCGTCGAGGCCAAACCGCTGGCCTCCCAGCGCGACAACCTGCTGGAAGTCCTCAAGGGGCTGCGCAACGGCAGCATTGAAGACGATTATCTCAACCGTCTCATGGTCCTGACCGGGCTCGACTGGAAGGAAATCGATGTTTTCCGGGCTTACCGCAACTACTATTTCCAGCTGGGCAACCCCTTCACCAAGCGGCGTGCCGCCTTTGCCCTGATCAACAATCCCCAGGCGGCCCTGCTGCTGTTCAGGTATTTCGAAGCGCGCTTCCAGCCGAACCCGGACTGGCAGGACCCCATGATGCGTGAAGAGCAGGCCATCATGCCGGTCCGCATGGAGCTGTCGCAGGCCCTCGACCGGATCAGCGACATCAACGAGGACCGCATCCTGCGCAGCCTATTCAACCTGATCGATTCGACGATCCGCACCAATTTCTTCCTGCGCCGCAACGATCCTGATTATTTCCTCTCCTTCAAGATCAGCGCCATCGGCATCATCGACATGCCGTTCCCGCGGCCGATGTATGAAACCTACGTGCATTCCGCCAGCATGGAGGGGATCCACCTGCGCGGCGGCAAGGTGGCGCGCGGCGGCATCCGCTGGTCGGACCGGCCCGACGACTTCCGCACCGAGGTGCTCGGCCTGATGAAGACGCAGATGACCAAGAACGCCCTGATCGTCCCGGTCGGTTCCAAGGGCGGCTTCGTGGTCAAAACCCCGTACACCACCCGCGAAGAGGGCGGCGAGCTCTCCCGTCAGGCCTATATCACCCTGATGCGCGGCCTGCTCGACCTGGTCGACAACCGGGTCGCCGGAGAGGTCGAGCGACCGAAGGGGGTGGTGGTCTACGATGATGCCGATCCCTACCTGGTGGTTGCGGCCGACAAGGGTACCGCGCATCTGCCCGATACCGCCAACAGCGTCAGCCTCGCTTACAAGTTCTGGCTCGGCGATGCCTTCGCCAGTGGCGGCTCGGTCGGTTACGACCACAAGAAGCTCGGGATTACCGCCCGCGGGGCCTGGGAGTGCGTCAAGCGCCACTTCCGCGAATTGGGCAAGGATATCCAGAGCGAGGATTTCACGGTGGTCGGCATCGGCGACATGAGCGGCGACGTCTTCGGCAACGGCATGCTGCTGTCCAAGCACATCCGCCTGCTGGCGGCCTTCAACCATATGCATATTTTCCTCGACCCCGATCCGGACCCGCAGAGGTCCTGGCGGGAGCGCAAGCGGCTGTTCGACAAGCCGCGTTCCAGCTGGAGCGACTACAACCCCGAGCTGATCTCAGCCGGGGGCGGCGTCTGGGACAGGTCCTCCAAGGATATCCCCCTCTCGCCCGCCGTCCAGAAATGGCTGGGCGTCCGCCATGCGACCATGGAAGGGGATGAGCTGATCCGGCGCATGCTGGTCGCCGAAATCGACCTGCTCTGGAATGGCGGCATCGGCACCTACGTCAAGTCGTCGCTGGAGAAAAACTCCGATGTCGGCGACCGCGCCAACGACAACCTGCGCGTCAACGCCCTGCAGATCAAGGCCAGGGTGATCGGCGAAGGCGGCAACCTCGGCTTAACCCAGACGGCCCGCATCGAGTATGCCATGGCCGGCGGCCTGATCAATACCGACGCGATCGACAACTCCGCCGGGGTCGACACCTCCGACCACGAAGTCAACCTGAAGATCTTCTTCCAGCACCTGCGCGAAATCGGCGCGATCAAGACCGAGCGCACCCGCAACCGGCAGCTGCAGGAAGTCGAAAACGATGTCTGCGAGCAGGTCCTGGCCAACAACTACACGCAGAGCCTGTGCCTCTCGCTCGACCTGCTGCGCTGCCAGCAGGACAGCGAACCTTTTATCGACCTGGCCGAGCGCCTGGCCAACGCCGGGCTGCTGGACCGCCAGGGTGAAGCGCTGCCCTCGCGCAAGGAGATGTCCTCCCGGGGCCAGGGCTACCAGCGGCCGGAACTGTCGATCCTGCTCGCCTACAGCAAGATGCAGCTTTACCAGGCCCTGCTCGAGAGCAGCCTGCCCGACCAGGACTCGGCCCAGGTGTTTCTGCAGCACTATTTCCCCGAGAAAATACAGAAGCGCTACAGTGCGCAGATCCTCTCGCACCCCTTGAAGCGCGAGATCATCGCCACCATGATCACCAACCGGGTCGTGGATCATGCCGGCTGCGCTTTCCTGAACAGCCTGGTCCGCCAGGCCGGCGCCACGCTCATTGAGGGCGTCACCGCCTACCTGGTGTTCGATGAAGTCCTCGGCGGCGCTGCCATCCGCCAGCTGATCATGGCGGCCGACAACAAGATGCCGGCTTCCAGGCAATACGAGATCCTGCTCGACCTGGAAAGGGCCCTGGAAGGGCTTTGCCGGCAGGTTGTCGAACAGGGGCTGCAGATCCGCCTCGACAAGGAGTGCGTCAAGGGCTACCGGCAGCGCCTGGCCACCTTCCGCAAACATCTCGAGGAGCTCTTGCCGGCGGCGGAGTGGCAGTTGTGCAAGGAGGCCTCCAAGCAACTGGTCGGCGAAGGCTTCCCTGCTGAAAAGGCCCTCGAAATGGCCAGCTTCCAGTACCTGGTCGGCTTCCTGCCCGCTGTTCAGATTGCCGAAGCGACCGGCGCCGACCTGTTGACGGTGACCACGGCCATGGGAGAGACCCGCCTGCGCCTGAAGATGCCCCAGGTCATGGCGAGCCTCGGCGAATATACGCCTCATGACCGCTGGGACAAGATGGCCCTGTCCAGCCTGAGCGGCGCCTTTATCAAGCAGACCGTCAAGCTGACCAGGATGATCGTCGCCGAGGGCCGGGACACTGCCAGCTTCATGGCGGCCAGGCGGCAGCGCCTCGACTACTATCTCGGCTTGCTCGAGACGCTGCGGGCCAGCGCCCCGACCAGCACCAGCCCTTACATGGTCCTGCTGCGGGCCTTGGAGTCGATAGAGGATTAAAGGCAGGGGCGCGTGGCGCGGGACGCGAAAAGTCACAAGCAACCCCAAGCATTCTTTGGGCTTTTGATCTGTTCTTTTCCCGCGGCGGGGGAAATTTTTTGGAATCGCGCTGGACTCGGTCCGGTGCTTGTGCTATAGACTAAAACGCTTTTTTGAACTCTTCAGTTCCCGGGCCCGGAACCCGTGCCGGAGCCGCTGCGGGAAGAAGGTTCAACGACATTCCGCCTGGATCCATGAGACTGGGACGGCAGCAGTTGCAAGGGAACACGCGCGGTGCTTGGCGCCGCGTGCGCGGCTGCCTTCCGGATGGATTCGGGAGGCTTTTTTTATTGAAAACCGCTATCAGCGAGGATGCTACCATTGAGCAAGACTGCCAAAAAACGCCGGACGATTCCGGATCTGCTGGCCATGAAGACCAAAGGTGAGAAGATCGCGGTGCTGACCGCTTACGATTACCCCTTCGCCCGGATCTTGGACCAGGCCGGGATCGACATGATCCTGGTGGGAGACTCGGTGGGTTCCGTAGTGGCCGGCTACGACAACACCCTGCCGGTCACCATGGACGAGATGGTCTACCATACCCGGGCCGTGGCCCGCAGCGCGGCCCACGCCCTGGTGGTTGCCGACATGCCGTTCATGTCCTACCAGGTCGACCTGACCGAGGCCCGCCGCAATGCCGGACGTTTGATCAAGGAGGGCGGTGCCCACGCGGTCAAACTCGAGGGCGGCGTGCATGTCGCCGAGACGATTCGCACGATTGTCGCCATGGACGTTCCGGTGGTCGGCCACATCGGCCTGACGCCGCAGTCGGTGCACCGCATGGGCGGCTACCGCGTGCAGGGGCGCGAGGAAGCCCAGGCCAACCAGCTGCTGGCCGACGCCCGGGCGGTGGCCGAAGCCGGGGCCTGCGCCGTGGTCCTCGAGGGGATCCCCGCCAGGCTGGCCGGGCGCATCTCCGCCGAGCTGACGATTCCGACCATCGGCATCGGCGCCGGAGCCGATTGCGACGGCCAGGTGCTGGTGATTCACGACATCCTCGGCCTGTGCGAAAAATATTCGCCCAAGTTCGTCAAGCGTTTTGCCGATGTCTCCGGCACGATCCGCCAGGGCGTCGACGACTACATCCGCGAGGTCAAGGCGGGGAGCTTCCCCGGGCCGGAACATTCTTTTTAGAGGCCGGAACGCGTGGCGCGTGGCGCGGGGCGCGGATGTCGATAAGCTGTAAGCTGTAAGGCTGGAGGCTGAAGGTAAGGGGACTGGCTCCGAAGGTGCCTGTCCCTGGTGTTGGAAACGGAGGCAGGAAACCGGACGAGGACGTCAAAAACTTTACCATTGAAAGACGAATATTATTAACATACAGACACTTAGATAGGATGTTCGCAGGTCGTTTCGAGGTTTTCGCGTCCCTCGTCCCGCGTCCCGCGTCACTGGTCTTATGGACATCATCTCCGACATAACAGAAATGCAGAACCGCTGCCTGGCGGCACGGGCGGCGGGCCGAAAAATAGCGTTCGTGCCGACCATGGGTTTTTTGCACGAGGGGCACCTGTCGCTGCTGCGCGAAGGGCGCAAGCGCGGCGAGCTGCTGGTCCTGTCGATCTTCGTCAACCCGACCCAGTTCGGCCAGGGCGAGGACCTCGATAGCTACCCGCGCGATCTGGCGCGCGACGAGCGGCTGGCCCGCGACTGCGCTGTCGACCTGCTCTTCTACCCCGCTGCGGCAGCAATCTATCCGCCTGATTATGCGACCTTCGTCAACGTCGATGGCCCCCTGACGGCGACCCTCGAAGGCGCCTGTCGCCCCGGCCATTTCCGCGGCGTCGCCACGGTGGTCGCTAAACTGTTCGTCATCGTCCAGCCGCACGTGGCGCTGTTCGGCTGCAAGGATTTCCAGCAGCTGGCCGTGGTGCAACGCATGACGGCCGACCTCAACCTGCCGGTGGAAATCGTCGGCATGCCGATCGTGCGGGAAACCGACGGCCTGGCGATGAGTTCCAGGAACGTCTACCTCTCCGCCGACGAACGTCGTCAGGCCCTGAGTCTTGCCCGGGCGCTGGCCCATGGGCGGCAGCTGGCGGCCGACGGGGTGCGCGAGTCCGGCGCAGTGCTGACCGCCCTGCAGGCCATGATCGAGGCGCAGCCGGCGGCGCGCATCGATTACCTGCGCATCTGCCACCGGGCGACGCTGCAGGAACAGGAGCGCATCGACGCCGATTCGGTCCTGCTGCTGGCGGTGTTTTTCGGCAAACCCCGCCTGATCGACAACGGACCCCTTCTGGACCAGGCCAAGCCATGCTGAAAAACCGCGAGGTGGCGCGCGCCACCCTGGAAAACCTCTACCGGATCTTCACGATTCCCGAAGCGCCCGATTCGACCCTCGGCGAGATCGACCGGGCGATCACCCGGGACGTCGCCGGCTTCCTGCAGACCCACATCGTCGCTCTCGAGCGCAGCCTCGAAGAGATCGAAGGCGATTTCTCCACCTCGACCATCCCCGAGGAGCCGACCTTCGTCTCCGAGTACACCGAGTTCGTCAAGCAGAAGCTGGTCGCCCAGTCGGTGCACACTGCGGCTCCCGGCTTCATCGGTCACATGACCTCGGCGCTGCCCTACTTCATGCTGCCGCTCTCACGCATCATGACGGCGCTCAACCAGAACCTGGTCAAGGTCGAGACCTCCAAGGTGTTCACGCCGCTGGAGCGCCAGGTCCTGGCCATGCTGCACCGCCTGGTGTACCTGGGTGACGAGGCGTTCTACGGCCGCTGGATCCACAACAGCCAGCATGCCCTCGGCGCTTTCTGCTCCGGCGGGACCATCGCCAACGTCACCGCCTTGTGGGTGGCGCGCAACCGGCTGTTTGCGCCTTCCGAGACCTTCAACGGCATCGCCCGGGAAGGCCTGGCCCGTTCGCTCAAGCACCTCGGCTGCGACGGCCTGGCCGTGCTGGTCTCGCGGCGGGGCCACTACTCGCTCGGCAAGGCCGCCGACCTGCTCGGCATCGGCCGGGACAACCTGGTGACCGTCGAGACCGACGAGCACAACCGCATCGACCTGCCGCAGCTGCGCGACGCCTGCCGCCGCCTGGGCGACGAGAACATCCGTCCCCTGGCCCTGGTCGGGATCGCCGGCACCACCGAAACCGGCAGCGTCGACCCGCTCGATGAGCTGGCCGACCTGGCCGGCGAGCTCGGCTGCCATTATCACGTCGACGCCGCCTGGGGCGGGCCGACCCTCTTCTCCGAGCGCAACCGGCACCTGCTCGACGGCATCGCCCGCGCCGACTCGGTCACCCTGGACGCGCACAAGCAGCTCTACGTACCGATGGGGGCGGGGATGGTGGTTTTCAGGGACCCGACCGCGCTGTCGGCCATCGAGCACCATGCCGCCTACATTCTGCGCCGCGGCTCCAAGGACCTCGGCAGTCACACCCTGGAGGGGTCCCGCCCGGGCAAGGCCCTGCTGGTGCATGCCGGGCTGTCGATCATCGGCCGCAAGGGCTACGAACTGCTGATCGACCTGGGGATCGAACGGGCCAGGTCCTTCGCCGCAATGATCCGGCGCCAGCCCGACTTCGAGCTGACCAGCGAGCCGCAGCTGAACATCCTCACCTACCGCTACTGCCCGGCCACGGTGCAGCAGGCGCTGCAGCGGGCCTCGGCCGAGCAGCGCAGGCAGATCAACCTGCTCCTGGACCAGGTCAACCAGCTGCTGCAGAAGGACCAGCGCGAGGCGGGCAAGACCTTTGTCTCGCGGACCCGGCTGCGCATCCCCCTGTCCGGGGCGGAGCAGGTCACCGTGCTGCGCGTGGTCCTGGCCAACCCGCTGACCACCGACGCGATCCTGCAGTCGGTGCTCGAGGAGCAATGCACCATCGTCCTGCAGCAGGATATCCAGGCGCTCCTGCAGCAGGTCGAGCTCCTCTGTGCCGGGGTTGCCGACCTCTCAGTGCAGCTTAAGACCAAGGCGAGCTGATTTTGACCGAGCCCAGAGACAGCGCCACCCTCTACCGTGCCCGCTACCTGCTGCCGATCTCTGCTGCGCCGATCGAGGATGGCGCCCTGCTGGTCAAGGCCGGGCAGGTCCAGGCGGTCGGTACCGGCCGCGCCCTGGCCGCCGCCCACCCCGGCACCGTGGTTGTCGATTTCGGCGACGCCGTCCTGCTGCCGCCGCTGGTCAA
>JAHEEU010000166.1 GCA_024640545.1 Geobacteraceae bacterium
GCAGGTCGCTGGCCACCACGGTGAACCGCCGGGCCAGGCTTGGCGCAACCTTGCGCCAGATCAGGTAGGTTTGCGGATAGCCGTGCAGGAGCAGCAGCGGTGGCCCGCTGCCGCCCACGACCAGGTTGATCTCGATATCATCGACTGTCATCCTGGAACGCGCGAAACCTTCGAACATGCGGCACCTCCCTGAACGTGACGTGGTTGGGTCTTGTCTTATATGACTACGCCATTGCACGCAGGAGTCAAGACCCCGCCGGCCCGATCAGTTTTCCAGGGCAGCCCTGAGCCTCTCCGGAAGAATTTCCATCTTCTGATATAATTTCCGCATCGCACCCCGCCTGGAGGTGGCCATGCGCAAACCGCCCGTCCTGCCTTACAGGGCATACGTCCTGCTGCTCTGCCTCGTCCTGCTGCCAGTGTGCGACGCCCGGGCCGAGAGCGACCGGGCCACTGAACGCATGGCGATGGTCCGCGAGCAGATCGTGTCACGGGGGGTAAAAGATCCGGCGACCCTGGCGGCAATGCGCGCGATCCCCCGCCATCGCTTTGTTCCGGGGTCGCAAGCAGCCTCGGCCTACGACGACCGCCCTCTGCCGATCGGCCATGGCCAGACCATCTCCCAGCCGTTTATCGTCGCCTACATGACCGAGCTAATCCGCCCCGGACCCGGCAGGAAGATTCTCGAGATCGGCACCGGCTCCGGCTACCAGGCGGCCATCTTGGCCGCAACCGGGGCCGAGGTCTACAGCATCGAGATCATTACGGAACTGGCCACCGATGCTGTCGCACGCTTGCGGGAGCTCGGTTACGGGGCGGTTCAGACCAGGGCCGCTGACGGCTATCACGGTTGGGCCGAGCAGGCGCCCTTCGACGCGATTATCGTCACGGCCGCGAGCGAATTCATCCCGCCGCCGCTGATCGAACAACTCAAAGACGGGGGTGTGATGGTCATCCCGGTTGGGTCGCCCTTCTTCGTGCAGACCCTGATGCTGGTTCAGAAGCGGGGCAACGCCGTCACCTCCGCCAACCTCATGCCGGTGCGTTTCGTGCCGTTCCGGAGGGCGGAATGAGCGTGACCGACCGGGGTTATCGCCGGCACCTCGCCCTGGCCCTGGTTTCCTGCTCTCTACTCACCTTCCAGCTCGCCCTGCTGCAGATCATCGCCACCAGCCAATGGCATCACTTCGCCGCTTTCGTCATCTCCATCGCCCTGCTCGGCTTCGGCGTGGCCGGCACGCTCCTCGCCCTGGCCCGGGACTGGATGATGGCACGTCAGGATCAGCTGCTGCCTTTGTTGCTCTGCGCCTGCGCTATGGCCCTGGCCGGGGCACTGTGGCTGATCAGGGCCCTGTTCGGCGGCTTTGATTCGCTGCTGCTGTTCGTTGACCCGGCAGAGTTGCTGCGGCTGGTTGCGGTAGCGTGCCTGCTGCTGCTCCCCTTCCTGTGCGGTGCACTGGTCATCGGCCTGGTTTTCACTGCCGGGACCGAGAAGATCGGCAGCTACTATTTTGCCAATATGCTGGGCTCGGGGATTGGCTGTCCTCTCGGCCTGGCAGGCCTCTCCCTGCTGCTGCCAGAGCAGCTGCCGCCGCTCTGTGCCTTGCTGACGCTCGCAGCGGCGGGCCTCCTGTTGGCTGGTGAACGCCGCCGCGCCGCCCATGCCGGCATGCTGCTCGGTCTGGCCCTGGCGGCCATCACCCTGTTGCAACCCGCTCAGCTGCCACTTTCCCAGTACAAGGACCTGAGTCGGGTTCTCGACCTGCCGGGGGCCACCATCATCGCCCAGCGTGCGGCCGCGGCCGGACAGGTCCATGTTGTCGCAGCACCGGGGCTGCGCAGTGCCGCCGGGATCAGCCTCAACTGGTCAGGCCCCCTGCCGAGCGCGGCCGCGGCGTTTGTCAATGGCGACATGGTTGGCAGCCTGCCGCCGCGCCCGGACAGCAGCAACCCGCGCGACGCCACGACCTCTGCGCTCCCCTACGCCCTGGGAAAACCGCATGCGGTCCTGGTGCTCGAAGCCGGAACCGGAGACGCGGTGGCTCAGGCCCGCGCCCAAGGTGCGGCAACGGTGGTGGCCGTGACCAGCCATGGCCCGCTGAGCGAAGTTTTGGCGGCAAGCGCCCCGGAGAGCTTCGGCCGGCTGCTCACCGACCCCGGAGTTGACTGGCAGACATCCGCCCCGCGTACCTGGCTGGCCCGCGACCGGGAAAGCTACGACCTGGTGATCCTGCCGGAGGTCGGCGGCTTCGGTGGCAACGCCGGCTTGTTCGCCCTGCATGAGCAACCCCTTCTGACCCGTGAAGCCTTGCATGAAGCATGGCGAAAGCTCACCGTCAAAGGGCTTTTGGCAGTCACCACCTGGGTCGACTACCCGGTGCGCAGCCCGGCGCGCCTGCTCGCCAGCCTGGTGGAGATGCTCGACCAGGCCGGGGTCAGCGATCCCGCGGCACACCTGGTCGCCGTACGCAGCTGGGGGACCATTACCTTTTGTGTCAAGCGCACACCGTTTACTGCCGAGGACGTGGGACGGATCAGGACGTTCGCGACCCGCTGGGCCTTTGACCCGGCATTGCTCCCCGGCCTTCGGGCAGCGGAACGCCAAAGCTACAACCGTCTTCAGGACGACGCTCTCCTCACCCTGCTCGATGCGCTTTTCGACGAACGGCGTAAGGCGCTCTATAAAGACTACCCCTTCAATATCCGGCCGGTAAGCGACGACCGGCCGTTCTTCGCCCAGTTCCTGCGCTGGGACCAGCTCGAAACCATGATCGCACTTTACGGGCAACGGGCCCTGCCGTTTCTCGAATCGGGGCTGCTGGTAGCGGGACTGGCCGCGCTGGTCCTGGTCTTTCTGGCGGCCCTGCTGATCCTGCTGCCCCTGGTGCGCCTGCCCTTCAAGGGGCAGCGGGGCTGGCGCACCCTGCTATATTTCGGCGGACTGGGCATCGGTTACATGTGGACCGAGCTGGCCCTGATCCATCGCTTCACCTTCTACCTCGGCCAGCCTGTCTACTCGGCAGCGCTGGTCGTGGGTGTCATGCTGACCTGCTCGGCGATCGGCAGCGCCCTGACCGGACGCCTGGCCAAACTGCGCACCGGGCTTTGGGCTACCATGGTTGCCGCGGCCCTGCTGTTGCTTGCCCTTCTGCTCGGACCTCTTCTGCAGGCGACCCTGCAGCTGCCGCTGCCGGGGCGCGTCGCCCTGGCGATGCTGGTGCTGCTGCCAGCAGCAGTGATGATGGGCATGCCCTTCCCTCTCGGTCTGCGCCTGCTCAATCGCGAGCATCCGGCACAGGTCCCCTGGGCCTGGGGGATCAACGGCTGCTGCTCGGTGGTCGGCGCCGCCATCGCGACCCTGCTGGCTGTGGAGGTGGGGTACAGTCTGCTGCTGGTGCTGGGGGCCGGGGCCTACCTGGTGGCGGTGCTGAGCTGCACCAGCAGAGCAGCGCAGCTTTGAACCCAGTAAATCACCCCCCAAGACAAACACCTTGCCGTGCCAACCGGCTCAGCCTGCGGCTCCCACCCGGCCTTCTTTGAGAAAGTCGATAAAAGCCCGGTTGGCGCGGGAGAGGTGGCGGCCGGCCTTCCAGGCGACCAGCAGGTCAAGGTGCAGCGGCGGGTCGAAGGAAACCGCCGCCAGTTCGTCATCGCTGCTGACCACCATGCGCAGAAAAGTCGAAATGCCCAGCTGCTGCTTGATCAGCGAGCGCACCAGGGAGAAGAGGTTGGTTTCAAAAACCACCCGCGGCGGCTGGTGCTCACCGGCGACCAGTTCATCCATCAGCTCGCGCATGTAATAACCTTCCTTGAAGAGAATCAGCGGCTCTTTCAGGAACTCGCTCAGGCTGATCTTGTCGCGGCCGGCCAGCGGGTGCTGCCGCGGGACACAGGCCACGATCTCCTCGCGGAGCAAGGCTTGGGATTCCAGCCCCTCCATGAGCCTGGTCCCGGCGATTACTCCCATGTCGAGCTCCCCCTTGGTGATCAACCGCTGGATGCGGCCGGCCCCTTCACCGAGGACTGAGAGCTTGAGGTTCGGGTAGCGATCGCGAAAGGCCCGGATGATCTGCGGAAAATAGTAGGAGCTCATCATCGGCGGGATCCCGATGCGCACCTCGCCGTCATCCAGCCCGCGCAATTCGGCCATGTCCGTCTCGGCCGCCGCCAGGCTGTCGAGAATCCGCTCGGCATGCCGCAGCAGGGTTTCTCCCTCGGCGGTCAGGCTGATGCGCTTCTCCTGCCGGTTGAGCAGGATAAGATCGAGCTCCTCCTCGAGTTTACGCAGCGTGATGCTGACCGCTGGTTGAGCAATGTGCAGCTGCTCGGCGGCCTGGGTAAAGCTGCCCTGGCGGACGATCTCGACAAAGACCCGCAGTTGACGCAGATCCATAATAGCCACCTCCACATAATATTTTGTTATCGTTTTTATAATAACAATATATTTTATTTATGCTCAAGCTTCGAGTAACCTGTGCATCGAACAACGGCAGCGAAACGACATGGAGCGACTTGTGACGGACAGCCAATATATCGAGCGGGGCAGCAAGGATTACCGGCGGGCCAACCTGGCCCTGTTCTTTGCCGGCTTTGTAACCTTCTCCACCCTCTACACCTTTCAACCGCTCTTCCCGAACCTGGTCAGCGAGTTCAGCATTTCACCGGCGGTGGCCAGCCTTTCCCTGTCCTTTGCCACCTTCGCCCTGGCGGTCACCCTGCCCCTCTCTGGATCCCTCTCCGACGCCTGGGGCCGGCGCGGGATGATGGGCTTCGCCGTGCTCCTGGCATCAGGTCTCGCCCTGGTCAGTGCCGCCAGCGCTTCACTGCCGACCCTGCTGGGAGTTCGCCTGGTGCAGGGGATTGTCCTGGCCGGGGTACCGGCGGTGGCCATGGCCTACCTGAACGAGGAGATCGAGCCGCGGGCCCTCGGCAGCGCCATGGGGCTCTACATTGCCGGCAACGCCTGCGGCGGCATGACCGGACGGATTCTGACCGCCTGGCTGACCGACCTGATGTCCTGGCGCTCGGCCGTCGCCGGTATCGGCCTGATCAGCCTGCTGCTGGGGATTTTGTTTCTCTACCTGCTGCCGCCGTCGCGCAACTTCCAGCGTCGGCCGCTGCGCCTTGGTCAGCTGACCGCTTCGCTGGTCGGCCACCTGCGCAACCCCGGCCTTCTCTACCTGTATTTTCTCGCCTTTACTTGCATGGGCGGCTTCGTCACGCTGTACAACTATGTCACCTTCCGCCTGCTGGGACCCGAATTCCAGCTCGGCCAGGCCCAGGTGGCACTGATCTTCGTCGCCTATGCCTTCGGCGCCTGCGGTTCCAGTGTCATGGGGCGACTGGTCGAGCGTTTCGGCCGCAGCCAGATTCTCTTTACCGCTCTAGCCGTGATGGTGGCCGGGCTGCTGCTGACCCTGCTGAGTCAGCTTTTCGCGGTCATCCTCGGTATCGTGGTATTTACCATCGGCTTCTTCATCACCCACGCGATCGCCTCGGCCTGGGTCGGCGTGCTTGCCGACCGGGCCCGCGGCCAGGCCTCTTCCCTCTACCTGTTTGCCTACTATCTCGGCTCGAGCATCTCCGGCACCGGCGGCGGCTTCTTCTACGGCGCCTGGGGCTGGCCTGGAGTGGTCCTGCTGATCCTGCTGCTGATCGGCGCCGCCTTCCTGACCGGGTTGCGGCTGCAATCTTTGGCGCGGGAGCGGCGGCTGGCCGCGCCGGCCCCCGGCTTGCTTTCCCAGGTCGACTGAACGTCTCTATTCGCCCTGGCCGGATTTGTTCTTTATGGGGCGGGACACTTAAAAGGGACACTCAACTTTGAGTGTCCCTTTTAAGTGTCTCCCCTTACCCAGCCGAACCAGCTCGGCCGTCGCGCCTTCTTGAGCGCACGCCGCACAGTGTCAATCTTTCGGTCGACTTCTTCTGCTCCCCGCACTATGGCCTGGGTGGTGGTTGAGAAATCGGCCCAGTGGGTCACCCCGTTTTGCGGCGAGAGGATGACGTCGGCGGCCTTGAGCTGTTCTTTGTTGAGGGCGGTGCGGGCCATGGAATCGGCACGGGCAATGACATCGAGGGCGTTGCGTGGTACTTCGAAGGCGGCCAGGGCGTCACCGACGTCGACGGCGATGACAAAATCGGCACCGAGCTGGCGGGCGGCCCTGATCGGCACCGTCTCGGCCCAGCCGCCATCGACCAGCAGCCGGCCGTCCAGCTTGACCGGATTGAGCACTCCCGGCATGGCGCAGGAAGCCGCGATCACGTCGCGCAGCCGCCCCTGATCGAGAATGACAGCCTCACCACTGACCAGGTCGAGGGCAACGGCTGCGAAGGGGAGTTGTGTCTGTTCGACGGTTAAATCATCCAGCAGGAAGGCATAGCTGTTCGCGGCGGTTTTATCGTTGACCAGGGCGGTCTTGGTGATCATCAGGGTGTTAAACACGCCGCGTCGCGCACGCCGGCCCATTTCCGCCAGAATCCCCTCGTCGTGGGAATCGAGCTCCTTGAAAAAATTGAACCCCGATTCTTCGAATTCCTCGCTCTCGATATAGGCAGCGAAGCGGGCCTTGATCGCCTCCACGTCGGGCTGCGTG
>JAHEEU010000024.1 GCA_024640545.1 Geobacteraceae bacterium
AACGGCTCAGGGTCCGGTACTTGAGGTCCAGGCGCCAGCGCTCGGCAAGTTCGGCTTCCGTGTCGCAAAACGCCAGCTTCTCGGGGTCCGTTTCGTAGTCCTCGGCCACATCGAAGGAAAATGGCTCGGCAAGGGCCTGGTCCACCAGCTTTTCGGCACGGGCGATACTGTTGCCCAGCAGTCGGTACGCCAGGGGTGCGAGGATGATCTTGCCGCTCTCTATCTCGTCATCGATGCGGTCCGCGAAGATTTCCAACTGTTCGACTTCGGCGGCCAGCAGCAGCCGCTTCTGGAAATCGAGCTGCTTGATGTAAAGCTTGAAAACGGCGCGTGAGAGTTCATCGTCGACCTGCTTGCCGCTGAAATGATTTTCGACCTGGCGCTTGAGAACGTAAGTCAGCAGCCGAGCCCGGTTCTGGTCCAGTTCGTCGGGCGTCGAGGCCTTCATCGGTGCCGGCAGGACGAGCAGGCCGCCCAGCAGCAAGATCGTGCTGATCAGAAGTGCGCTGAACCATCGTTTGTTTATGGACATATTTCATTTCACCTTTTTCAGATTTTCTACATAGACTTTTTCATATCAATACAATGTACCCCAGATTTATGCTCCATGGCAATCAACTTGACAAGAGCCACCGGAAACGCTATCAAAAAGCAAGTCAAGCCAGGTGGGGGCAGATGAACAGAGCGCAGGAAGGTGACACCGTCACCGTCACATTCCAGGGGATACTCGAAGATGGCAGCGTCTTCGATGCTTCAGATGAAAACGATCCCCTGACCTTTGTGCTCGGTGAGAGCCAGGTGATTCCAGGCCTGGAAATGGCAGTGGTCGGCATGTCGGTCGGCGACCGGAAGACCGTGACCATTCCGCCGGAGGCCGGGTACGGCCTGCGCCAGTCCCGCCTGGTCGAAGTGGTCGCCATCGATGCCCTGCCCGAAGGCCTCGAGCTCAACATCGGCGGGCAGCTCGAGGTCACTTCCGAAGACGGTACGCGATTTAAGCTGCACATCGTCAAGCGCGATGCGCGAACCGTAACCCTGGACGCCAACCACCCCCTGGCCGGCCGGCCGCTGACCATGCGCATTGAGCTCGTTTCCATCGACCGACCGACGATCAACTGACCGCTGCAAGTGACAGAAAACCTGCGCATCATGCTAAGCTCAGGAATATCCCAGACAGGCGAGGAAAACAATGCTGATTAGAGTCATGTACAGTGACGGCAGATTCGACATGGTCAAGCCGAGCGTGCTCGACAACCTTCTCGAACAACAGGTCGTTACCAGCTTCAAACGATCCGATGGCTGGGCCGTGGTCGGACGCGACGCGATTCGCAGTCAGAGCCTGCCCCGCTACCGTGGGGTTGACAGGCGCCGAGGCGGGACAGAAAGCCCCCTGCCCTGACATAACCACCACTGGCATCAACCGCCGGGGCCGGTACTAAGCTGTACAGGCCCCGGCTTTTTTGGTCGAAATCCTCTCGAGACAAGCCACTAAAGCACTCAGGCACAAAGCAAACGACAATCAGCTGTTTCGCGTTGAGCTCGGCCAGGCTGGGAGGCTTGCCTGTCTCAAGCCAGGCAGCAACTCAGAGCCTTCGGGTCTTGGCGGCCGCTCTTTTGTCAAGCGGCAAAGCTCAAACAGGCACCTCGATCCAGCCGTCAAAAACCGGGAAATAGAGCGCGGCACGCAGTTGCGGGCCATCCGGCAGCAGCTGCCTGACGAGCGTCGCATAGAGTTGCAGCTGACTGCCGTAACGTGCCAGCTCCCGGGCCATGAACTGGTCGGAGCTCTCTCCTGGCGCCGGGGCGCTGGTTTTGTAATCCACCACCCAGCGCAGGCCCTCTTCGTCGACAAAGGTCCGGTCGATGGTGGCATGGATCAGCTGGCCGTCAATCAAGCCATTGAGCGGCAGCTCACTGGCCGCGTCCCGGTGTCCCGACAGCAGCCATCTGCCGCGCTCGCTGGCAACGGTATTGGTGAGACAGTCCAAAACCAGCGCGGAGCAGGCCTCGAGCCGCTCGGCCGGCACTCCCTGAGCGCCGAGCTGGGCCCTGAGCCGCCCGGCAAGGCCCTTGATGGCGGCCGCCGGCCAGCGGTCCGGACCGTCACCGGCAATGCGTTCCAGCCATACATGGACGAGCGTCCCGACAACCCTCCCCTCCTCCGTCCGTCGCGACCTGAAGAGGTCTTCTTCATAGTGACCGCTCGCCGAAGCCAGCCGGACCGTGCTCGCCTCGACGACCAGGGGCGGTGCCGATTGCGGAGCGCGCCACTGCGCCGGCAGGCGGCGCAATTTCGGTCGATGCGGCTCTTCGCACGGCTCACTCTCAGAGACAACAGCCCCTGTGGAAAAATCGGCGTGCAGGGCCGGCCAGGCGACGGCCAGCAGCGAACCGGGCGTCGGGCTCAGCTGGCCGGCCCGATCAAGCCTGGCGTGGCCCAGCAGGTGCAGGCGGGACTTTGCCCTGGTGACGGCCACATACAGCAGACGCAGGGTTTCAAGATCGTCCTTCTCCTGCAGCAGGCTGCCGATCGCCTGATAGGTCGGTTCCAGCTGATCGCTCTGCAGCGGCGGAATCGGTGCCAGCAGGAGCTCATAGTCCGGGTGCTCCAGCCAACGCAGCAGGGCCCGCTCCCGAGAACGCACCCCGCGGCCAAGCCCGGGGAGAATGACCGTGTCGAACTCGAGGCCCTTTGCCTTGTGAATGGTCATCAGCTGCAGTTCCGGCCCGGCCTGGGGGTCTGGAGCGGCAAACAGCTTTTCAAGCTGCCCTTCGAGCTTGTCCAGAGTATCGTCGTTGAACTCTTCCAGGAGCGCAAACACCTGCCTGACATCGAGCAGGTCCGCCTCGCCGACGCAGGCCGGCCCGTTCAGCGCCAGCCAGGTCGATTCCACCAGGCGCCGCAGGCCCAGCCGTCCCCGGCTTCTCAAGGCGCGGTCGAGGGCCGGCATGATGCGTTCCAGGCGCTGCCGGCCATCCGGGCTGAGCTGATCGAACATTTCGGTCTGCTCGGCGGGGTCGGTCAACAGCTGCCAGACAGTGGCGCGGGAGTCCCGGCTGCACAATCTGGCCAAGTCGTCCAGGGTCAGGCCGCACCAGGGGGACCTGAGTACGGCCAGCCAGGCAACCCGGTCTGCGGGGTGCTGCAGGGCCCTGGCCAGGGAGACCAGGTCCTGAACGACCGGACGGCCGCTTAAGGGGTCGATATCCTGGGCCTGATAAGTGAGACCGGCTTTTTTCAGGGCATTGACGATCACTGCCAGGTGGTTGCGGGACCGCACCAAAACGGCAATCGTCCCGTCAGGCTTGGCCTGCCGGGCCTGGTGAACCAGCGTGACCAACTGGTCGGCCTCGGTCATGTCCTGACGGCCGACGAAGCCGTGTACGGAAACCGCTGGCACTCCCGCGCTCCGGTCGTAAGCAGTAGCCGGCGCGAAGCAAACCGCGCCGCGCACTTCGTCCTCTACGGCCGGGAACAGCCCGCCGAAATGGTCGTTGACCCAATCGACCAGGTTTTTGCGCGAGCGGAAGTTGGTGCTCAGAACAATGCGCTCCATTGGCAGGCTGTCCAGGCCGCGTTGACAGACCCGCAGGTAGAGGCCGACCTCGGCTTCCCGAAAACGGTAGATCGACTGCATCGGATCGCCGACCACGAACAGGGTTCTGCCGTCGCCAGCCTCCCAGCCGGCGGTCAGGCAGCGCAGCAAATCGTACTGGGCGTAGGAGGTGTCCTGGAATTCATCGACCAGGATATGCCGGATGCGGCTGTCCAGCTGCAGAAGCAGCTCTTCCGGCTCCACGACCGAGCCGAGCGCGGCCTGGGCCGCCCCGGCGATTTCGATGAAATCGACCTGCCCGGCACGGCGAAAGGCTTCCTGCAGTTCAACCACGGCGAGCGGCAGCAGCTCGACCAGCGCCTCCAGGACCAGCCACTGCTCCTCGGAGTAGCCGGTCGCCGGCAGACGAAGCAAGGCTTGCAGCGCACGGGTTGCGGCAGGGTCCGCCCTGATCACTTCCAAAAGGGCCAGCGCACGGGCTTTCATCGCCTGCGCCTGGGGAGTCTTGTCTGCCGGAACACCGTTGGCTTTGGTGAGGGTCTTCCTGACCTCGGACGAGCCGGTCAGGACCAGTTGCGTCATGACCAGCCACTGTTCGAGCGAAGCGGGGTTGTGCTCAGCGTTATGCAGGGCGGCCAGCGGGTGATCGGCTTGCTCACGGGCCAGGTTTTCAGCTGCGTAGCGGGAGACAGCCCAGAGTTCCCGGCAGGTGTCGCTGCCCAGGGCGGACCAGACCTGATCCAGGGCAGCGCTCACATAGAGCTGCAGGCCGGATTCCAGCATCTGGCGCGGCGGCTGGCCGCGCCGGGCCATAAGGTGCCGCAGCCACTGGTCACGCCGCCCGAGCATGGCCACGAGCAGATCACGCAGCAGCGTCAGACGATTGTCCAGGTGGACCAGCAGGCGCTCGACGGCATCCTGACCGGCACCGCCGGAGTCCAGCCTGGCGAGCAATGCTTCGGCAGCCAGACGATAGAGGTCCGCGGGGTCCTCGATCACCTGCGGCTGATCGCCGAAACGCGCCAGCCAAGGCATCCGGCGCGTCAGGAAAGCACAGAAGCTGTCGATCGTCAGCAGCTGAAGCCGTGAGGGATTGTCCATCAGGGACCAGCCCAAGGCGTGGTCCCTGGCCAGGACGGCGCGGGCCCGACGCCAGGTTTCCACAGCATGCGGCTCATCGGGAGGGCTGGTATCGACGGCCCTTTCGAGGGCCTGGAGCAGGCGCAGCCGCATCTCGCCGGCCGCTTTGCGGGTAAAGGTGATCGAGAGGATTTCCTCCGGGCTGTCGGCAACGGCCAGCAGCGCCAGGATGCGCTGCACCAGGAGTTCGGTCTTGCCCGACCCGGCCGGGGCCTGGACGATACAGGAGCGGGTGATATCGACCGCTCGCTGCCGTTCCCGCCAATCGGCAGGCCGTACGGGTTGCAGTTCAGTCACCTTGAGCCTCCTGCACGACGCCAGCCTGCTCGAGAATCCGGCAGAGCCCCTTGAGATCGCAATATTTGCAGGCCAGCTCGGGATCGACCGGGTCGACCGCCGCATCGCCTCGGGTAAAGGCGTCACCCAATGCTGGGAGAGTCTTCTCCCAGTGCGCCAGGACCTCGTCGAAACCACTCCAGCCCTTTTCTTCGAGGCCGGCGGCAAGCGCGCGCGATTTTGCCCCCGGCCAGGCGGCGCTGTCACGCGCCAGGCCACTGAAACCGCTTTCCTTCTCCTTGCTGCGGACCACGGCGAACATCACGGCCCCGACGCTGGCGTGGGGCAGCCCGAGGCAGTAAGCCGGCAGCTGCGGCTCGGTGATGCGCTGGTCGAGCCATTGCAGGGGGTCCGCACGGCCGGTTTTGTAGTCGATAATGGCGCAAGTGCCGTCGTCAAGCTCATCGATCCGGTCAATCCTGGTGCGGATCGCCAGGCTGCCGAGTTGAACCTGGCGGTTTTTTTCGGCAGCCATCACGCGGAAGCTGCCGCGCCGCCGCTCGAACTCCAGCCACTGCCGGGTAACCGACACCAGCCGCTGGTGTTCGATCTGCCTCTGGCGGTGAGGGAGATCGCAGCGCAGCTCCCGTTCGAGGCGGTCTAGAGCGCCCTCTGCAGCATCGCCCAGGAGCTTGGCGAGGCTTGGCTGATCAAGAGATAGCAACGCATCCTGGTCGACAACCTGCGCCCAGAAAAGCTCCAGGACCGTGTGCACGAGGGTTCCGCGGGACATGTTGTCGATGCCGATCTCCGGGGCATCCAGACGCTCCGCCCGCAGCCGGTGATGCGCAAAGGCGCGGAACGGGCAGAGGGCCTGATCCTTGAGGATCCCGGTGCCGCCGGTGAAGGGTTTGCGGGTGGAAATCGGCGGCCCCTGGTCGTCGATGAGCTCTTCAAGGGCTGGCCGCGCCTGCCATAACAGCCGGTCCGGAGAATTGGACTCCGCCTGGAGCGGTTGGCCATCGGCGATACCGTTCAGGAAAGGGCTCGGCCGCTGTTCAGCGGTATTGCCGCGAACGGGCCAGCTGAGCACGATATCGGGCGCCGCAGCAAACAGCCGGGCGGCGACCTGTGCGGCGAAGTGCTGCTCCCGTTCAGCATCGGCACGTTTCATCCGGTGACGGCGCTGGATCGTCAGCGGGATGAACGGGTTGGGGCCGGGGTGCCTGGGCAAGGCCGCATCATGCAGACCGAGCACCCAGAGGTGATCGAAGGTCATGCCGCTCGATTCCAGCTCGCCGAGGACCTGCACCGGGCCGCCGGCCCCTTCCGGCTGGAATTCCGTGTTGCCGATCATGCGCGCCAGCAGCGCCGCCGCAGCGGAGCGGCTCATGGCGGTCGAGACGCCGTCCAGGCTGGCCAATTCAGCCAGGGCCTTGCGAAAATGCTGAACCGCCTGGTATTCGCCACTCGACAGGCCGCGGTCTCCCGGCCAGCCCAGTTTCTGCAGAAACGTTGTGAAATGCTCCGCCCAGTAGCCCGGCAGCTGGTGCGACGAACGCTTCAGGTCGGTGGCCAGGATCGTGACCACTTCGACCAGGCCGGGCGCAGCGATTGCGTACTTTTCAGCAAAAGTCCGGAGGGTGGCGGCGAGACGCGGCAATGGCCACTCAAAGCGCCGCAAGCGCCGCAGTTCCCGATCGAGCTGCGCCCGGGCGGCAGCCTCGACGGCAGCTTTGCCAAGATATGGTGTACAGAGGAGCCAGCAGATTTCACTCTGGTCGACCCGCAGGGCGAGCCTCAGCAGCTTGAGGGCCGCGGCAACCACCCCGACCCGGTCCAGCTTCCGGCCGAGGGAGAGGTTGAACAGGTGCGGCACCTCATCACCGGCCAGCAGCCTTTCCGGTTCGAGTTCGGCAGTGAAGACCTGCTCGACCAGTTCCCGGTAAGCTTCCAGTTGCGGAGCGACGACGCCGATTCTTGCGGTCGGGTTGACGGTCAAAAGAGCCCTGGCCCAGCGGGCACAGCGGCTGACTTCATCGACGGCATCAGCGGCCGCGACCCGCAGCCGCCGGGCATTCGGGTACGCGGGGGGCTGCCAGTCAAGGATGCTCGTGCCGCGCTTCTGGATCGCCTCACGCAAATTGAGCAGGTCCGGGGCGGTTTCATCGAAGCCGGCGAACAGGATCTGCTCCGGCAGACGGACCAGCCCCTGGGAGATGGCCTCGGCGAGCAGCCAGGGGGCTTCAGCCGGATCGTGCCAGCCGTGTTCCGATGCGGCACTCTGCCAAGCCTGGCGCCAACGGAGAAAGGCCCGGTGATCTTCAGCGGCCTCGTTGACACCGAACCGGGCGGCATACTTGATCAGCAGCTGATGGGCCTGCAGGGCCCTCCGGGCGGTCTGCGGAACCTGGAGCAGCTGGTTGCCGGTGCTCTCGACGTCGGCGGCGACGATCCGCTCCCAGACATGCTGCAGCTGCGCCTGGTTGAGGAACAGCGGCATTCCCGGCAACTGCCCCTGGCAGCGGTTGAGCCAGGCAGACAGGCTCAGGATCGCAGGACGGAGCCAAGCCGGCCTCCCCTGCCTCTGCTGTGCACGATCATACTCCTGGGCCAGGTGCCGGGAGAGGCGGTCGTTGACCGTCAGCACCAGCTGGCCGGCAGCAGCCGCGGCGGTGAGCGTCTTATCCACGGGCCTCCTTAACGGGTCGATTACGCCGCGACTTTATGACTGCGGCCTGACGAAATAAGACACAGCAGATGATCACACCGAGCGCATCGGCAGCGAGGTCCGACCATTCCGCCGTACGCCCCAGATGCATTAACAGCTGAAGGATTTCCAGGAGGCCACCGTAGCAGATTGCCGCCAGCGCCGCGCGCCACCAGGCTTTCTCCGGCCGCAGGCGGGGCAAGGTGTTCAGCGTTTGCGCGATCAGCAGGCTCAGCAGGCCATAGGCTCCAGCGTGCTGCAGCTTGTCCCACCCCAAAAGACCTGGCATTTGCGGTGGACTGGGAACCAGAGACAAACAAGCGATGAGGCCGGCCACGAACAGGGTCGCCAGCAGCCATATCTTGGTCGGGACGGAATTCAGTTCGAAAGTACTGCGAGGTTTGCGCTGGGTCATGATGGCAGAGAGATTACCTTAATTTTGGTGATAAAAAAAGGCTTCTGCAAGCATGATCAGGAGAGCGACAGGAATGTCTGTGTCTTGATAGGGCCGGAAAAATGTAATGGCCAAAAAAGAACGCAAAGAACAAAAGAAAAGCCATGAGCCAAAGCAGGTCCACAAAGATTAAGGACAGAATTGAAAATGGCGCCTATTCTGAAGAATGACTGTCTTTGTGTTCCTTGCGGCTCAAGATACGCTTAAAGTGGTTTGACAACGGGAGCCGCGAGCGCAGCTCCCGTTGTCCTGGTCCTGATGCTTACTGATTATGGAACCCCACTTCGAACTGGCGCTTGTTGCCGTCGGCGAGCTTGGTGCCGATTTCGAAGGTGTACATGCCGGGGCCCGGCAGCGCGACATCGCCGCCGAAGCCGGCGCCCATCTGCATCATCATGACCGGCTTGGATTCCTGATCCTTGATCTTGACCGCGGCCTTGCCGCCAGTGATCTCGGCGCCGCTCTTTTCGTCGTTAAACGAGACCATGACGTGGTGAGTGGCCTGCATGCCCATCTTCGCCATGGTGGCCTGGGCTTTTTCATCGTAGGCTTTGACCTTGACCGTGGCCACGACCCCTTCTTTGCTGTCCTTGCCGACCTCGACGAAGCCGTCATCCATGTTTGCCATGTCGTGGCCCTTGTGCATGTCCTGTGACATGTCCTTGGACTTGGCCATGTCGCCGTGTTGCATGTTTGCAGCCATCGACTGGCCGTGGCCGCTGTGGTCATCGCTGCTCATGGCAAAAGTCAAGAGAGGCATGCCCAGAAGGAAAACCAGGACTGCGAATGTAATTGTCGAACGTTTCATCGTTAAAATCTCCTTTGGTGGTTATGATCGACTTGCGCCGATGCGGTTCGGGTTCACTCTATCGATCGTTACTCTTTCAAATAGCCTTCGGCCGTTGGCTGCAAGGTCTTTTCCAGTTTCATGCCGCGCCACATGAAATAGATGACGGGAAAGACCAGCAGTTCCATCAGACCGGAAGTCACCACTCCGCCGACCATCGGCGCGGCAATGCGTTTCATGACATCGGCGCCGGCGCCATGGGACCACATGATCGGCACCAGGCCGGCAATGATCACGCAGATCGTCATGATCTTGGGGCGAATCCTTTTAACGGCACCGTAGTGAATCGCCTGGGTCAGGTCGCCCAGGTTGAGCATGCGGCCATTCCTCTTCCAGAGTTCGAAGGCCAGGTCGAGGTAGAGCAGCATGACCACGCCGGTCTCCGCGGAAATCCCGGCCAGGGCGATGATGCCGACCCACACGGCCACGGACATATGGTAGCCGAGCAGGTAGATGTACCAGAAGCAGCCGACCAGGGAGAGCGGCAAAGCGACGAAGATGATGCCGGTCTTGACCATGCTCTTGGTGTTCATGTAGATGATCACGAAGATGATCAGCAGGGTCAGAGGGATCACGACCATCAGGGTCGCCCTCGCCTTCTGCATGTACTCGTACTGACCGCTCCAGATGATGTTGTAGCCGGTCGGCAGGTTGATCTTCTCCGCAATAACCTTCTGGGCATGCTCCACGTAGGTGCCGACATCGATGCCGCGCAGGTCGACATAGACCCAGGCGGTGCGCCGCGCGTTTTCACTCTTGATTCCGGGCGGACCCTTCTTGATCTTGATCTGGGCAATCTGCGACAGGGGGATGTGGCTGCCGTCGGCCAGGGGCACCAGGACGCGCTGCAGGGACTGCAGGTCGTTGCGGTAGTCGCGCTGGTAACGGACATTGACCGGGTAGCGTTCCAGCCCCTCGACGGTCTCGGTGACGTTCATGCCGCCGATGGCCGCCCCGATAATGTCCTGGACGTCGCCCACGGTCAGGCCGTAGCGCGCCGCGGCCAGGCGGTCGATCTCGTAATCGAGGTAGTTGCCACCGACCACGCGTTCCGAAAAGGCGCTCAGGGTCCCGGGGATGTCGCGCACCACGGCCTCGATCTGTTCGCCGAGATCGGAGAGGACTTCCAGGTCGTCGCCCATGATCTTGATGCCGACCGGCGTCTTGATGCCCGTCGAAAGCATATCGATCCTGGTCTTGATCGGCATGGTCCAGGCGTTGGTCAGGCCCGGGAACTTGATCGCGTCGTTCAGCTCGGCCTTGAGCTGCTCGATATCGATCGGTCCCTGCTCCGGCCAGGCCCAGCGCAGCGGCTGCTTCAGCCATTCCCAGGAATCCGACCAGCCGGTGTAGAAACGGTCATGATGGACGAGGCGCCATTCCGATTCCGGCTTGAGGGTGATGGTCGTCTCGAGCATGGAGAGTGGCGCCGGGTCGGTGGCCGTCTGAGCCCTACCGACCTTGCCGAAGACCCGCTCGACTTCCGGGAATTGGCTGATGATCCGGTCGGTCTGCTGCAGCAGTTCCTTGGCCTTGGTGATCGAGATGCCGGGCATGGTCGTCGGCATGTAGAGCAGATCGCCCTCGTACAAGGGAGGCATGAACTCGGAGCCCATCTTGCTGAACGGGATATAGCTCGACACCGTCAGCAACAGCGCCGCGACCAGGACCGGCCAGCGCCACCTGAGGACAAAATCGACCACCGGGTGATAGATGCGGATCAGCAGGCGGTTGAGCGGGTTCTTTTCTTCGTCGGGGATCTTGCCGCGGATAAACCAGCCCATCAGGACCGGCACGATGGTAATGGAGAGGATCGCCGCTCCCGCCATGGCATAGGTCTTGGTGTAGGCCAGCGGCTTGAACATGCGACCCGATTGCTCACCGAGGGTGAACACCGGGAAGAAGGAGACCGTGATCACCAGCAGCGAGTAGAAGAGCGCCGGGCCGACCTCCTTGGAGGCGTTGGCGACGATCTGCCAGTGCGGCAGCTTGCCGCGATCCCGCTCCAGATGCTTATGGGCATTCTCGATCATGATGATCGCAGCATCGATCATGGCGCCGATGGCGATGGCGATCCCGCCCAGGCTCATGATGTTGGCGTTGATTCCCTGGAAATGCATGATGATGAAGGCGAACAGGATCGCCACCGGCAGGGTGAAAATAGCTACCAGGGCGCTGGAGAAGTGGAACAGGAAGATGGCCGTGATGATAGCGACCACGATGCTCTCCTCGATGAGTTTCTCCTTGAGCGTGTCGACGGCCCGCTCGATCAGGCCGCTGCGGTCATAAACGGTCTTGATCGTCACCCCTTCCGGCAGGCCGGCTTTGAGCTGTTCGAGCTTGTGTTTGACGTTTTCGATGGTCTTCAGGGCATTCTCCCCGTAGCGCATGACGACCACACCGCCGACCGCCTCCCCTTTGCCATCGAGCTCCGCCGCACCGCGCCGCAGCTCCGGGCCGATCGACACCCGGGCCAGGTCCTGCACCAGGACCGGAGTCCCCTGCTTGTCGGTACCCACCACGATGTCTTCGATATCGGCTTTGGACTGGATATAGCCGAGTCCGCGCACCATGAATTCGGTCTCGGCCATCTCCACCAGCCGGCCGCCGACATCGTTGTTGGAGCGCTGGATCGCTTTCTTGATCTGCGGGATGGTGATGTGGTAAGCCAGCAGCCGGTCGGGGTCGACTTCGACCTGGTACTGCTTGACGTAGCCGCCGATCGAGGCCACCTCAGAGACTCCGGCGACGGACGTTAGTTCATAGCGCAGGAACCAGTCCTGGATGGAGCGCAGCTGCTGCAGGTCGTGGCGGTCGCTTTCCAGAACGTACTCGTAGACCCAGCCAACGCCGGTGGCATCCGGTCCGAGGCTCGGCGTCACCCCCTGGGGCAATTTCCCTGACGCATAGTTGAGATATTCGAGGACCCGGGAGCGGGCCCAGTACAGGTCGGTGCCGTCCTCGAAGATGATATAGACAAAGGACAGGCCGAAGAAGGAGTAGCCGCGCACCACCTTTGCCCCGGGCACCGCCAGCATCTGCGTCGTCAGCGGATAGGTCACCTGGTCCTCGACGACCTGCGGAGCCTGGCCCTTGAATTCGGTGAAGACGATCACCTGCACGTCGGAGAGATCGGGGATGGCGTCAATCGGCGTTTTGGTCAGGGTGTAGATGCCGCCAATGATGACAAGCAGAGTGACCAGCAGAACGATGAACCGGTTCTTGATCGACCAGTCGATAATATGTTCAAGCATGACAAGTCCTGTTCAATGTGAAATGTGAAAAGTAAAATGTTCTTGGATACGAGCTTTTCACTTTATATTTTTTACGGTTCACTTTTTACTTTTCACTTTTCCTGCCCCATCTTCCTCGAACAGGTCATCCAAGGCTTCATTGCCGCCTTGCTGCTGATCATCGCTGAAAAGGTCGTCCGGCCGATTGACCTCTTGAGCGCCTGAATGGCCAGGATGCTCAGCGGGCGGCGCCTTTGGCTCGAGCATCTTCTGAATGGCCTCGCGCAGCTTGCTCTCCGAATCGAGCATGAACTGGGCGCTGACGACGACGCGCTCTCCCTCGAGCACCCCCTGCACGATCTCGAGATCGCCGGCTTCACTCTGCACGCCGGTTCTGACTTCACGGGGTTCGAACTTGCCCTCGCCCAGGGCAATAAAAACGGTCTTTTTCTCACCGGAATGCAAAACCGCTTCGACAGGCACCGTCAAGGCGTTTTTAACCGGCTCCGACTCGAGCCTGACATTGACATACATGTCCGGTTTGAGGGTGAAGTCAGGGTTCTTGATTTCGAAGCGCGCCTTCACGGTGCGGGTCTTCGGCTCGACGAAGGGATAGATGTAGCTGACCGTGCTCTCGATCGGCTGGCTGCCGACGTAAGGCAGGATGATCCTGGCTTTCTGACCGAGCTTGACCCAGGGCATCTCGTATTCGTAGATGTCGGCGTAGACCCAGACTTTCGAGATATCGGAAAGGGCCAGCATCTCCATGCCGCTCTTGATGAACTGTCCCTCGCGCACCATCTTCGTCGTGACGATGCCGTTGTAGGGGGCATAGAGCGTCAAAGTTTTGGCCACTTCGCCGGTGTTTTCCAGGCGGGCGACCTGACGGTCGCTGATATCCCAGAGTTTTAGCCGCCGCCGTGACGCATCGAGGAGCCGTTTGGCGCCGTCGGCAATTTCCGGGAAAGGCGAATCAACCAGCGCAAGGCTGTTGTTGCGGGCCAACAGGAACTCCTCCTGGGCACTGACCAGCGCCGGGCTGTATAACTCCAGCAGCGGGGCGCCTTTTTTAACGAACTGCCCGATTTGATTAACGTACAGGCGTTCGACCCAGCCGTCGATCTTGCTGTTGACGGAAAACTGCTTCGGCTCCTCGTAACCGATCAGGCCGACCGTTCGAATCGTGCGGCTCAGGTCTTTGCGGGTGACCGGTGCCGTGCGTACGCCCATGTTCTGCGAAGTCACCGGATCGATGGCGATGATCGAGCCCGAGGCGGCTTCGTCCTCGTATACCGGGACCAGGTCCATCCCCATCGGCGACTTGCCGGGTTCGCTGCGAATGTAGGTCGGGTCCATCGGCGCCACCCAGTACTTGATCCTTCGTTCGCCGGACGGCTTGGCCGCAGGATCGCCGCCGGTGGTCTTCAACGGCGTCAGCTCCATGTTACAGATGGGGCACAGGCCAGGCGCGTCGGTGATGATGAACGGGTGCATGCCGCAAGTGTACTTCTGTGCCGACGGCTCGGCCGCCTCGGCCGAAGCCGGCGCAGCCAGTTCGGCCAGTGTCTCCAGTTGCTCATGGTTGTGGTCGAGCATTGGCAGCGACAGTGCCAGGCCGGCGATAATGCACAGCGGTGCGACGATCAGGATCAGGCGTTTGCTTTTACTCATGGTGTCCTCGAAATGTCCTGGGAGACGTTTAATTGGTGGCGTCCGAGTTCTTCCGGTCTTCGATCTGCAGAGGCGGGCCAAGCAACGGCAGCGTCGATTCTGCCTCCAGCCAGGCCAGGCTGCGCATGTACTCGGAACTGACGCGGTAATAATCCATTTCCGCCTGGTAGGTGGTCATCAGGGCATCCAGAAGACTGATGAATTCGAGCTTGCCGACCTGGTACGACCCAAGGGCCGACTGAAAACCCTGACTGGTCTGGGGGATGATTCCCTTACGGTAGAGTTCGGCCTGCTGACCGGTTTCCTCCATGCGCGCATAGGCGTTCCTGACCGCTTCGACGACGGCATTGCGGAATTCCTGGGCCTGGCGCTCGGCCATGTACACGGCCTCCTGAGCTTCGGCCTTCGCCGCCCGGCGCTTCTCGCGGTAGATCGGCAGGTTGATGCTGACGCCGGCACTGATGAAATCGGTGCCGCCGTCCGGCAGGTCGTTGTCACGGTACCGCCAGCTGGCAAACAGGGTCACATCCGGGTAGTCGTCGAGATCAGCCAGTTGACCCTGGTATCGATAGCGGCTGATCAGCGACTGGTAGGCGTTATTCATCGGTCGGTCTTCCGTGGCCGCCCGCTGAAAATCGTCCAGGCTCTTGTCGGTTTTTACCAGTTCGAGATCTCCGGGCAACTGGTATGAAACTTCTGACGTCCGGCTGGTCAGACGGTTGAGTTCCGACTGGATTACGGCACGTTGCTGGCGAAGCGAGATGAGCCGCTCCATGAACTGGGACTTTTTCACCTGAGCTTTCAGGACATCCTGCTGCAGGCCGGACCCGGTTTCGTAGCGGACTTCCGTCAGGCGGATGATGTCGTCGACCAGGGCCAGGTTGCGTTCAGTAACCTTGACCGCCTGCTGGTTGTAATTGAGCCGGTACCAGGCATCCTTGACCTTGCGTGCGACCTGGTAATGCTGGTCGCGGTAAACGGCCTCGAACCAGCGGGCCTGCTCCCTGGAGAGATCAGCCCGCCCCGCAAGTTTGCCGGGAAACGGGAACTTCTGAGCCAGCCGCAGCTCGTTACCGGTCATCGGCGTCTCGTCGCTTGCCAGGGTGTCATTCGGATAGCTGGAAAAGGTAAAGGAAAGCTCAGGGTCCGGGAGGCTGCCAACCTGGGGGGCCTGATAGGCGACCTGCTGCCAACGGGCCCGAGCCGCTGCCAGGTCGGAATTGTTGGACAAGGCCAAGGTCACCAAATGATCCAGGGTTTCAGCGTGAAGCGGGGTGACGACCATGCAGATGGTGGCCATCAGGATTGCGCCAACCAATTTTTCCCTTAGGCACAAGACGCGATGATTCATGGGCATATCCTTTATTGGATAATTATCGATACCGATCAAATGCAACTTCCCACCGTTTACACGGAACATGCCAAATCTGTTACTTATTGTTTTTGCGGATATTTTTATATTTTACAAAAACACCTCCCCTCGAATAGTGGAATATTCTACATTGAAATGACGACTATTCCTCGGGAATCTACGCCTCCACAGCTGCAGTAGAGGCTCACCTTCTGCTGTTCAATTGAGCTTCAAAAGCAACTGCACCCCACTCGACCGATGAAAAGAAGATTGATTTCTGCCAGTTGCAATTTTGTTAACTTTTCGCTTTGGTTGTTCTGCGCTTTTGTTGCACTATGCGGCTCACTAAACTGGCATTCAGTATGCTATGATTCACGAAAGCCCCGGCGGGGTATAGATCCGGCGCGCGAACAATGGCGACCGTCAGGACAACCGACTGCGGCTAAGGCCGTTTTACACATGCTTTCGAGGTAAACGATGAGAGACTGGAGACACTACACCGAAAACTCCCGAATTGCTTATTTCTCCATGGAAATCGGCCTGACGACGGAGATCCCCACCTACAGCGGCGGGCTTGGCGTGCTGGCCGGCGATACCATCAAGAGTGCCGCCGATCTGAAGCTGCCCCTGGTGGCGGTGACGCTCATCAGCCGCAAGGGCTACTTCCGCCAGACCTTCAGCGAAACCGGCTGGCAGCAGGAAAACCCGGTCGACTGGCGTCCTGAGGATTTACTTGAGCTTCTACCAGGCAAGGCACTGGTCAACATAGAGAATCGTGATGTCAAGGTCCAGGCCTGGATGTATCGCGTAAAAAGCCCCACCGGTGGCGAGCTGCCGGTTCTCTTTCTCGACACGGACATCCCGGGCAACCTGCCGGAAGACCGCAAGATCACCGACCAGCTCTACGGCGGCGACAAGGAGTACCGGCTCAAGCAGGAGATTGTCCTCGGCATCGGCGGAGCCCGTCTCCTGCAAATCCTCGGCTTCCAGGTGCGCAAATATCACCTCAACGAAGGGCATGCCAGCCTGCTGACTCTGGAGCTGCTCAACCATCACCGGCTGCATGTCGAGGACACCTGGGATGAGCGCGCCTCCTGGGACACCCGTCGGGTCCAGGAGAAGTGCGTCTTCACGACCCACACCCCGGTGGAGGCCGGCCACGACCGCTTCCCCTACGAGCTGGTGGAGCGTGTCATGGGCGCCGTGGTCCCGATAGAACTGCTCAAGGAACTGGGCGGCAGAGAAGAGCTCAACATGACCATGCTGGCGTTGAATCTCTCGCACTTTGTCAACGGGGTCGCCAAGAAACACGGTGAAGTCTCCCAGGCCCTCTTCCCGGGCTTCGAGATCCACGCCATTACCAATGGCATACACCCCTTCACCTGGGCGTCCCCCTATATGATGACCCTTTACGACAAGTACCTGCCGGGCTGGGCAAACGAACCGGAGCTGCTGGTCAGGGTCGACAACATCCCGGACCAGGAACTTGCTGACGCCCATGCCGGGGCCAAGGCCTACCTCTTTCAATATATTCAGGAGACGACCGGCATCAGCCTCGACCCCGGAGTCCTGACCATCGGCTTTGCCCGACGGGCGACGGCATACAAACGTGCCAACATGATCTTCAGCGACCCGCAGCGCCTGCTGAAAATCGGCGATGGCAGGCTGCAGCTGATCTTCGGCGGCAAAGCCCACCCCCACGACGAACACGGCAAGCAGATGATCCAGGAGATCCGCAACCAGACGGCTGTTTTTGGCGACAGGCTGAAGATCGTCTACCTGCCCAACTATAACATGGATGTGGCAAGCCGCCTGATTCCCGGGGTTGATGTCTGGCTGAACAACCCCCTGCGGCCCCTGGAAGCTTCCGGGACCAGTGGCATGAAGGCCGCACTGAATGGCGTGCCCAATTTCAGCGTGCTGGACGGATGGTGGATCGAAGGTCACATTGAGGGAGTCACCGGCTGGTCGATCGGCCCGCCGCCGACCGAAACGACCACCGACGTCAACCACACCGACGAAGATGTACAGGACCTGTACAAGAAGCTTGAAGAGACGATCATACCGCTCTATTACCATGATCGTCCGGGCTGGCTCAGCGTCATGAAGAACGCGATCGGCAAGAACGCCTATTATTTCAATACGCACGTCATGATGCGTCGCTACGTCACCGACGCCTACCTCCACTGACAAGCGGTTTCACACAACCCGTTCGGTCATATCACGTCAACCCCGGGTGCCCTGACGCTGCTTCGCCAGGGCATCCAGCATTCCCGGCACCCTCTGACCGGTCGGCATCAGGTCTGGTTCCGGTCGGGTGTTGTCGTGTTCATATTTCTCCCGCCGCTTGCAGACATCCTGAAAATCGCCGCGACAATAAAGTCTTACGAAATCGTTCCAGTGAGGTTTCACCTGGGAGACATAGTGCAGCACAAACTCGCATTCCTTGAGATACTTGCATTCTTGCATAGAGATAACCCCGCATTAATATATTTAGTTATATATCTGGATTAGCAATTATTGTTCCAAGACATTGATGGTCAGACGGGATATCCGGGACAGGCACCAGGGGATCGGCGACAAAGACCAGTCGTTGTTTGCAGGGACTGGTCGTTGAGTTATTTCTGAAGGGTGCGGAGTGCGGCTTCAACAACCGGCAGGATGCGGGCAACGATCACTGCCACCCCGCGGACATTCGGGTGAATGCCGTCAGCCTGGTTGAGCGACGGGTCGAGGGCGACACCGTCGAGGAAGAAAGGGTAAAATGCGACCCGGTGCTGCTTCGCCAGCTGCGGGTAGACCCGGTTGAACGCCGTCGTGTATTGTTCACCAAGATTGCGCGGGGCCTGCATGCCGGCAAGGAGGACTTTTGCTCCAGCTCTGCCGAGGTGCTCGAGGATGGCGTCGAGATTGGCGCGGGTTTCTTCGGGGGGCAAGCCGCGCAAGGCGTCATTGCCGCCGAGCTCCACGAGCACCAGGTCAGGCTTGTCCGCCAGGGCCCAATCCAGCCTGGCCAAACCGCCGGCCGTGGTGTCGCCGGAGACTCCGGAATTGATGACCTTGACGTCGTGTCCGGCCTGCTGCAGGGCTTTTTCCAGTTGCGCCGGGAAGGCCTCTTCCGCCGCCAGGCCATACCCTGCCGCCAGGCTGTCGCCAAGCACCAGGAGACGTAGGTGTGATTCTGATGTATCATTGGCAAGGAGCGGTTGGCAGACGCAGGTCAGGGCAAGCAGCAGCAATGGGAATTTTATCAAGCGCATGGGTGAGCCTATGGTTGAAATCAGGAATCTTTATCTCAGTCTAGTCGGTGGCGCGGGTCCGGTCAATATCCTGCGCGGCGTGGATCTTGACGTCGCCGGGGGTGAGACGATCAGCATCATCGGACCGTCGGGGGCAGGCAAGACCACCTTGTTGATGGCGCTTTCCGGCCTGGAGAAGCCAACGAGCGGCCTGGTCCGGGTTGCCGATGTCGATCTGACCGACATCAATGAAGACGGCCTGGCCAGGTTCCGGCGCGCCCACATCGGCATCGTCTTCCAGTCTTTCCACCTGGTACCCACCATGACCGCGTTGGAGAATGTCGCACTGCCCCTCGAGTTTGCCGACGCCGACGACCCTTATGGGCAGGCCAGGGCTGCCCTGCAAAAAACCGGGCTCGGCGACCGGCTCAATCACTTCCCAGGGGAGTTATCCGGGGGCGAACAGCAGCGCGTCGCCCTGGCCAGGGCGTTTGTCGTCAAGCCGTCGCTGCTGCTGGCCGACGAACCGACCGGCAACCTCGACCGCGAGACCGGCCAGATGGTCATGGACCTGCTCTTCAACCTGCAGGAAGAGCATGGCACCACTCTGGTCCTGGTGACCCATGACGAAACCCTCGCAGCGCGTTGCGATCGGTCTGTGCAGATGATCGACGGCAAGCTTAATGAAATGGCCGGAGCCTCGGGATGAGTGCGGCCCGCACCCTGCTCCAGGCATTGCGCCTGGCAAGACGCGAGATGCGCAGCGGTTTGCGTGGCTTCGGCGTTTTCCTCACCTGCCTGTTTCTCGGGGTCTTTGCCATCAGCGCCATCGGCTCATTCACCGAATCTGCGAAATCCGGCTTGCTGGCGGATGCCAGCGCCCTTCTGGGCGGGGACTTTGAAATCCGGCTCGCCCATCGACAGCTGCCCGAAGACGCCCTCGCCTACCTCGGTACGCGCGGCGCCCTGTCGCATGTCGTGACCATGCGGACCATGGTTGTCGACAGTACCGGTTCCAAGCGGGTCCTAAGCGAGTTGAAGGCCGTTGATGACGCCTACCCGCTCTACGGCCAGCTCGTTACCGACCCCCATCTGGCGATCAGCGCGGCGCTCGAGGAGGATCGGGTATTCGGTGCCCTGGTCGAGCAGCCATTGCTCTCCAGGCTGGAAGTCCAAATCGGCGACCTGGTCAAGGTCGGAGCCGCGGAGTTCCGGATACGCGGCATCATCACCTCGGAACCGGACCGGACGGTCCAGGCGTTCAGCCTTGGTCCACGCTTGATGACCAGCCTTGCCGGGCTCTCCGCCACCGGCCTGATGCAGCCGGGCAGCCTGGTCTACCACGCCTACCGGCTGCGCCTGCCCGACCGGGAGGCCGCGGAACAGCTCAAGGCTGACCTGGAGGCCCGCTTTCCCGATATCGGCTGGCGCCTGCGGACCTGGCGGGAAGCCGCCCCGAGGGTGCGCTTCTTTCTCGACCGGATGAACCTCAACCTGACCCTGATCGGGCTCTGTGCTTTGCTGGTCGGGGGCCTCGGCGTCTCCGGAGCCGTGCGCGGCTACCTGTCCGGCAAGATCACCCACATCGCGACCATGAAATGCCTGGGTGCTCCGGGCAGGCTGGTCTTCACCGCCTACCTGTTGCAGATCCTCCTGCTGGGTGCGATCGGCGCAGTTGCCGGCCTGCTCTGCGGTGCGGTCTTGCCCTACCTGCTGGCCTGGCTGCTCGCAGGGCAACTGCCGATCCCGCTGGCACCAGCCATCCATTGGCAGGTATTGCTCACGGCGGCCCTGTTCGGGCTGTTGATCGCCCTGATCTTCTCCCTCAAGGCTCTCGGGATTGCCATGCGGGTCTCTCCAGCAGTGCTGTTTCGCGGCTACAGCGACAGTTCCGGTTCAGACCCAGGGAACGGCATCCGTCTGGCAATCGCCCTTGCCGCAGTCAGCCTGGCAATACTGGCGGTCGTCACGAGTTCAGACCAGAAGCTCGCCTTCTGGTTCATTTGCGGCGCCGCCCTCTGTTTCGGCATCTTCCGTTTCGCAGCCTCTGCAGTGGTCAGGCTGGTCCGCCATCTGCCGCGGCCAGGGAACCCTTCACTGCGCCTGGGGTTCGCCAACATTCAACGGCGCGGCTCGCCGTCGGCGAGCGCCCTCTTCTCGCTCGGGCTCGGGCTGACCGCCCTGGTCATCATCATGCTCGTCCAGGCCAACCTCGGTGACATGGTCAATGAAACCATCCCCGGCGACGCGCCGTCGTTCTTCTTCCTCGACCTGCAAACCAGCCAGGTCGACCGATTCGATGCGCTGGCCGCCAGCCTGCCCGGCATCGGCAAGACGGAACGCTACCCCACCCTGCGCGGACGCATCACGGCCATCGCCGAGATCCCGGTCAACAAGGCGGAAATTGACCAGTCGGTCCGTTGGGCGGTGCGTGGAGACCGGTTCCTGAGCTACGCGGCAAAGATGCCTCCTGACACCAAGCTGGTCTCAGGCGAGTGGTGGCCGATGGATTATCAAGGGGAGCCGCTGGTTTCGATAACGGCCGATATTGCGGCAGGATTCGGCGTCAAGGTTGGCGACACATTGACGGTGAACGTGCTTGGCCGGGAAGTCACGGCCAGGATCAGCAGCCTCAGAGAGGTCGACTGGTCAACCCTGGACCTGAACTTCGCCATCCTCTTCTCGCCAGGGGTCCTCGAGAATGCGCCCCAGACCTACATCGCCACGTTACAGGTGCATGCTGACCAGGAAGAGGCAGCCTTCAACGCCATCACCAGGGAATTTCCCAACGTTTCGGCCATCAGCACCCGTGAAATCCTGAACAACGTCTCCCGCACTCTTGACCGCATCGGCACGGCCTTCCGCGGCATGGCGGCCATCGCCCTGTTGACCGGCTTCCTGGTGCTGGCCGGAGCGGTTTCCGCCGACCAGCACCGGCGTATTCATGATGCGGTGATTTTCAAAGTCTGCGGGGCAACCCGTTTCGATATCCTCGGCGCCTTTGCTGCCGAGTTCCTGCTGCTCGGCCTGATTGCCGGCACGATCAGCGCGGTGATCGGCAGCCTGGCGGCTATGGGGATCCTGCGCGGGTTGATGAAGATGCCTTTCACCCTGCATCCGGCAACGATCATGACGACCATCCTCATCGGGATCGCCCTGACCCTGCTGCTGGGGTTGCTTGGTACCTGGAAGGCCTTGGGGCAGAAACCGGCGATTTATCTGCGAGGCGAGTAATAAGACACGCTGGAGGCCAGGGACTGGCTCCAAAGGTGCCTGTCCCTGGGTTTGAAGGTTGAAGGCTGTAAGGATGGGACGAGAAAGTTTGCCATCACGATAAAAGCATGGCAGGCATTCCATCTTTGCCATGATCCTGTTATCGCGTCCAGCGTCCCGTTACTGGTTCTCGACCGCCCCGCCCGCCTCTTTCCAGGCCTCGAAACCGCCATCGACGTGACAGACGTTTTTCAATCCCATCTTTTGTGCGATATCGGCTGCCAGGGCCGATCGCCAGCCCAGGTTGCAATAGAAGATGAAACGCCGGTCCTCGGCGAAGATCGGCTTGTGGTAGGTGCACTCGGGATCGATCCAGAATTCCAACAGGCCGCGCGGACAGTGAAAGGCTCCGGGGATCTTGCCTTCGCGTTTCACTTCCCGGACATCGCGCAGGTCAACGAAAAGCACGTTTTCAGAGCCGGCTTCGGCAATAGCCGCTGCCGCGGAAATACACTCGATGCGCTGTTCTGCATCGGCAACCAGCTCTCTGTAACCGATCGTCTTGGTCATACATTCCTCCCTCTGAACGTCATTTTGTGTCTGCAGTGGCCATAAGCATATCAGAAAAGCCTTCCCATGACAGGAAGGCTTGCCGTGACAACACAATTTTGCGCTTCCGGCGACCTGTTTCAGCCCGCCGGTCATAGGTATCTATCAGGAGAGTTTGGCGATTGCGGCTCGCTTGCTCATCAAGGGCCAGACTTCGGCGACGATCATGCCGGTAACGATCAGCACCCCGCCGAACCAGCCGAGCGCCGTCAACCGGTCACCGGCCAGCCAGACCGAGAAGATCGCCGCGAACACCGGTTCCAGGGTGTAGATGAGGGCGGCCCTGGTCGGCGTGGTGCGATTCTGAAAGGTGGTCATGGCCCAGAAAGCATAGGCGGTCGCGAAGACCGAGGTGATGAGGAAGGCGAAGATCAGCGACCCGGTCCAGTTCTGCGGCCAGGAGACCGGCTCGAAGGCCAGGCTGCCGATGCAGCCGAGCACAGCCATGGTGGCGATCTGCACGAAGGTCAAAGCCCGGCCGTCATATCCCCTGGTAAACGCATCCAGCCCGATGATATGCAGGGCGACGAACAACGAGCAGACCACGACCAGCAGGTCGCCGAAGTTAATTGTCCAAGGGGTATGCCAGGTCAGCAGGAAAAGGCCGGCCAAGGCCAGACCGACGCCGATTTTCGAACCGAAGGCGGCGGGCTTTTTCAGGATCGGGCCAGCCATCAACGGGACCCAGACGACCCCCAGTCCGGTCAGGAACCCGGCATTGGCCGACGAGGTACGCTCAAGCCCGAAGGTCTGGAAGAGGTAAGAGCAAAAGAGCAGCGTACCGAGCAGGATGCCGAGCCGCCAGCCGCGCCGGTCCAGGGACGCGAACCCGGTGCGGCCGGCAATCAGTGCCAGCAGGACCGCCGCCATGGCAAAGCGTACCCAGAGGAATGCCATGACCGGCATCTCGTTGATGGCGTCCTTGACGATCGGAAAGGTCGCCCCCCAGAAGAGCGTCACGCTTGCCAGCATAAATTCGGCGAAAAATTGCCGTTTGCTCTTCTGATCCATGAAATCCAGCGAAAAAGAGATAGAGTCTTGTTTCGGACGAAGGCGCTATGGTATAAGCAGAGGTCTGCGAATTCAATTGTTTTTTCAGAAATGCTGCGAGAGAGCACTAAATGAAACGTGGTAAACGCGAACCGATCGAGATCCTCTGCCCAAAATGCCGTTATACAGAGATTATTTACCTGCCAGCCGAAGACCTGCCCCGCTGCCCTCAATGCAAAGCCCAGATGTCGATTTCAGAGCTTCTCGATGAAGGGAAGTCATATTAACCGTTAACCCGCCGAAATTTCGGCTCAAATAACCTGCGCAATTCAACAAGGAGGAACAACAATGAAACAAGTCAAACTGCTGATCGCCTGCCTGCTGGCACTCTGCGTGGTTCTGCCCGGCATCGCCTCTGCGGACACTCTCGACGACATCCTGCAGCGCGGCAAGCTGCGTGTTGGCATGGAACCGGGCTACATGCCTTTTGAAATGACCAATAAAAAAGGTGAAATCGTCGGCTTCGACGTCGATATGGCCAAGCGTATGGCCAAGGCCATGGGCGTCGAGCTCGAACTGGTCAGCACTGCCTGGGACG
>JAHEEU010000025.1 GCA_024640545.1 Geobacteraceae bacterium
CAGTGGCACCGGTCGTTGAAGCTGCCGTTGCAGAGGAAGCCCCCGTTGCTGAGGAGGCTCCTGCTGCAGAGGAGGCGCCTGCTGCAGAGGAAGCGCCTGCCGAAGAGAACAAGAAATAGTCTCTCAGCAGAGCACAGCATGCATGTCAAGAAGGGCGGGATGGTTCATTCCGCCCTTCTGCTTTTGGGTTGAGACGATACTGACTACGGATTGGGCTTCTTGACTTCGAGGAGTTTGATGTCGAAGGTGAGGTCCTTGTCGGCCAGGGGGTGGTTGGCATCGAGCGTCACCCGCTCATCGGACAGCGCCTTGACCATGACATGGAACACGCTGCCGTCATGCCTGGTGACTTCCAGCTGCCCACCGATGCGCAGTTCCACCGCATCGTTGATAAGGCTCCGTTCGATCTGCTCGAGGAGCTCCGGATTGCTCTTTCCGTAGGCTTGCTCACAGGGGATGGTGACGGTTTTGCTCTCACCCTGGTACATCCCCTCCACGGCATCGTCAAAGCCGGCAATCACTTCCTGGCGGCCGATGATGAAAAGCAGGGGGCGGTCTTCAGGCGACTGGTCGAAGATGGTGCCGTCATCCAGCCGGCCGGTGTAATGGACCTTGACCGTATCCTCTTTTGCTGCACGAATCATGAATTCTCCTTGGGTTCAGGTTGGCAGGGCCATGTGCGCTCCTGACGCTGCAGTCGTCACGCAAATATGCTTATCAAGTCAGCGATTCCCGGTCAATGTTTTATTGGCCCCAACCCCTCCGGTTTTCTTGCCATTTATGAGTCTTCATGCTAATTTTGCCAGGTTAATCTCGTAAGGAAACGGCATGTACTCCCCATCTCGTCAAGAGTTTTTAAAACTGGCCCGCCACGGCAACCTGATTCCCGTCTATCGTGAAATTCTCGCAGACATGGAAACCCCCGTTTCGGCTTTCTGCAAGATCGACGACCGGAAAAGCGCCTTTCTCCTGGAAAGTATCGCCGGCGGCGAAAAATGGGCCCGGTATTCCTTTCTCGGCGTGGGCTCAGGGCGAGCCTTCAGGTGCCGCGGAGATTATTTCGAGATTCTCGAAAACGGGGAACCGGTCGTTTCGGGAAACACCGCAGACCCGCTGGCCGAACTGAAGGCCTTCCTCTCCCCATATCAACCGGTGTCACTGCCGGAGCTGCCGCGTTTCTTCGGTGGGGCTGTCGGCTATCTCGGTTATGACATGGTACGCCACATCGAGGCCCTCCCCGATGCCAACGAGGCGGAGATTGGCGCCTACGACAGCTGGTTCCTGATTACCGAGACGCTGCTGATCTTCGATAACATGCAGCAGAAGATCAAGGTCATCAGCAATGTGCACCTGCGCGACGGTGTCGACCCTGGAGCTTGCTACGATCAGGCCGTGCAGCGCATTGACGACATGATCGGCCTTTTGCGCAAGCCCCTGCCTGGACGCTCAGAGCGGCACGGCCCGGTTTCAGTAAAAGAGCTGCAATCCAATTTCAGCCGCCCGGATTTTGAAGCCGCAGTCGATCGCTGCAAGGACTACGTCCGTGCCGGCGACGTCATACAGGTGGTGCTCTCGCAGCGTTTCTCCGGCGACCTCGACGCCGAACCGTTTGATATCTACCGCGCCCTGCGGACCATCAATCCGTCGCCCTACATGTTCTACCTGCAGTTCAACGAGACTCGCGTCATCGGAGCCTCTCCGGAGGTCCTGGTGCGCAAGGAGGGGGACCATGTCGAGGTCCGACCGATTGCCGGGACCAGGCCGCGGGGCTCGACCTTCGAAGAGGACCAGCGCCTTGAACAGGAGCTGCTTGCCGACCCGAAAGAGCGGGCGGAGCATATCATGCTCGTCGATCTCGGCCGCAACGACCTTGGCAGGGTCTGTGCCACCGGATCCGTCCAGGTCGACGAGCTGATGCTGATAGAACGCTACTCCCACGTCATGCACATCGTGTCCAATGTCAGCGGCAGGCTGCTGCCCGGGTATGATGCCCTGGATGTGTTTGCCGCGACTTTCCCGGCCGGGACCCTGAGCGGGGCGCCGAAAATCCGCGCCATGGAAATTATCGAAGAGCTCGAACCGGTGCGTCGCGAGATTTATGGCGGCGCAGTCGGTTATATCTCCTTCGGGGGGAATATGGACCTGGCGATCGCCATCAGGACCCTGGTGGCACACGGTGACCGCATTCACCTGCAAGCCGGCGCTGGCATTGTCGCCGATTCGGACCCGGCGGCCGAGTACCAGGAAACCGTCAACAAGGCCATGGGCGTGAAGCTGGCTATCGAAATGGCGCGCCGGGGGCTGGACTGATATGCTGTTGATGATCGACAATTACGATTCGTTCACTTACAACCTGGTGCAGTACCTGCGCGAACTGGGTGAAGAGGTCGTCGTCTACCGCAACGACAAGATTACCCCGGCTGAAATCGAGGCGCTGGCTCCGCAGCGGCTGGTCGTCTCGCCGGGGCCGTGCACGCCGAACGAGGCCGGCATTTCGGTTGCGGCCATCCGACATTTTGCCGGGCATCTGCCGATCCTCGGCGTCTGCCTCGGTCACCAGGCGATCGGCCAGGCGTACGGCGGCAAAATCGTTCGTGCCGAACGCTTGATGCATGGCAAGACCAGCCCGGTGTTTCACGATGACCGCGAACTCTTTGCCGGGTTGCCGGATCCCTTCGATGCCACCCGCTATCATTCCCTGCTGGTCGAGAAAGCCTCTTTGCCGGAGTGCCTCGAGGTGACGGCGTGGACTGCTGAGGGCGAGATCATGGGCCTGCGCCATCGGCATCTGCCGATCTGGGGTGTTCAGTTTCACCCCGAGTCGATCTTGACCGTGACCGGCATGGATCTGCTGCGGAATTTCCTGCAGATGACGGGTTAGGAGGCAGAATACAGAATGCAGAATGCAGAAGACAGAATGGGTGACCCAAAGCCAAACGCTTGAAAAGGGGGCATCACGCTCCTGTATTCTGTCTCCTCTATTCTGTCTTCCAATTCCAGGAGTGGCCATGATCAAACAAGCGATCGGCAAAGTTGTCCTGCTGCAGGATCTGTCCGAACTCGAGATGATCGATGTCATGAACCAGATTATGGGCGGCGAAGCGACGCCTGCCCAGGTCGGTGCCTTGATAACCGCACTGCGCATGAAGGGTGAAACTATCGAGGAGATCGCCGGCGCTGCACGGGTCATGCGTGACCGTGCGACGCCGATCCGGGTAGGCAAGGCGCTTGATATCGACCGGGAAGAGATCAACCTGGATCGGGAAACGATCCTGGATACCTGTGGTACCGGCGGCAGCGGGACCAAAAGTTTCAATATTTCCACCACGGTCGCTTTAGTGGTCTCCGCCTGTGGCATCAAGGTGGCGAAGCATGGCAACCGCAGCATTTCATCGGCGTGCGGCAGTGCCGACGTTCTCGAAGCCTTGGGCGTCAACCTTAACGTGACCCCGCAGCAGGTCGAGTCCTGCATCAATGAAATCGGCATCGGTTTCCTCTTTGCCCCGGCCATGCACGGTGCCATGAAGCACGCCATCGGGCCACGCCGGGAAATCGGGATCCGGACGATCTTCAATATACTGGGCCCCTTGACCAACCCTGCCGGGGCCGACCGGCAGGTACTCGGCGTTTACGCCGAGAGCCTGGTCGAAGTCATGGCCAGGGTTCTGGTCAAGCTCGGCTGCCGGCGTGGTTTCGTCGTGCATGGTCTGGACGGCATGGACGAGGTGACCCTGACCGGCCCCACGCGTATCGGCGAAATTCGCGATGGAGCCGTGACTCTCTCGACGATTGAACCGGAAGACTTCGCTTTGCGGCGCTGTGCCCTCGCCGACCTCCAGGGTGGGGATGCCCCTGCCAACGCCGCGATTGTCAGGGGCGTCCTGACGGGGCAGTCCGGCCCGAAACGGGATGTCGTTCTGCTGAATGCTGCCTACGCTCTGGTTGCTGCCGGAGCGGCCAAAGATGTCGAAGCAGGGCTCGAAAGAGGCCGCTCGGCGATTGATGACGGCCTGGCCATGGCCAAGCTCGAAGCCCTGATTGCCCTGACCAACGCCTGAACGGCTGTTCGCCGTGGGGCCTCTGAGCGGTCTCAACCAATGATTCTCGATAAGATAGCCGAACATAAGCGCCAGGAAGTCGCCCTGGCCAAGAGTCGACGACCGCTGGCTTCACTGCTGAGAGGCATCGACGAACTCGAAGATCAGCCCAGGGGATTTCTAAGGGCCCTGCGCACTACCGCCGATTCCGGGTGGACGGCGGTGATCGCCGAAGTCAAGAAGGGCTCGCCCAGCAAGGGGGTGATCCGCGCGGACTTCGATCCGCTGGCCATAGCCGAAACCTACCAGGAGAACGGCGCGACCTGTTTGTCGGTACTGACCGACGAGCATTTTTTCCTGGGGCACCTGCAGTACCTCGGCAAGATCCGTGAAGTCGTCGGCTTGCCGTTGCTGCGCAAGGACTTTATCTGTGATCCATATCAGGTCTATGAGGCGCGGCTTGCCGGCGCCGATGCCGTTCTACTGATTGCCGCCATGCTTGATGCCGGTCAGTTGGCAGAGTACAATGCCCTGGCAGCCGAACTGCATCTCGACGTACTGCTGGAAGTGCACGACGAGGCCGAACTTGACGTGGCGCTCGCCACCGGCTGCGAACTGATCGGTATCAACAATCGCAACCTGCAGACATTCACCACCGACCTGGCGACGACCGAACGCCTGCTGCCCTTGATCCCCGCCGACCGTTTCGTCGTGACCGAGAGCGGCATCGCCTCGCGCAGCGATGTCCTGCGCCTGCAGCGAGCCGGGGCCAGGGGCTTTTTGGTTGGCGAATCGCTGATGCGTGAGGATGATATCGGCGCCAAACTGCGTGAGCTGCAGGGCGAGACAAACTGAATGCAAGTCACTTTATCCAAAGGAACTCACATCTAAGGAGATGTCGCATGCAGACTAAAATTCTTCTCAGCGAAGACCAGCTTCCCAAGCAGTGGTACAATATCATTCCCGATATGCCCGGGGAGATGGCTCCGGTCATTCATCCTGGCACCCTGCAGCCGGTCACCCCGGACGACCTTTTGCCGCTCTTCCCGATGGGGCTCATTGAACAGGAGGTCTCCACGCAGCGCTGGATCGATATTCCGCAGGAAGTTCTGGAAATCTACAAGCTGTGGCGGCCCTCTCCACTGTTCCGGGCGCATCGGCTGGAAAAAGCTCTCGGCACCCCGGCGAAGATTTACTACAAATACGAAGGGGTCTCCCCGGCCGGTTCTCATAAACCGAACACCGCGGTGCCCCAGGCCTACTACAACAAGATTGCCGGGACCAAGCGGATTGCATCGGAAACCGGCGCCGGTCAATGGGGCTCGTCCATTGCCCTGGCCTGCCAGCTTTTTGGTTTGGAATGTACCGTTTACATGGTCAAGGTCTCCTATGGGCAGAAGCCTTACCGCAAAAGCATGATGCAGTTGTGGGGTGCGGAGGTCTTTCCCTCACCCTCAGCACAGACCAATGCAGGCCGGGCGATCCTTGCCAAGGACCCCGACAACCAGGGCTCCCTGGGGATCGCCATTAGCGAGGCGGTCGAAGACGCCGCGACCCATGAGGACACCCGCTACTCCCTCGGCAGCGTGCTCAATCATGTCTGCCTGCACCAGACGGTTATCGGCCTCGAAGCCAAGGAGCAGCTCAAAATTGCCGGTGACTATCCCGATGTGGTGATCGGCTGCCACGGCGGCGGCTCCAATTTCGCCGGCATTGCCTTCCCCTTTCTCTCCGACAAGGCGAACGGCAAGAATGTCCGCATACAGGCGGTGGAACCGGCCAGCTGCCCGACCCTGACCAAGGGCGTTTACGCGTTTGATTACGGCGACACCGCAAAGATGGCGCCGATTGCCCGCATGTACACCCTCGGCCATGATTTCATGCCGCCGGGGATTCATGCCGGAGGGCTGCGCTATCATGGCGCTGCACCACTGGTTTCGCAACTCGTCCATGAAGGGGTGGTCGAAACCCGGGCCGTCCCACAGGTCGCCTGCTTCGAAGCGGCCGTGCTGTTTGCGCGCACCGAGTCGATCATCCCGGCTCCCGAGTCGTCCCACGCCATTCGGGGTGCGATCGACGAGGCGCTGCTGGCCAAGGAAGAGGGCAAGGAGAAAGTCATCCTCTTCAACCTCTCAGGTCACGGGCATGTCGATATGGCTGCTTACGATGCCTATTTCAGCAACGAGCTGCACGATTACGAATACCCGGAAGCGGCCATCACCGAATCGCTTTCGCATCTGCCCAAGGTTGGCTGATCGATGACTGCCTGCAGTGTGCCGCGGGTTAAGATCTGCGGCATCACTAACCTGGACGATGCACGGCATGCCTCGGCATGCGGCGCGGATGCCCTTGGCTTCGTCTTCTATCCCGGCAGCCCCCGGTTCATCGAGCCTGAGCTGGCGGGCCGGATTATCGCTGAGCTGCCGCCTCTGGTAACGACGGTCGGACTGTTCGTGAATGAATCTCCCCAGCGTATCCGTGAGGTGGTAGCGCTCTGCGGTCTCGACACGGTACAATTGCATGGTGACGAGGGCCCGGACCAGTGCAGCTACCCCCCCTGCCGGGTCATCAAGGCGTTGCGGCTGCATGACCAGATGGGGGCCGGCGTCTTTGCCGCCTACCGGGTCGCGGCCCTGCTGCTTGACGCTTATGTTCCGGACCGGTTCGGCGGCACCGGCCATCGTTGCGATTGGCAGCGGGCGGCGGTTGTCGCCGCAGAGCACCGGGTCATCCTGGCTGGAGGGCTGACCCCGGAGAATGTCACCGAGGCTTTACGCCAGGTCCGTCCCTATGGAGTCGATGTCTCCAGCGGGGTGGAGATCCAGCCCGGGAAGAAAGACCCGGACAGAGTGGCCCGGTTTATTCACCTGGCCAAGGAGGCACTTTAAGTGAGTTATCAACAGCCTGATCTCCGGGGGCATTTCGGCCAGTTCGGCGGACGCTACGTCGCGGAAACGCTCATGCCGGCCCTGCTGGAGCTCGAAGAGGGCTATCGCCAATGTCTGGCCGACCCTTCATTCCAGTCCGAGTTCGAGTCTTACCTCAAAAATTACGTCGGCCGGCCGAGTCCGCTGTATTTCGCCAGGAGACTTACGGAGCACTGGGGCGGCGCCAAGATTTACCTGAAACGTGAAGATTTGAATCATACCGGTGCCCACAAGGTCAACAACACGGTCGGCCAAATCCTGCTCGCACGCCGTATGGGCAAAAGCAAGGTGATCGCCGAAACCGGGGCGGGGCAGCACGGGGTCGCAACCGCCACCGTCGCCGCACTGTTCGGCCTGGAATGTGACGTTTTCATGGGCGCTGAGGACATCCGGCGCCAGTCGTTGAACGTGTTCCGCATGAAACTGCTCGGTGCGCGAGTCCATGAAGTGACCAGCGGGACATCGACGCTCAAGGACGCCATGAATGAGGCCCTGCGCTACTGGGTGACTCATGTGCGCGACACCTTTTATGTGATCGGCACGGTGGCGGGCCCGCATCCTTATCCGCAGATGGTGCGTGATTTCCAGGCGGTCATCGGCCGCGAAGCCAAGGTGCAGATCCTCGAAGCGGAAGGACGCCTGCCCGATGCGGCCGTGGCCTGTATCGGCGGCGGTTCAAACGCCATGGGGCTGTTTTATCCGTTCGTCGATGACAGCGCGGTGCGCTTGATCGGCGTCGAGGCGGCCGGCCTCGGCATGGCCTCCGGCAGGCACGCTGCGAGCATCACGGCCGGCCGGGTCGGTGTTCTGCATGGCAACAAGACCTACCTGCTGCAGGACGACAATGGCCAGATCCAGCACGCCCATTCGATCTCGGCCGGTCTTGACTACCCGGGGGTCGGCCCCGAACACGCCTACCTTAAGGATCTCGGCCGCGCCGAGTACGTGTCGGCCACCGATGACGAAGCCCTTGCCGCTTTCCGGATGTTGACGGAAATGGAAGGCATCATTCCCGCCCTGGAAAGCGCCCACGCTATTGCCCATCTTGCCAAACTAGCACCTGAACTGTCCCGGGAGGCCGTCATCCTCGTCTGTCTGTCCGGTCGCGGCGACAAGGACATTCACACCGTTGCCGAAGCAATGGGCTTCGAACTTTAACCTCAGGAACGCGCAACGCGGGATGCGGGACAAGAAGGGAATATGCCCTTTTCTCCCGTGACCGAAAAATGCGCTGTGGATTATGAAATTTACTGAATTAGATCTCCCACCGGAAGTCATGCGCGGCATTGCCAAGATCGGTTTTGTGGACCTGACCCCGGTCCAGGAAGAATCCATCCCGCTGGCTTTACAGGGGCGTGATGTTGCCGCCCAGGCTCAAACCGGCACTGGCAAAACGGCGGCGTTTCTGATCGCCCTCTTTACCCGCCTGTTGAGAAATCCCCCGTTGTCGAAATCCGGACCGCGCGCCCTGGTGCTGGCGCCGACCCGGGAACTGGTCGTGCAGATTTGTGCCGACGCCGACGGCCTGGGCGCCTTCTGCCCTTTCAAGGTGCAGCCGATCTTTGGCGGAGTCGACTACGAAAAGCAAAGGCGCGCCCTTCAGGACGGCGTCGATGTGATTGTCGCTACCCCGGGCCGGCTGATCGATTACGCCAAGCAGAACGTCTTCAGCTTGAAACATGCCGAGTCGCTGGTCATCGACGAAGCGGACCGGATGTTCGATATGGGCTTTATCAGTGATTTGCGTTATATCCTGCGCAAGCTGCCGCCTTTTGAAAAACGCCAGACGATGCTCTTCTCGGCGACTCTCTCGCAGCGGGTCATGGAGTTGGCCTACGAGTTCATGAACCTTGCCGCGAAGGTGCGTATCGAGCCTGAGCAGGTGACGGCCGAGCGGGTCGAGCAGATCGTCTACCACGTGGCACGGCGGGAAAAGTTCCCCCTGCTGCTCGGTCTGCTCAAGAAGGAGCCCGGGGAAGTCAGGGTCCTGGTCTTCGTCAACACCAAGCGGGAAGGGGAGCACCTCTCCGGCCGCCTGCAGCAGAACGACTTCAAGGTGGCGGTCCTGTCCGGGGATATCCCCCAGAAAAAGCGGCTGCGCATCCTCGAGGATTTCAAGGCGGGCAAGATCAACTTCCTGGTGGCCACGGATGTCGCCTCGCGCGGCCTGCATATCGACGCGGTGACGCACGTGGTCAATTATGACCTGCCGCAGGATGCAGAGGATTACGTGCATCGTATCGGTAGAACCGCCCGGGCCGGGGCGGGCGGCAAGTCGATCAGCTTTGCTGATGAGGACCTGGCCTATTTCCTGCCCGATATCGAAGAATATATCGGCCAGAAGATTCCGAGCACAGTGCCCCACGAGGAGGACCTCTGCCACGATTACAAGCGTGGTGTGCCGCACAAGAAGTCACCGGCTCCGGTGCCCGAGAAACGGGGCGGTGGAGGCAAGTCCCGGCCGCCAAGGCGCCGGCGGCCGTCCGGAAGGCCCCGGGCCTAGAAAGAATCCTGTTGTGACCAGTCTTCACCTGGAAGGGCTCGATGGCTGCCGGCAGTGCCTCAGGCTGGCGGCCTTCATGGAACGGCTGCCTCCCGGCAAGGGCCGCCAGCGGGCAGATTACCATAATGCTCCGGTCAACGGTTTCGGTGACCTGGAGGCGCGCATCTGCCTGGTGGGCCTGGCCCCCGGGGCACACGGAGCGAACCGTACCGGCCGGCCCTTTACCGGCGACGGAGCCGGCGATTTCATGTACCCGTTGCTGCATCGCAGCGGATTTTCCAGCCAGGCAGAGGCCCGGTCCGCTGATGATGGACTGCGGCTGCAGGACCTCTACATCACCAATGCGGTCAAATGCCTGCCGCCGGAGAATCGCCCGAACGCCGAAGAGTTTGCCGCCTGTCGCTCGTACCTGGCGAGAGAGCTGCAGGCGTTGCCGGCCCTGCGCGTGATTATCGCCCTCGGTCACGGTGCTCACAGCAGCCTGTTGCGGCTCTTCCAGGCCCAGGGGCTGGTCAGGCGCTTTTCTGACGTCCCTTTCGGTCATGGCAGCAGCTTTCTGCTGCCCAACGGTCTCTGGCTGGTCGGCTGTTACCATACCAGCCGTTACAATGTTCAGACCGGGCGGATGAACAGCAGGATGTTTGTTGAACTGCTTGACCAGGTCCAATTGTTGGTGCACGGAGAAAACGGTTGATATCGTTTGGTTTGTTCCGATAAAATTAAAATTTACGGAAAGTCATATCATTCATGTCGAATATCAGTGCCACATTGAACGCTCTGAAAGCGCGCGGCAAAAAAGCTCTCGTCACCTTCATTACTGCGGGAGATCCGGACCTGGCGACCAGTGAGCAGATCGTTCACGCCCTGATCGAAAGCGGCGCCGACCTGATCGAACTGGGCTTCCCATTTTCCGATCCGATGGCCGACGGTCCGACGATACAGCTCGCTTCGGAAAGAGCCCTGGAAGCCGGCACGACGCTGCGCGGCGTGCTCGAGATGGTCGCCAGGGTTCGCCAGCACAGCAATGTGCCGATCGTCCTGATGGGCTATTACAACCCGGTCTTCTGCTACGGCCTCGAAGCCTTCGCTCGCGATGCGGCCAGCGCCGGAGTCGACGGACTGCTGCTGGTTGACTTGCCTCCCGAGGAAGCCGAGGAGCTGCATCCTGCTCTCCGGGGGGCCGGCATCGACCTGATAACGCTTTTGGCACCGACCTCCGATGCGGCCCGCAGCGCCCGTCTGGCCAGCGCCGGTGAAGGATTCCTGTATTATGTATCGATGACCGGGGTGACCGGCAGCAAGCAGGTGGACGCCGGGGCGATCTCGGCGGCGGTGCATGACCTGAAAGAGCGGAGCCCGGTTCCCGTAGCGGTCGGATTCGGTGTCGCCACTCCGGACGACGCCACGGCCGTCGCCAGGATTGCCGACGCGGTGGTCGTCGGCAGTGCGCTGGTCAAATTGATTGCCGAGTTCAGCGGTTCGCCGGGCCTGCTCGATGAAGTCCGTGGTTTCGTCCGCCAGCTGAAGGCCGCGATCTGAGCCCCTCTGCCAGGCACGATGCCTGAGCCACTGTCCGCGGCGTTGGCGGAGCCTGGCCGGCTGGACAAACCGGCGGCAACGGTCAAAATGTTCCATAGACAGACCCGTGTCACTTGATGCATCAATGCAGAACTGGCCTTCTGCCAGGAGTGCTGGCGGATATTGAACGGTAGCGCGGCTCTTCCCCGAGACCGCAGCCGTTAGAATAGAGAGGTAAAACATGGCCTGGTTTAAGAAATCAAAAGCGCCCATAGCTCAGGTGTCGTCCAAGAAAGTGCAGGTGCCCGAAGGGCTCTGGACAAAATGCAAGAATTGCGAGGAGATCATCTACTCCAAGGAGATCGAACGCAATCTCAACGTCTGCCCAAAATGCGATTATCACTTCCGCATCACTGCCCGTGAACGGATCGCGCTCGTCATTGACGACGGAACCTTTATCGAGACCGATGCCCAGATGTCGTCAGTCGATTTTCTGAAATTCAAGGACTCCAAGAAATACAGTGATCGGATCAAGGCGGCTGTCAAAAAGAGTGGCGGAGGGGATGCCATCATCACTGGCTCAGGCATGATGAATGGCCAAGAGGTGGTGGTCGCCGTGTTCGATTTCAGTTTCCTGGGCGGCAGTATGGGTTCGGTGGTCGGCGAAAAGGTCACGAGGGCGATCGAACTCGGTCTTGAAAAACGGGCGCCGGTCCTGGTGTTCTCTTCCTCCGGTGGTGCCCGCATGCAGGAGAGCATCATGTCGCTGATGCAGATGGCCAAAAGCAGTGCGGCTCTCGCCAAACTCAAGAAGGCCGGTATCCCGTTTATCTCGGTGCTTACCGATCCCACCACCGGCGGCGTGACCGCCAGCTTCGCCATGCTTGGTGATCTCAATATTGCCGAACCGAAAGCGCTGATCGGTTTTGCCGGCCCCCGTGTTATCGAACAGACCATCCGCCAGAAACTGCCGGAAGGCTTCCAGCGTTCAGAATATCTCCTTGAACATGGAATGGTCGACATGATCGTTTCGCGCCAGGAAATGAAGGATAAGCTGTCGCAGGTCTTGCGCATCTTTACCCGGCAGGCAACTGCCTCCTAGTGACTCGAACGCTCATTCACCCAGGACGCCAGCCGGTGGATTTTCAATCAAGTCTGGACTACCTGTACGGCCTGCAACGCTTCGGTGTCAAGCTCGGCCTGGACAATATGCGGGCGCTCAAAGCCCGCTTGCCACTTCTCAGGGAGCCTTTGCCCTGCATTCACGTCGCCGGCACCAACGGCAAGGGCTCCGTCAGTGTCACCCTCTCAGAAATACTCAAGCAGTCAGGCTTGCGGGTGGGGCTTTACACGTCACCTCATCTGCACTGCTTCACGGAGCGCATTCGCATCGATGGCGTACCGGTCGACCGCCGGGAAGTGGCTGCTCTCGCAGGCTCCATTCGTACGGCCGCCGGGGACATCCCGGTCACCTTCTTTGAAGCGACCACAGCCATGGCACTCCTGGCTTTCAAGGCTCACCAGGTCGATATCGCGGTCATTGAAACCGGCTTGGGGGGACGTCTTGACGCGACCAATATTGTCGAACCTCAGTTATGCCTGATCACACCGGTCAGCCTCGACCACCGGGAGCATCTGGGTGAAACCCTGGCTGACATCGCTGCGGAAAAGGCCGGGATCATCAAACGCGGCATTCCGGTTGTCGTGGGGAGACAGCAACCCGCCGCCGCTCAAGTCATCCTGGCGGCTGCGGCCGGTAAGGGTGCCTTGGCCCGGCTTGCCGAGCGCGATTATTGCTGGCAGGGTGATCACCAGGACCTGTCGTTCAAGTCTGCGCGCATGCAGATCGACGGACTCTGCTGCAATCTGCCCGGCAGACATCAGCTTGACAACCTGGCCCAGGCGGTTGCCGGGGCAGAGCAACTGCGTGAACAGGGCGTTGTGATACCGGATGCTGCCATACGCGCCGCCAGCAGGGCGGTTTCCTGGCCAGGTCGTCTGGAATGGCTGGGCAGCCCACGCCAGGTCCTGTTCGACGTCTCGCATAATCAGGCGGGTATAAACTGTCTGGCTGACTACCTTGCGGAACAGCATGTGGCCGGAATCCACCTGGTGGTCGGCATGAGTGGCGGCCGTGTGCCCGCGGAGGTCCTCATGCCGCTGGTAAAATTTGCCTCTGCAGTATATGCTGTACCGGTTCCCTCCGAAACGTTTGTGCCGCCCGGCCGGATCGCTGGCTGGGCCGAGGACAATGGCTTGTCGGCCGCTGAATATGCAACCGCTGACGCCGGTTTCGCCGCGGCGCTTGACAATGCCGGGCATGACGCCACGATTGTCGTGTGTGGCTCGCTTTACCTGGTTGCGGAACTGCGACATAAGTTCAAGGGTGGGCTTTTCCCATAGCGCGAGGCGCGCTGGATTCTCTTTGATTGTTGATGACGGGCAGGGTGATGCGCAGCTTATCTTTGAGGGCAATCCTCTCTATTGCCGGATTCCTTTTCCTGGGTCCGATGGGTGCGCCTGCCCTTGCCCAGACCGCGCTCACGATAGGCTTTGCCGTTGACGGTTCCGGTCTGATCGTCGCAAAGGAGCAGGGTGAAGAGCTCGGCCGTTATCTGGAGAGCCGGCTCGCCGTCCCGGTCACGGTCCGCAGCTTTGCCGACCAGGACCTCCTCTACAGCAATTTGATCCGTTTCTCGGAAATCGACGCCGCCTGGCTCAGCAAACCTTTCCTGGCCGGTGTGCCGGCCGGTCAATTCTCACCCATGGTCAGAAATCTCGATTCTCCTGCCGGGCGCGCGCCTGGCGAATTCGTGGCCCGGCAGGGGCTGGACGTAGTGCTGCGCCAAAGGTTGACTGCCGCCCTTCTGGCCATGCATGAAAGTCCTGTCGGCCGGACACTGCTGGCCAATCTCGGCGCCGGGCGTTTCGTCGCTCCCGAACCGGACCCCGTCCCCGCATCAACCCCTGTCGCAGCCTCAGATACCCCGGTTGATCCTTCCCAAACGGGTGGACGGAACAACGCCCCGATTGCTCTGGAGGCCGATTATTTGGCTTACAATTCAGAGGAAGACAGCTACGAGGCGCGAGGCAATGTCGTCCTCCGCCAGGACGGGGTTCAGCTGCAGGCAGAAGAAGTACTCTGGCAGGCCGTGACCCAGGATGCTGCCGCACATGGCGCTGTCCGGCTTGATGACGCCGGCACCGAAGTCTCCGGTGACAGCCTGCAGTACAACCTGGCCACCGGCCAGGGTCAGGTGCACGACGGCCAGGTCTTCATTCGTCAGGGCAACTTTCATCTCGCCGGGGATCAGATCGAGAAGCGTGGCCAGGCGGAGTACTTTGCCAAAAAGGGCAGCTTTACGACCTGTGACGGAGAGATCCCTGACTGGAAATTTTCGGCCAGTGAGGTTGATGTCACCCTGGGAGGGTATGCCCGGGCCCGGAATGTCTGGTTCCATGTCAGGGATGTGCCGGTTCTCTATACGCCATACCTGCTGTTCCCGGTGAAAACGGAGCGGGAATCCGGTTTCCTGGCACCCTCTTTCGGCTATTCGAACAACAAGGGGCTCATGGCCTCGTTGGCCTGGTACCAGGTCATTGATCGGAGTATGGATGCGACGGTTTCCCTAGAAGAGTACTCTGATGTCGGGCTAAGCAAGGGCCTGGAATACCGCTACGCCCTAGCCAACCAGAACAATGGTCAGGCCCAGTATTACCACGTCACGGGGGTTAACGGGACGCCCAACCTCTATTATCTGGAATGGACGCACCGCGGCAACTTGCCGGCTGGCTGGCGCATGAACGCCGATGTTGAATATGCCGACGACCAGCTCTTTTTCGATGAGTTCGGCAAGACGGCCGCAGAATATAACCGCGACAAGACCGTCTCGACGCTGATGCTCCAGCGCAACTGGCAGAAACTGAACCTGGTTGGTTATGGGCGCTACCTCAAGGACTTGGAAAACGGCAACGATACGACCCTGCAACGGCTCCCCGAGTTAGGGCTCGGTCTGGCCCGCTATCGCCTAGGCGACACCCCTCTCTATCTCGGCCTGGAAAGCTACGCGACGCGCTTTACTCGTGATCAGGGCGAGGACGGCGAGCGGCTTTACCTGAAACCGTCGCTGTCTGCAGTTCTCACGCCGGGCTCCTGGCTTGAAGTGGTTCCGCAGGTTGCTTTGCATGAGCGGCTCTACAATACCGATGCCGAAGACAATCAGCAGGCTGTCCCCGAGCTGTCTTTGGGGCTTGCCACCCGGCTGGTGAAGGACTTTGACTTCGGTCGGTGGGGGGTTGATCGTTTCCAGCACAGTGTCGAGCCGCAGGCGACCTATACTTATGTGCCGGATGAATTCCAGGACGACCTGCCGTTGTTCGATCTCTATGACCGCCAGCTGCGCCAGAATGATGTCGCCTATGCGGTCGTCAACCGCCTGATCGCCAGGAGGACCCTTGCCGATGGGTCGCGGGCTTACCATGAAGTTTTAAATTTACGACTATCCCAGAAATACGATATCGACGAAGCGCGGAACAACCGGTCCGGAGACAACCAGCCGTTCTCCGATGTGCGCGTTCAATTGGGGGTGCAGCCAACTGCGAAAATTTCCCTGTATGCGGACGGTCGGGTTCCTGTCTATGGCAGCCCACGCTTCAACAGCCTGACTGCCGGTTCGTCGGTCAGGGATGATATGGGAAACGCCCTCCGCATCGACTACGCCTACTTCAACCAGTATTTTGCCAGTACCGCTACGGATTATATCAGTCTCATGCTGGATACGTCCCTGTTCAAGCCTGTGTATGCCAGGCTCGAAGAACGCTACGATTTTCGCCAGGGACGTGAACTCGAGAAGGTGGTCGGTCTAGAGTACCGGTCAAAATGCTGGAGCCTGCTCTTGACATACCGTAACCGCTATCAGGACGACGGCACTGACGAGCATGAAGTTCTCTTTACCTTCGTGCTGGCCGGACTGGGTTACAACCCGAGTTTTGGCAGCGGCTTCTAGGGGGCGCGATCGGCACCGGAAGGATTGACAAAGCCGCGAAATCTGATAATTTCAAAACAACTTGCCAACCATACCGATGGGGCTCGTGGTGAGCTTGGTTGGGCGGCGATACTGATCCGGGAGGGAGGTGTTGTTTCAGGAGGGATTGCAGGATGTAATGCCCCACATCGGGTTCTTTGATCATTTTTTGTTATGGAGGGAAATGTTATGAAACACACTCTGTTGTTGATGGTCCTGTTGGTTGTCACTTCTCTGGTCGGCCTGGTGCCGGCGCCTGCTCATGCGGCGGAAACTCCTGCCGCGAACCAAACCGTCGAAACCGTTCATCTCAACCAGGCAACCGCCGAGCAGTTGCAGGCTTTGCCAGGAGTGGGGCCGGCTCTTTCCGAACGCATCGTGCAATATCGCACCGAGCACGGGCCCTTCCGTACTGTCGAGCAACTGGCCGATGTTAAGGGTGTCGGCCAGGCTAAACTTGCTAAATTCAAAAATCAACTGACCGTTGATTAGATGCCCTGAAAAGGCCTGCCAACCGGCAGGCCTTTTCCAATGACCACCAACCGATCCGGGGGAGTTATACGGTAAAGTTCATCACTTGTCTGAATATGTTTGCGAAAATCCTTGATTTTCAATGTGATTTGATGAAACAATCCCAAAGTTGTAAAGTATTTTCCCGATCGGCAGATTATCTGTGCAGAAGGTGTTTATGGCGGGAAGCCCGGCACAAGCTTCACGCCCGGATGGGGCGCGATTCAATCTCTGGCCGCTGGCGCTGGTTGCGTTGCTATTGGGCTTTGCCCTGTTCGGCGACCGGGGGATTCTGCATATGTTGAAACTTTCCGGCCAGAAGACCATCCTGGCTGATAAAATTGCCGTGTCCGAAGCCCAGAACGAAAAGCTGCGCGTTGAGATTGCGGCCCTGCGAAGTGACCGCCGTTACATAGAGCGGTTGGCACGAACTGAACTAGGCATGGTGCGTGACGACGAACTGGTTTTCCAGTTCTCCGGCAGAAAGTAGTCCTGTATCGACCAGATCCCCATGCAGGCCCATTCCGCATCGGCGGGGTGGGCTTTTCCTGCGCCTGCCCAGGGGTGTTCCCTGCTCTGAAAACCGTTTGACTGACCATCCTTGCGAGAGCTTGACACTCTCAAGGGGCGGCGCTAACATAAACTTCTTTTTGACCTGGTGGGCCGCGGATATGACTGAAGACAGACGAAAACTCTGCCTGAACTGCGCATGGCGAGCGAACTGCGCCAAAAGGTTTTCCATGGAGGGGGGTGCGACGCTGCACTGCCCAGATTACACTGAAGATGTGACCCTGCGCCGATCCGTGCAGGGGCCGGACCCATCGAAGGCGGAGGAAGGTTGACTTCATCATGAAGGATCGTCTGAGGCAGCAGATCGGCAGCGCTCTGCAGGCCTGTTTTGATAATAACACCCTGCACTCGGGGGTTGTCCCGGAGATACAGATCGAGGTGCCGGGTAATCCCGAGCATGGTGACTTTGCTTCCAACCTGGCGATGGCCATGGCCCGTGCCGAGAGAAAAGCGCCCCGCCAGATTGCCGAAGCGCTGGTTGCCGCCTTGGGCAGCTGTGATTTCCTGAGCAACGTAGAGGTCGCCGGGCCGGGGTTTATCAATTTCACTTTGACCCCGGCCTGCTGGTACGAAGTGCTTGACGAGATCACCGACAAGCAGGACCAGTACGGTCTCGCTGAATTCGGCCGTGGTCGCAAGGTCCAGGTCGAATTTGTCAGTGCCAATCCCACCGGTCCGCTGCATATTGGTCATGGCCGGGGTGCTGCTGTCGGCGACGCCGTTGCGGCGATCCTGCAGGCGGCGGGCTTCGACGTGCAGCGCGAATACTATGTCAACGATGCCGGAAACCAGGTGGCGACTCTCGGGCGCTCCATCTGGATGCGCCTGCGCGAGTTGAACGGCGAGACGGTGCAGTTCCCCGAAGATGGCTACCAGGGCGGGTACATTCGCGAACTGGCGGCACAATTGCATGAAGAGGAACCGGCGGCTGCCGGCTACGCAGAGCCGGAAGCCGTCAAGCGTTGTGCCGCCTTCGGCGTCAGCAAGGTACTGACCTGGATTGCCGACGACCTCGAAGCCTTCGGCATCAAGTTCGACAACTGGTTCAGTGAACAGAGCCTGTACGACCGGCAGATGGTCGAGATCGAACTTGCCAAGCTGGCGAAAAAAGGGCTGTCCTACGAGCAGGATGGGGCGCTCTGGCTGCGTACCACCGACTATGGCGACGACAAGGACCGGGTCCTGATCAAATCGGATGGCAGCCCGACTTACTTTGCCTCGGACGTTGCCTATCACATGGAGAAATTCGATCGCGGCTTCGACAAGGTGATCGATGTCTGGGGCGCTGATCATCACGGCTACGTGCCACGCATGAAAGCCGTGGTGGCGGGTCTTGGCCACCCCCCCGAGGACCTGGAGGTCTTGCTGATCCAGATGGTCAACCTGCTGCGCGATGGCCAGCCCTACACCATGGGGAAACGATCCGGCAACTTCATTACCCTGCGCGAGGTGGTTGACGAAGTCGGTCGTGATGCCTGCCGCTTCTATTTCCTGATGCGCCGTTCCGACAGTCAACTTGACTTCGACCTGGAACTGGCCAAACGCCAGAGCAGCGACAACCCGGTTTATTACGTGCAGTATGCCCATGCCCGCGTCTGCAGCATCAATCGCAATGCAGCAGAACAAAGTGTCCCTCTGCCGGAGAGCCAGCGAACCGATCTTTCCGGACTGGTCCTGGCCGAGGAACTTGCCCTGGCGAAGCTTCTGGCGCGCTACCCGGATGCGGTTGCCGTTGCTGCCCAGAACTGTGAGCCGCACCGGATCGTCTATTACCTGCAGGATCTGGCCGCGCAGTTCCATAGCTACTACAATCGGCAGCGTGTCCTGGTGGAGGATGCAAAAACTACCCAGGCGCGGCTTTACCTGGTCAACGGTATCCGCATCGTCCTGGCCAACGCGTTGAACCTGCTCGGGGTTGATGCCCCCGAGCGCATGTAAACAGCACTGCGGGGGAAAGAGTCTGATGGCGCAACCGGTCGTGAGTCGCACACAGCGACGTATTGAGCGCAAGCAAATCGTCCTGATTATCATCCTGATACTCGCCGTCGCCGGTGTCAGCTTTTCTCTTGGCGTCATGTTCGGTCAGCAGAGCAGGGTGGGAAATGACCTGGCAGCCGATACTGGAAAACCGAAGCTGCCCGTGGTGACCCAGGTCGTGCCCCCACCCCCTCCGCCGGTGGCTGAGGGCGCCGAGGAGAAACAGGACAAACTGACTTTCTACGACAATCTTCCCAAGGGCAACCAGGCTCCTCTAGGCAGCGGGATCAACCTGCCTCCCGAGGAGCAGAAACCGGCCCCAGAAGCAGCGCCGAAAGAACTGGCCAAGCCAGCTGCTGCGCCTGTCGCACCGCCAGCCAAGCCGGCCGCCGTTCCGGCGACTGCTGCCGACGGTGGATTTATCGTGCAGATAGCCTCTTTCCGCACCGGCGCGGATGCTGCCAAGCTGGCCCTGCGGCTCAACAGCTACAAGCTGAAGACTTCCGTGGAGAAAGTGGACCTTGGTGCAAAAGGGACCTGGCACCGGGTTTTGGCAGGGCCCTATGCGAATCGTGAGAGTGCTGACCAGGTCGCCAGCCTGTTGCGCGAGAAGGAGCGCCTGTCCACCCTGGTCAGGCAGCGTTGAGCTGGTAAATTTTACTTGACATACTGAAGGGGTACGGGTAAATTCCAAAATCCCTGATGCGGGGTGGAGCAGTCAGGTAGCTCGTCGGGCTCATAACCCGAAGGTCGCAGGTTCAAATCCTGCCCCCGCTACCAAATATATAAACGGCCGCCGTACTCGGCGGCCGGCTGGTTTTCGGCGGTGTAGCTCAGTTGGTTAGAGCATGCGGCTCATATCCGCAGTGTCCGGAGTTCGAATCTCTGCACCGCCACCACACTGACAGAACCCCCTTCCAGCCCCGGAAGGGGGTTCTGCGCTTTTGGACCATGCCCATGCTCATGCCGGAACGGTTTTATAAGTCGTTGGCACAATCCGGGGCCATTCCGCCCGGCAGCCGGGTTCTCGTCGCAGTCTCCGGAGGGGCCGATTCCATCGCCCTCCTGCTCCTGCTGAACCAGGTTGCCGGACGCATGGAACTGCACCTGGAGGCCGCCCATCTCGACCATGCCTTGCGCGAGGCCAGCGCTGGTGATGCCCGTTTCGTTGTGCAGTTCTGTGCCGGTATGGACATCCCTTTGACTCTGGAACGTCGGGATGTGGCCGCAATCGCCAGGCAGCGCAGGGCCAACCTCGAAGAGGTCGCCAGGGAGGTGCGCCGGGATTTCCTGCTGTCGACTGCACTGGCCCGCTCCTGCTCGCTGGTCGCCCTCGGCCACCATGCCGACGACCAGGCCGAAACCTTCCTGATGCGTTTATTGCGTGGCAGCGGTGTGACCGGGCTCGCGGGTATGCGCATGCTCAGCCCGCCCATGGTTCGCCCCCTGCTGCCGTTTCACCGTGCTGAACTCCTTGCTTATCTTCAGGAGAGCCAGGTCTCCTGGCGGGATGATGCGAGCAACCGGGACACGGTTTTCACCCGCAATCGCATCCGCCATGATCTCCTGCCGCTGCTGGAAACGTTCAACCCGAACATCATTGGCCAACTGGCCGGCCTTTGTGAGCAGCTTCATCAGGACAACGAGTTCTGGGCCGGCCTGGTTGCTCAGGAGCTGGCCCGTTGCGGCCGGTGGCAAGGTGATGCCTTCACCCTCGACGGACCGGAACTGCTCGCGTCGGCCCCGTCGCTGGCCGGGCGCCTGGTCAGGGCGGCCCTGCAGCAGGTTCGGGGCGACCTGCGGGGTTTGACGGCAAGTCACATCGCGGAGGTCCTCAAGCTGGCCGGCGAAGGCCCGCCCCAGGGCGAGCTTGACCTGCCCGGGGCGTGGGTCGCCCGTCGGTACAACACGCTCCTGTTCCGCAAAGAGAGGCTCGAAGGTGCCGAGCCTTTTGAGCTGGTGCTGCATGGGCCGGGCATTTACCGCCTGCCGGATGGCCGGACCCTGAAACTTTCGCTGGAGAGGCTGGCCCTGGGCGAGAGCCCTGGTGCAGTGGAGTTTGCCTCGGCGTCGGTGCCTTTCCCGATGCAGCTGCGCAACTGGCGACCGGGCGATCGATTCCGGCCGTCGGGCATGAGCGGATCGAAGAAGCTCCAGGATCTCTTCGTCGATCTCAAGCTGGACAAAGAGGCCCGTCAAGCCGCACCGCTGCTCCTCAGGGACGATGAAATTCTCTGGGTCGTGGGTTTGCGGCGCTCGGCAGGGTACCGCCCCGAGGCTGGAGAGCTTGTGTTGCGAATCGTTGTCGATGCTTAACGGAGAGTCATAATCGGCTTGTGATAGCGATGCCGATATGGTAAAGTTTTCAGTGCATTTTTAACGCCAAACACCGTATTTTCCTGGTGTTTTCAGTATTAGGGGGTAATGTGAATCAGTTTTATAAAAATCTTGCGCTCTGGTTGGTCATCTCATTGGTGATGATCATGCTGTTCAATATGATGACCCAGCAGGGGCGCGAACTCAAACCGGTGCCGTACACGACATTCTTGACCGCTCTTGATGAGGGGACGATCCTCGATGTGACCATCCAGGGCAGGAACATCGAAGGGAAGTATGCCGACGGTTCGAGCTTCAAGACCTATGCCCCTGATGATCCTGACCTGATTCGCCTGTTGCGTGAGAAAGGGGTCGCGATCGACGCCAAACCCGACGAAAGCAACAGCTTCTGGATGTCGATAATGGTCTCATGGGGGCCGATCCTGCTGCTGATTGCCGTCTGGATCTTCTTCATGCGGCAGATGCAGTCCGGCGGCGGCAAGGCGATGAGCTTCGGCAAGAGCCGGGCCAAGCTGCTCAGCGAATCCCAGACCAAGATCACCTTCAACGACGTGGCCGGGATCGACGAGGCCAAGGATGAGCTTGAAGAAGTCGTCTCCTTCCTGAAGGACCCGAAAAAGTTCTCGCGACTCGGCGGCCGCATCCCGAAAGGGGTGCTCCTGGTCGGCTCGCCGGGCACCGGGAAAACCCTCCTCGCCCGGGCCATTGCCGGTGAGGCCGGAGTGCCGTTTTTCTCCATATCCGGTTCAGACTTCGTTGAAATGTTCGTCGGTGTCGGTGCCAGCCGCGTGCGCGATCTCTTTGTGCAGGGGAAGAAGAATGCCCCGTGCATCATCTTTATCGACGAGATCGATGCTGTCGGCCGGCATCGCGGGGCCGGCATGGGCGGCGGTCACGACGAGCGTGAGCAGACCCTCAACCAGCTGCTGGTCGAGATGGACGGCTTCGAATCGAACGAAGGCGTCATCCTGATCGCTGCCACCAACCGCCCGGACGTTCTCGATCCGGCGCTGCTGCGTCCCGGCCGCTTCGACCGCCAGGTGGTCGTGCCGCGCCCCGACGTGCGCGGCCGGCTCAAGATTCTCCAGGTGCATGCCCGCAAGGTCCCCCTGGGTAAGGATGTCGATCTCGAGGTGGTTGCCAAGGGTACGCCGGGGTTCTCAGGCGCCGACCTGGAAAACCTGGTCAATGAAGCGGCCCTGCTGGCGGCCCGTTCCGACAAGAGCGAAGTCAACCGGCAGGACCTCGACAGCGCCAAGGACAAGGTCATGATGGGTGCCGAACGGCGCTCCATGGTGATCACCGAGGAAGAAAAGAAGGTCACCGCTTATCACGAGGCAGGCCATGCCCTGGTGGCGATGTTCATCCCCGGTGCAGACCCGGTCCACAAGGTTTCGATTATCCCGCGCGGCCGGGCCATGGGCGTGACCATGTACCTGCCCACAGAGGAGAAGTACAACGAAACCAAGGCGGGCCTGAATGTCAAGATATGCACCCTCCTGGGTGGCCGGGTGGCCGAGGAACTGATCTTCGACAGTGTCACCAGCGGAGCTTCGAACGACCTGGAGAGGGCGACTGCCATCGCCCGCAAGATGGTGTGCGAGTGGGGGATGAGTGATCGCCTCGGGCCACTGGCGTTCGGCGAAAAGGAAGGCGAAGTTTTCCTCGGTCGCGATTACGGTCATATCAAGAACTACAGTGAGTCGACCGCGATCGTCATAGATGAAGAAATCCGGCGGATTGTCGAAGAAAGCTATGCTCGTACCCGCGACATTCTCTCCAGTCACAAGGATGATCTGATTGCAGTCTCCGAAGCATTGCTCGAACGTGAGAACATGGACGGCAGCGAGATCAGGGCGATGATTTTCAGCCCTGAAGAGGCCGAAGCAACTCCAGACGAGGAGTCGAAGCTGGCTGAGAAGGCTGTCGCCCCCGGTGAAGGCCCCTGTGTCGAAGAGGCCTGATGCCCGGTCTGATCAGCTGCCATGAACCGGGAGCCCTGACCCTCGCTGGCTGCAACTGTCTGCTGGTTCTCGACCGGCCGCATGTCGTGGGCATCCTCAACGTGACCCCGGACTCTTTCTCAGACGGCGGCCGTTTTTATGGCATGGCGCTGGCCCTTAGGCAGGGTCTGCGGATGGCCACCGATGGGGCCGCCCTGATTGATGTCGGCGGTGAGAGCACCCGGCCAGGAGCCGATCGAATCTCTGCGCAGGAAGAGCTGGACCGGGTCGTGCCGGTGATCGAAGCTCTCAGGCGAGAGCTCGACCTGCCCCTGTCGATTGATACCACGAAAAGCGTTGTTGCCCGGGAAGCTGTTGCTGCCGGTGCGGATTTCGTCAATGACATAAGCGGCTTGACCTTTGACGAGAAGATGGCCGGGGTCATCGCAGATTCCGGCGCCGGGCTGTTTGTCATGCACACCAGCGGACGACCGGAGGTCATGCAGCGCAACACGCGCTATGCTGACGTCG
>JAHEEU010000167.1 GCA_024640545.1 Geobacteraceae bacterium
TCATGGGAACGGGGCCGGGAAGCGTGCCGTATCCGGCTCTTGGCAGAATATCGATGGCGAGGACGGAAAGCCAGAAGAGACCGCCTCCGGTAAATGCGATGGCCCGAAGGACGTTGTTTTTGAGAGCGTTCAGTCCTGCCGAAATCTGACCGATGGCGCCCAGCATGAGAATGACTGCCAGCAGGTGCAGGTTAAATGAAAACTCCGGCAATTTGTCGACCGCATAGGTCGCCGCGGTGACCCCGTAGCAGAAGAGGCCGAGTACCGGCAGGCTGTCAGGCTTTCGACTCGAAGCGGTCGGAGCAGGGTGGCTGGCCTTCGGCAACTCCGGATGCTGATGCCCGAGACGGTCGGCGAGTTCACGGTATTTGGCGCAATCCTGATACTGGCACGAACAGAACTTGATGATCATGCTGGCGTCATGGGAGGAAATGTAGCCGCATCCGACGTCGCAGACATCTTCGTCGTGATCATAGTAGGGACAAACCCTTGCGTCCTGCATATGCGCCTCCTGGATTGATTGAAGTCCCGCTTGCGGACTGGTTTGAAAAGTGGGCCCGGACTCCAGGCAACAGAGGATCGGACCGGGCCCGATTGGAGTCACGCCAACTATAAGGAGCAAGCCTTGTACCAAAATCTGCGAGGGGTTTTAAATCGATTTAGTCAAGTGATTACAAGAGATTGAACTGTTCTTTGCGAAGTTTTGAAACGACGGTTATTCGCAGATTTGCAAAATTGCCAAATCTGCTTTTGCATTTGTGCAAAGGCGATGGTCAGGATTTGCGGAGGCCAGACTGCAAGCGACGATTCTTGCTCAAACGTTCGGCCGTGGTGAATTTCCCTCCAGCTTACAGCTTACAGCCTGATTCTGACCTTCAGTCGATGTCCTTCTTCCTGATGCCGTGCTTCTTGAGCTTACGGTAGATGGTTGCCATGTTCATGCCGGCTTCCGCCGCGGCGTCCTCGATATTGCCGCCATGCTTGCGCAGCAGGCGGGTGAGATAATCGGTTTCGAAGCTGCTGAGCGCCGAGGAGTAATCCGCCTGGTCGGCGGCATGTCCGGTCGGCCCGGTTTCGATCAACTGCTCCAGCTCCGGCATGCCGATGTAATGGCCGCCGGAGATGGTCATGGCCGCTTCGATGACGTTGCCGAGCTGGCGGATGTTGCCGGGCCACTCGTAACTGCGCAGGACTTCCATGGCCTCCGGTGTAAACCCCTTGAACTCGGTGCCGAACTTGGCGTTTTGCTTGCGGATGTAATATGCCGCCAGCAGGGGGATGTCTTCCTGCCGTTCGCGGAGCGGCGGCAGGTGGAGATTGATGACGTTGAGGCGATAGAACAGGTCCTCGCGGAAGGTGCCGTCGGCGACCTCGGCAGTCAGGTCGGAATTGGTCGCTGAGATGATCCGTACATCCACCTTGGTCGGAGTGGTGTCGCCGAGGCGGCGAAACTCCTGCTCCTGGAGGAAGCGCAGCAGGGTTTTCTGCATGTTGAGCGGCAGGTTGCCGATCTCATCGAGGAAGAGCGTGCCGCCGTTGGCTGCCTCGAGCAGACCCTTGCGGTTTTCCGTTGCCCCGGTAAACGCCCCCTTGCGGTAGCCGAAGAGTTCGCTTTCCAGGATGTTCTCCGGCAGGGCGCCGCAGTTGACGGCGACAAAGCGATGGTCGCGGCGCCTGGAGTTGTGATGCACGGCCTGGGCGACCAGCTCTTTGCCGGTCCCCGATTCACCGGTGATCAGCACCGACGTGTCGCGTATCGCGACCTTGGCCACTCTCTCGAGCAGGGCACGGATGGCGGGTGAGGCTCCGATGATATTTTCGAATTTGAACTGCCCGGACAGTTCTTCGCGCAGCTCGCGATTTTCCTCGACCAGTTCATGATGCTGCAAGGCGTTTTTGACCCGGTAGCTCAACTCGTCCGGCTCGAACGGTTTGGTGAGCATGTCGTAGGCCCCATGCCGCAGGGCCTGGATCGACATCTCGACCGTGGCGAAAGCGGTGATCATGATCACCGGCACCTCGGGGTCGCGGTTACGGACATGCTGCAGCACTTCGAGCCCGTCCATCTCCGGCATCTTGATATCGCTGATGATCAGATCATAATCACCGGCGCTGAACTCGGCAACTGCCTGCACCGGCCGGGTGTAGCTCTTGACCTGGTAGCCCTGATCCTTGAGCACCGCCTCCATCATGCGGCAGAGCCCGATTTCGTTATCGATCAACATGATGCGTCGTGAAGCCATCAGAATTCCTCCCGGACGAGCGGCAGCCGAACGGTCACGGTTGTCCCCAGGTTGAGCCGACTGGTCATCTGGATGCTGCCGTGGTGCTGTTCGATGATCTGTCTGGTTATTGCCAGGCCGAGCCCGGTGCCGCGGTCCTTGGTGGTATAAAAAGGTTCGAAGATGCGTTCGAGGTCCGCCTCGTCGATGCCGCTGCCGGTGTCGGTAAAGGTCATCACGGCGTCGACCTCCTCGCGACAGGTTCTGACCGTGAGCTGGCCGCCATCGGCCATGGCGGCGCCGGCATTGAGGATCAGGTTGATTGCCACCTGGCGGATCTGATCACCGTCGAGAGCCAGAACCGGCAGGTCATCGCTGAAATCTCTGACGATCTTCACTCCGTGCATGTCGGTATGGTTGGCTGCAAAGCTGACGATCTGTTCGAGCAGCTGGTTGAGGTCGGTCTCGGCGAATTCCGGCTTGGGCGTCCGTGCATAGTTGAGCAGATCCTGGACGATCTTCTTGCAGCGTTTGCTTTCGCGTTTGATCTCATGGATGAAGTGATAATTCGGATCCTCCGGAGGCAGCTTGTTCTCAAGGTAGCCGGCGTAGCCGAGGATGACGCCCAGGGGGTTGTTGATCTCGTGGGCGACCCCCGATGAAAGGATGCCCAGTGAAGCCATTTTACCCTGCTGGGCGAGGCTCGCTTCAAGCTCGCGGTTGCGTTGCAGGTTGCTGGTCATCCGATTGAAGGTCACGGCAAGCTCGCCCAGCTCGTCGCGGCTGGTGATTTCCATTTGCCGGTGGAACTGGCCGCGTTTGATGTCGCGGATGACCGATGTCATGTGCCGGATCGGATCGGAAAGGACCTTGGCGGCAAAAAACACCATCAGGACGGAGAGCGAGCCGACCATGACGGAAATGACTCCGAGGCTGCCAAGGATTCGGCCCTTGATCAGGTTGGTTTCGCGATAGAATTCATCTTCGTAGGAGCCGACCGCGACGATCCAGTCCCAGGGCTGGTAATAGAGGTAGCGGACGATCTTGGGCCGTGGCTGAGATTCTCCGGGATTTTGCCATGGGTAGCGGATCCACCCCTCGCGCTGCTTGCACATCTGCTCGATGAACGGCGTACCGTTCGAATCCTGTGCGGCGTAGATGTTCTCCCCCTCGGCCTCGGGGTGAATGGTCAGGGTCCCCTTGCGGTCCATGCAGTATATGTAGCCGGTCTGGCCGACGCGCTTTGCCTTGATGCGGTTTTTAAGCTTGGCAAAGGCCTGTTGTTCGGCGGCCGGGTTCTCGTAGGTTTCATCGAGATAGCCGCCGGCGGCAATGATCCAGTCCCAGGGCTCATAGTAGCGATAGACCACCATCTTCTGCCGGGGAACGCGATCGCCAAGTTCGGCGTTACGCCAGGGGTAGATGATCATCAGGAGCTTGTCGGGCGGGGTCATGGTCGCGGCTTTGCACATCGAGCGGATGAAGTGCCTGCCATCCTCATCGGTCTCGTCGTAGACGTTTTCCCCCTCACGGGCGATGTGCACGGTCAGCTCTCCCTTGCTGGTCATCGCGTAGATATAGCCGGTCTCGCCGACCTGGACCCTCTTCAGGGCGCTGCGGGCCGCCTGCTTGGCGCTGGCGAGATCAATTTCGCCGCTGAGGTACAACCTGTTCTGGGTCTCGACCATGCCGTAGGCGAAGTTGGTCAGGCTCGATAATTCCTGCTCGGTGGCGGCTTTTTTGTCAGCCCGGTAGACCTGGAACTGTTGATTGTGGGAATCAAGAAGGTCAATGGTGAACTCGGCCAGGTGGTCGAGGTCGTCCATACTGGTCTGGGTGATGCCGAGGTGCGCCTGGCGATAGGCAATCCAGCCGACCACTGTGCCGACCACAAAGATCGGGATCAGGACCAGCGGCAGAACGACGACCGTCATCTTCCAGCGGATCTTGAGGTTGTTGACGAATTTAAAGCGGTGGCGGCTCATGGTCAGGTTAACTCTTTTTTAGAAACCTGGCGATTATGCTGTTAGTCGCGGGAAAAAGCAAGTGCACTGCGCGCTGCAGGCGTGCGGGACGAGAGCCAGGAACGGGGCGAGAGGGGACGCAAAAGCTGAATTGCGGAAAACAATTCTCTGAGCAGAGTTGAACGGTCTTCTTGTGGTTAGGGTCTTCTCGTCCTTCGTGCCGTGTCCAGGCTTTTCAGTACAGGTCGAATTTCAGAAGCCGGCACTCGATCGGCCCGTTGTAGAGCACGATGCGCCGTGCAGGCTTGAGGCCGATACGTTTGGCGAGAGCGAGGTTGCCGGTGAAGACCCAGGCCGTCCACCCCGTCCAGCGTTGTTTGAAGGTGTCGCCGATCTTGCGATAGAAGGCTTCCAGTTCCTGCTCTGCGCCGATCCGTTCGCCGTAAGGCGGGTTGCAGATCAGTGTGCCCTGGCCGGCGGGGGGCTCAAGCTTGGCAAAGTCACTGTAGAACCAGCGAATTTTAGCGCCGATCCCGGAACTCTCGGCATTGCGCCTGGCCAGATCGACCGCACGCTTGTCCCGGTCGCTGCCAAAGATCAGATTGGCCGGGAGTTCCCGTTTTGCCTGCTCGGCCTCATCGAGGAGTTCCTGCCAGAGCGGAGGGTCGAAGCTGGTCCAGCGTTGAAAGCCGAAACTGGGCGAGAGCAGCCCCGGGGCAGTGTTGCTGGCCAGCAGCGCCGCCTCAAGCGGCAGACTTCCCGAGCCGCACATGGGATCGACGAAATGGCTGGCCCGGTCCCAACCGGTCAGGGCCACCAGGCCGGCCGCCAGGGTTTCCTTGAGCGGGGCGATGGTCGGATCACGCCGGTAGCCACGGCGGTGCAGGCCGGTTCCGGCCAGGTCGAGGCTGATGGTGCACTGGTTGCGGGCCAGGTGCAGGTTGATGCGCAGGTCCGGGTCTTTCGGGTCGACGTTCGGGCGCTGGCCGGAGCGGTCCCTGATTCTGTCAACGATGGCATCCTTGGTTTTCAGTGCGGCAAATCGTGAATGGGTGATAGTCGAATCGCGCAGGTTGGCGTCGACCGCCAGGGTCATACGCGGGCTCAGGAGCTCCTCCCAGTGAAGGGCGTAGACCCCCTCGTAGAGGGCTTCCTGGGAAGGGCAGGCAAAACTGGCGATCGGCTGCAGCACCCGGTTTGCCGTGCGCAGCCAGAGGCAGGCCCGGTAACCGTCGCGCAGCGAGCCGCTGAAGCGCACGCCGCCATTGGCCGGTTCGATGCTGCTTGCCCCGCAAGCCACCAGCTCGTCGGCCAGGACGTCTTCGAGCCCTTTGGTTGTCGTGGCAAAAAAATCCATAAGATATCCAGTCCGGAAGCTAATGCAGCCGCTCGCCCTCAAGGGTGGATTCAGGCAGGCGGAAGGTGCGACGATAGGTGCGGATCTCCAGCAGGGCAATCTTGACGATGCTGACGATCGGCACACCGATGATCATGCCGATGACGCCGTAGAATTTGCCGCCGACGATGATGGCGAAAAAGACCAGCAGCGGGTGGAGGTTGGCGACCCGGGAGATGAGGATCGGGATCAGGATGAAGTTGTCGACCAGAACCTGGGCGACCAGGATGTAGAGTATGACAATCCACCAGAACTGGCCGCCGGCACCAAGGTCGACAAAGGCGATCAAGATCCCCGGGATCATGCCGATGATCGGGCCGATATAGGGAATCAGATTGGTGACTCCGGCGAAGATACCGAGCATGGGCGCGTAGCGGATATCGGTAATCGAGAGACCGGCGGCCACCACCAGGCCGACGATGACCGCCTCGATGATGCGACCACGCACAAAGTGGGCGAGCTGGCGGCTGACCAGGTAAGAGAGGTCGCGAACCATTTCGAAGTGCCGGTTCGGGGCCAGAGCCACGCAGGCGCGCAGGATCGATTGCCCGTCTCTCAGGAAGAAAAAGGTGAAGAGCGGCACTATGATCAGAAGTCCGCCGATTTTCATGGCCGATTGTGGCGTCTCGGCAAGGACCGCCGACATCAGCTGCTCTGCCCAGCTGTGGACCTTGGCAGGAAAGTCGTACTCGGCAACCACGGGGAAACGGTCGTGCAGGGCGGCGATGATATTTTTCAGGGCTACGATCACCTGTGCGGTATAGCGCGGAAAGTCGGCCCCCATGTTACGCCAGAACTCCTGCCAGTGAGGCGTCAGCCAGAGAACCGCCAGGCTGGCCGAGCCCAGGGTCAGAATATAGACAA
>JAHEEU010000168.1 GCA_024640545.1 Geobacteraceae bacterium
CTCCGTGACCGCCAGGTCAGCGCGATCAGCATGGAGATGATCCCCCGCACCACCCGCGCCCAGAAAATGGACGCCCTGAGCTCCCAAGCGAGCCTGGCCGGCTACGTCATGGTGATCCAGGCCGCCGGCAGGTTGAATCGCATCCTGCCGATGATGATGACGCCTTCAGGGACGATCAAGCCGGCCAAGGTGTTCGTGATCGGCGCCGGGGTCGCCGGACTCCAGGCGATCGCCACGGCCAAACGACTCGGCGCCCGGGTGACCGCGTTCGATACCCGCGCGGTGGTCGCCGAACAGGTGGAGTCCCTCGGCGCCAGCTTCCTCCGTATCGATCTGGGCGAGACCGGCCAGACCGGCGACGGCTACGCCCGCCAGCTGACCCCGGAGCAGCTCGCCCTGCAGCAGCAGGGGCAGGCCGACGAGATCGCCAAGTCGGATATCGTCATCACCACGGCCCAGGTCTTCGGTCGCAAACCGCCGCGACTGGTGTCCCGCGACACGGTCCGCAGCATGCAGCCCGGCAGCGTGGTCGTCGACATGGCCGCGGAAACCGGCGGCAACGTCGAGGGCTCGCTACCCGGCGAGGTGGTTGATTGCGATGGCGTGATCATCATCGGCAGCGGCAACTGGTCCGGCCAGGTCAGCCGCGACGCCAGCAACATGTACTCCAACAACCTCTTCAACCTGGTCGATGAATACTGGAACAAGGAGCAGAAACGCTTCGCACTTGACCTTGACGACGACATCCTCGCCGGCTGCCTGATCACCCACGCCGGGGAGCTGGTCAATGCCGTCATCCGCGAACAATACGCATAAAGGAGACCCCATGGACCTGGTTTACCTTTCTTTTATCCTGATCCTGTCGATCTTCCTCGGCTTCGAGCTGATCCAGAAGGTCCCGGCCACCCTGCACACCCCGCTCATGTCCGGAGCCAACGCCATCTCCGGGATCACCCTGGTGGGCGCGCTGATCGGCGCCGGCGGCCAAGGCTCGACGCTGACGGTGGTGCTCGGCACCATGGCCGTGGCCTTTGCGACCATCAACGTCGTCGGCGGCTACCTGGTCACCGACCGGATGCTGGCGATGTTCAAGAAGAAGACCACGGAGAAATAATGTCGACGACCATGCTGATCAACCTGTCCTACACCGTCGCCGCGGTGCTCTTCATCTTCGGCCTCAAATACCTCGGCAGCCCGGCAACGGCGCGCCGGGGCAATGCAATTTCTGCTCTGGGGATGCTGCTGGCGGTGGTCGTTACCCTGCTCGACCAGGCGATCATCGACTACCGCTGGATACTCCTGGGGGTGCTGATCGGCACCGCGGTCGGTGCATTCGCTGCACGCCTGGTGGCCATGACCGCCATGCCCGAGATGGTCGCCCTGTTCAACGGCTTCGGCGGTATCGCCAGCCTGATGGTCGGCTGGGTGGCCCTGGCGCAGCCCCGGCTGAGCAGTTTCATCCTGCTGACCATCTTCCTGTCGATCCTGATCGGCGGGGTCACCTTCACCGGCAGCCTGGTGGCCTGGGGCAAGCTGAGCGAAAAGCTGCCCGGACGGCCGATTCTTTTCCATGGCCAGCGTCTTGTGAACGGTGCCCTGCTGTTGGCCAACTTTGCCTGCGGCGCCATGTTCGTACTGCATCCCGAGCAGCATCTCTGGCTTTATCTGGCGGTCGCGCTCTCGTCGATCCTCGGGGTGATGACGGTCATCCCGATCGGCGGCGCCGACATGCCGGTGATCATCTCGCTGCTCAACAGCTACTCGGGGCTGGCGGCCTGTGCGGCCGGCTTCGCCATCAACAACAACATCCTGATCGTGGCCGGGTCGCTGGTCGGGGCGAGCGGCATCATCCTGACCAATATCATGTGCAAGGCCATGAACCGGACGCTCGGCAACGTGCTTTTCTCGGGGTTCGGCGCTGTTGACGAGGCCGGCGGAAAGATCGAAGGGGAGGTTACGGCGCTCTCGGCCGAGGATGCCTATTATGTCCTCGAGGCCGCCCAGAGCGTGGTGGTCATCCCCGGCTACGGCATGGCCGTCGCCCAGGCCCAGCACGTGGTCAAGGAGCTGCAGCAGATCCTCGAGAAAAACGGCTGCGAAGTCATCTACGCCATCCACCCGGTGGCGGGGCGGATGCCGGGTCACATGAACGTGCTGCTGGCCGAGGCCGATGTCCCCTACGACTTGCTGCTGGAGATGGACGACATCAACCCGCGCATGGAGGCTTTCGATGTCGCCATCGTCATCGGCGCCAACGATGTGGTCAACCCAGCCGCCCGCGAGACGCCCGGCAGCCCCATCTACGGCATGCCGATCATCAACGCCGACTACGCCCGCACCGTCTTCGTGCTGAAGCGCTCCATGGCCTCCGGCTTCGCCGGGCTCGACAACCCGCTGTTCTACCGGAAAAACGCCCGGATGATCTTCGGCGATGCCAAGGAGACTCTCGGACGACTGGTGCGCGAATTCTCCAATTAAGTCAGGAACCGCTCCGTCAAGACAGCCGTCAGGGGGACACTTGATTCCAAGTGTCCCCGAGTTGTTTCCGGGGTGGACTTCGAGCAAGCAAACCAAGTATCCTTAAATTCCAGCTGTTTCGCCCTCGACAATCACCTCTACCGCAAAGGCTGAATTCATGACCGAACTCGATCAAGCCCTCGAGACCCTGCGCGCCGACCCTGACAACCATAAAGCCCAGTCGGGTTTTTACGACCTGTTCCTCAACTCGGTCTTCTTCGTGCCCACTGTCAACGAGACCTTCCGCACCGGTGAAGAAAACCAGCAAGAGAAGGTCGAAGTCCCCTTGATCATCGAAGCCGACGGCACCGATTACCTGGTTTTTTTCGATCAGCACCAGCGCCTGAACGACTGGGCCGAGCAGGAGGTGCCATGCGTGCAGCTGCCGGGGCATATGCTGGTGGAGATGACCCCGGCCGGGCTGCACTGGGCGATGAATATCGGCACGTCCTGCAACAAGCAGTTCGCCCCGGACGAGATCGCCTGGCTCAAGGGTGTGGTCGAACACTGCAAGGCGGAGGACGCAAAAGCCCAGAATTAGGCATCTTGTCCTGGCCGCAGCGTGATGATGTCCATGAGACCGCCGGTTCATTCGGGAACCGTCGGCAAGCTGACAGGGTCCGACCGGCATGTTCGGTACCGTCCTGACGACCATTGTTACGATCCTGCACCTCTACGTCTTCTGGCGTGTCGGCAGCATTGCGCCGCTGACGCGTCATCTCCCTAATCGCAGCATAGCCCTGGCCGGTTTGGCAATGTGGGCCCTGTTCCTGGTCGGCAGGCTCTATGGCCACGACAACCCCGGACCGCTGGCCGGAGTACTCGAACATCTCTCCATGAACTGGATGGCGACGCTGTTTTTGTGCGCCGTCGGCCTGCTGGCGGTCGACTTGGTCTCCGCTTTCGGTTGGCTCTGGCCGCGCCAGCTGTGGTGGCTGCGCAGCCTCGGACTGGCCGTCGGGATCGTGCTCGCGCTGCTGGCCATGGCGCAGGGCTTGAGGTCGCCGCAGGTCGATTCCTACGAGGTGTTTCTCGAAGGGCTGCCTCGCCAGCTCGACGGCAAGGTCGTCGTCGCCATTTCCGACCTGCACTTGGGCTCCCGGCTTGACGAGCAGTGGCTGGCGGCACGCATCGACCAGGTCGAGGCCGAACGACCGGACCTGATCTTTTTGCTCGGCGACATCTACGAAGGCCACAGCGAACCGACGCCCGGGCTCAGGGCGACGTTGGCCCGCCTGCAGGCGCCCCTGGGGGTCTGGGCGGTGCTGGGCAACCACGAGTTCCACCGCAGTGGTGAGCCGCAGGCAGCGGCTTTTGCCGACAACGGCTTCACGGTCCTGAGAAACAGCTGGCACGAGGCGGCCGAGGGGCTGGTGCTGGCCGGGGTCGACGACCTGACCAACGGCCAGCGCAACGGCCACGGCAGCGCCGCGCTGCACCAGGCCCTCTCCGGGCGGCCGCCGGGAGCGGCGATCCTGCTCTCGCACAGCCCCTTATATGCTGACGAGGCCGCCGGGGCAGGGGTCGGGCTGATGCTCTGCGGCCACACCCACGGCGGTCAGATATGGCCCTTCAACTACCTCGTGCGACTGCGCTACCCACTGCTCGCTGGCCGTTATCAGGTTGGCGGCATGACCGTCATCGTCTGCCGGGGCACGGGGACCTGGGGGCCACGCATGCGCCTGTGGCCGCCCGGTGAAATCATGCGGGTGACGCTGCGCGCCCGCGCCGCCGCCGTTGGCCGTGACAGCTGAAGCAGGTCCCCCCATTTTTCCCGATATTGATGTTCTTCCGTTGCATCCCGGCCCAAGTGAAATATACTGTTTGCAGATATTGATGTCCTGGCAAAGCCAAGCCTCCGCGAGGACGGTAAGGAAAGCGCCAGGACGTGGGCCGGCTGTTCAGCGCTATAATTTTCGGAAGTGGAGGGTGACTGCAAACAAGCGTGGTGTTGCAGAAAGGAGATGACCTCTATGCTGGTACCGGTGATCCTCAAGGGCGGCAGGACAGAGTTGGTCAGCAAGGACGAGCTGCAGCACCTGATCGCCACCGAGCAGGTCCTGTATTTCAAACGCTCTGATGGCTGGGCGGTGTTCGAACGGGACAACATGCGCCATGAGAAAAAGCCCTTCGGTGGCGCGGACCGCCGGGAACACGAGGTGTATGCCCGGGACTAGCGTGACCAGCCCCGCAGGCCTTAAGCCCGTCACGGTGCCAGATCAAAGGGACACTTGAATGCAAGTGTCCCTTTAGTGTTTCTGCTTGCGGCAAGCAGCCCATGGCCAGGCCCCCTCGACTTATTCGTCGTAGGGGTTCTTCACTTTCAGGTCGATGGGCCGGACATAGCCTGGAATCCTGAGCTCGTCACGGCTGATGTCCAGGTCCTCGCCGGCCACCACGTTATGGTCGAAGCGGTAGATTGGGGCGGTCCTGCCGGCGGTCGTCTCCCGGTCGTAGCGGTCGGCGGCCTCGGCCACGGCCTGGTTGCGCTTGCGGTATTCGCCCAGGTCCCGGCTGCCGTATCTTTTCTCCAGCAGCGCCTCGGTGACCCGCGGCGACAGGACCGAGCCGGTGGCATTGTTGCCGCCGAAGCCCTTGGCGTTCATCAATACCGCGTCCATGCCGTCGGCGCCCACCTCTTCATGCGCGAGGAGGAAGCGCAGGTGGCTGGTGTGGACGTCCTCGGCCAGGTGATCGGAGGTGACGATCCCCGGGATCAGGCCGTACTTCCAGGTCCCCAGGGCCGCCATCAGCTGATCGCCGGCGGATACCGCCAGGGAGTGGCCCAGGTAGCACTTGACCGCGGCGACCGGCCATTGCGCGATGCCGTGCAGCTTGGCGATCTCGTTGATGATGTGCGATTCGGTCACCCGGTTCTGCGGTGTGCTGGTGCCGTGGGCGTGGACATAGCTGCGCTTCTTCAGCGCCTGCTCGCCGATCACGGCGCTGATCACGGCCGCGGCTTTCGCAACGGTAATGTAGTTGCCGACCCCTGGCCCGGGGATCGATTTCTTGTAGCCGTCGGCGTTGATGAACACGTCGGCGACCGAGCCGTAGATGTTGGCGCCCAGTTCCATGGCCAGCTGGTCGTCGAACAGGACGAAGTACTGGGCCGACTCGGAGAGGGTGAAGCCGCAGTTGTCGGAAAAGGGGCGTGAGGCGCGCCGGTAATCGGGGGTATCCCGGCCCGGATCCAGGGCCAGCAGCTTGTCGTCTTCGGCCAGGGCGCCCATGGTGCGGTAGCCTTCGATGATTTCCGGGGTGATCGGCGCCTCGCTGTTGCCGACCACGACGACACGGCGCCGGCCGCTCTGGATGTCCTGGGCCGCCACCTGCAGGTTGTACATGAAGGTGGCGCAGGCGCCGACGTTGCAGCCGGTCGCACCGACGCTGCCGAGGATGTAGGCATTGATGAAGTCGGCCGGCATCTCCGCCAGGCCGAGGGGCAGCTGCTTGGCGCTGACCCGTTTGCCGATCAGCTGAGCCTGCAGCATGCCGCCGGAGCCGTCGTAGTCGAGCTGCCCCATGGCACTGCCGGAGAGCACCCCGATCTGGTCCGGGGCGACCGCAGCGCGGATCGTCTCCCAGTCGATGCCGAGGGACTGAACGGCGTCAGAAGCCCCGTAGATGGTCATCTGCAGACCGCGTGGATGGTTGCGAGACGGGTAGAGGACGCCCGGGTCGAAGCCGGTCGGCAGCTGCCCGGCGCTCTGCACCCTGGAAGAGCGGGTGCTCGGGAGGAACACCTCCAGGCCGTCGTGAATCTCGACTTTAACGTTGTTCCGGTCCAGCTCGGTGACCTGCCAGTTCGCCGGGACGGGCACGGGCAGCTGCTTCTCCTTGAGAGTGAAGACGATCGGCTGGCCGGG
>JAHEEU010000026.1 GCA_024640545.1 Geobacteraceae bacterium
ATCCTGATTTTTAAGAATCAAAAGTAAAATCCATTTTGTCCCTCTACAGCCGACTATTTCACGGGTCCGATAAAGAGCCAATCGTTGCCCTTCACCGCAGCATGGCAGCCGATACAGCCGCCAACCTTGCCTTCTGCCTGAATTGTCCCGTCCGGCTGGTACTTGAGCCAGAACCAGTTGCCGCCCTCGGCGTTGTAGCCGGCCTGCTTGTACATCACGGTGATCGCGGCGAGCTGCTTCTCCGGGGTGTAGTTCTCCTTGACGACAAACTCCCCGGCAGGGATTCTGCCCGCTTTGTCCTGGACCGCCCGGTAGGCCCCTTGGCTGACATAGGTCGTCAAGAGGGCGCCGTGGGGAAATCGTCCAGGATAGAACGTCGACTTTCCGGGCCAGAGCTGCCAGCCCTGGTAGCGCGCTTCGTTCAAATAGGCGATCACCGCCTTGCCGTCAGCGGCAGGCAGTTTGTCACCGGAAAGATGTTGCGCGGCGGTTGCGTAACCGGTGAGCACAAAGACCAGCAGAGGGGCAAGAACCATTATTCGGAGCATGATACCTCCTCAAGCTGAGAGAGCAAATCAGCTTACTATCATTCAAGCAGGTGAATGCGCCATGTCAATTGCCCGGCAAGCCAGCTCTTTGGTTGCCGATCGTGTGTGGAGAGTGAAATGTGCGCCGGTGGTCAGGAGTGCGCCCAGAAGCTCTGCCAGTTCTGCAGCGCCGTCAGGGTCGAGCCTTCCGGCAGCAACTGGCACCGGATCTCGCCATCGAGCAGCGTGTCGAGCGCGGGCACCAGCGCCAGGCATTGTTCGGGGCGCTGGTCTTCAGGGAGCCGGCAGCCGTCGACACCGAGAAAGGTGCAGCCGGATGGCCGCTTCTGTGGCGCCGGGATGGCCACGCCGTCGATTTCCCGCAAGGCCAGTTCGCCGGGGAGGGTTCGGCCCAGCGCTTGCGGGGAGGCTGGCTTAGGCAGCTCGAAAATGCGTAGAAACCGCTGCGGCTCGGTCCAGACGCCCGGGTGCCCCTGACAGCAGAGCCCGCGGCACTGGCGACAGATCTGTGGGTCGGCATGATTGACTGGGACAGGTGAAGTCATAGTCTCAAGCTCAGGGCGTCACTGCCGCAGAGGGCTGACCCGGGCTAGTCGAGCACGGTCACCGTCTCGATGATCACCGGTTCCCGGGGAACATCGTCGTAGCCGGCGCTGCTTGCAGTTGCCTGCTGCTCGATGGCGTAGACCACGTCCATGCCATCGACCACCTGGCCGAACACCGCATAGCCGTACATCTCCGGCTTAAGGCCGCCATGGTCGAGGAACTTGTTGTCTTCGGTGTTGATGAAGAACTGGGCGGTGGCACTGTCAATTTCGGCGGTGCGGGCCATGGCCACGGTTCCGGTTTTGTTCCTGAGCTTGTTGGTTGCTTCGTTGACGATCGGTGCCCCGGTCGGCTTCTCCTGCATGTCCGGTGTCAGGCCGCCGCCCTGGATCATGAACCCCTTGATCACGCGGTGGAAGATGGTGCCGTCGTAGTGGCCGGCTCTGGCGTAAGTAATAAAATTCTCGACGCTGACCGGAGCCTTATCGCGATCGAGTTCCAGAATAATCTCGCCGCAGGAGGTTTCGATCTGCACCAGGGGTTTGCTGTCACTCATGGTTGTCTTCTCTTTCCAGGATTTTCGTCCCGATGATTATAGGCAAGCGCGGCGGAGAGGGCAATCATATCGCATTGGCGAACAAACGGTTAAGTCTTTCCAGGCAGGAACAGTGCGGTGGCCGAGGCTCCTTACGCTGGTCTTCCTCAACCTTGACATCGAAGTCGACCATAACCGGCAGGTGGTCTGAGAAGGCCACCTGCGGCACCTGGAAATCCCGCACCACGATCCCCTTGCTGTGCAGGACAAAATCAAGGTGCCGATGCGGGTTTTTGCTCGGGTAGGTCGGCAGCCCTTGAACGTTGGCGTTCTGCAGCCCGGTCGCCGCCAGGAAGAGGTCGATCTCACGTTCCCCCCAGAGCATGTTGAAATCCCCAGCCACCAGGCAGGGCCGACTGGTCCTCTTCACCAGGTCGTAAAGTGCGCTCAACTGCTGGTGGCGCGTGCGACCTCCCAGGGACAGGTGTACCAGGTAAACCACCACGTGTTCCAGCTCGAGCTCGATGACCAGTCGCTTCATGCCGTGTTTGAAAAAATGAAAAGTCTCGTTGCGGATCCGGTCCCTGGTCAGAAACGCGTTACCCTGGGTTTTCACCACGGGTACCCGCCGCCATAAAGATTCCTGGCCGTACTTGATCGAATGGGAATGGTAATGACCCAGTGACTCAGCCAGCAGCTGGGCCTGGTTCTTGCCTCCGCTGCGATAGGAGCCGTGGTCCACCTCTATGAGCCCGACCAGGTCCGGCTCCATATCGCGGAGAAAAGCGGAGATTCGCTCCAGGTTCCGATGGGTTGAACGGACATAATTATGCATCCTCGGACCGGTTGCATAACGGATGTTGTAGAGCAGGAACCTCATCGTGCCTCCATAAGTTATTAAAGCACTCTCACATCAAAGCGCAAGAGAGGAACTGTGCACTGTGGCCGGCAGCCGGTTTATTCTGCGAAATACTTGCGTTCCGGGCGGCCAACGGCTCCGTAAATCAATTCGGCGGTCAAGTGACCCGTGGCGGTCAGGTATTCCAGGTAGCGGCGGGCGGTGGTGCGGCTGGCGCCGACCCTTGCACCGACCTCCTCGGCACTGAAGCCCTCACCATGCGGTTGTGCGAAGACGGCCCGGACCTTCTTCAGGGTCAAGGGGTCGATCCCTTTCGGCAGGGCCGGCTCTCCCGGTTTGCTCTCCTTGTAAGGATGCAGCAGGCGGTCGACATCCCCCTGCTCGAGCGCACTCCTGCCATGCAGCTGCTGGCGGTATTCGCTGAAGCGCTCCAGCGTCTCCCGGAAGCGCTGGAACATCACCGGCTTGAGAATGTAATCGAACACCCCGCCGCGCATCGCTTCCTGCAACGGTTCGAGCTCCTTGGCCGCGGTGATCAGGATGACGTCGCTGGCCTGGCGGCGAGCCCTGATTCGCCAGAGGATCTCAGTACCCAGTCCCTCGGGGAAATACAGGTCGAGCAGGATCAGGTCGGGGACGAGCAGCTGGCTCATTTTCTCGGCGTCGTCCAGGCTGCCGGCAATGCCGCAGACGCTGAAGCCGTCGACCTTTTCGGTGAAGTGCCGGTGGATTTCGGCGATCTTCGGATCATCCTCGACGATCAGTACGCTATAGCTCATTGCTCTCTCCTACGTTTCGGGATGAACACCGAGAAGAGGGCCCCGCCCAGTTCGCTTTCGCTCAAGGTGATCTGACCGCCGAGCTCATGGAGTGCCTTGTTCACCAGGTAGAGGCCCTGGCCGCGGTCGTTCAGCTTGGTGGTAAAGCCTTTTTCGAAAATCTGCTCACTGTGCTCGGCGGGGATGCCCCTTCCGGAATCTTCGACTTCGAAAACCAGGTCGTTGCCGAGGTCGGTCATCGACAGTTTGACCCGGGCCTTCCCTTTCCCCTGCAAGGCCGCGTCGAAGGCGTTGTCGACCAGGTTGCCGAGGATGGTGACCAGCTTCTCCCGGCTCATTTCAGCCGGGACATCGGTCAGCTGGCTGTCGGGGTCGATCTCGAAAGCGATGCGCAGCTCCTGGGCGTGGTTGTACTTGCCGAGGATAAAGGCGGCCAAAACCGGGAAGGGCACCGCCTTGGCGAGAAAAGCGATCAGCCCCTGGTAGCCGGCGGTCTCCCGGCCGATCAGCTCCAGCGCCTCCTTGTTGTGGTCGATCTGGATCAGCCCGGCAATGGTGTGCAGCTTGTTGGAATATTCATGGGTCTGAGCGCGCAACATCTCCGAGTACTCCTTGACCTGCGAGAGCTGCTTGGCGAGGATATCGAGTTCGTCCTTGCGCCGGAAGCTGGCGACGGCGCCAGTAATCTCGCCCTTCTCGAGCATCGGCACGGTATTGATGATCATGGTGGTGCCCGCCACTTCCAGCTCCTGGTCCTGGCGCTTCTCGCCGCCGGAGAGGATGTGGCTGAGCTTGGCGCCGGGCAGGACCTCGCGGATCGGCAAGCCGACCACGCCCTCCTCTGCACTTCTGCCGAGGATTTCGAGGGCATGTCGATTGGCGACGGTCACCCTGGCATTGCGGTCGATGGCGACGATCCCTTCACGGATCGATTCGATGATGCTGGTCCGCTCACTGAACAGCCGCGCGATCTGCTCCGGCTCCAGGTCGAAGATGGCGCGCTTGAAACGCCCTGAGATCTGCACGGCACCGAAAATCCCGATGACCATAAGAATACCGACCAGCAGCCCGACTTTCAGCTGTTGCGCGTGGACCAGGTCCCTGACCCCCTCCTGCAGGTAGCCCACGGAAACCACGCCGATGACCTGCCCGGCATCATCGAAGATCGGCACCTTGCCGCGGACCGACGGGCCAAGGGTGCCGACCGCGCGGGAGACGTATGACTCTCCCCGTTCCAGGGCCGGGGCGTTGTCGCCGCCAACCATCGCTTGGCCGATGCGTTCCGGAACCGGGTGGGAAAAGCGAATCCCCTTGCGGTTGCCGATGACGATGAATTCGGCGCCGACCTCTTTGCGGATGCGTTCGGCCAGTTCCTGGAGGACGCCATCCGGGCGCGGGTCGACAATCTTCCGCTTGACCAAAGGGATCTGCGCCACGGTGCGCGAGACCTGCAGCGCCCGCTTGCCGATCTGGTCTTCGACTACCTCGCCAATGATCGCCGTGTAGATGGCGCCGGACACCAGGGTCAGGGAGAGCACCAGCAGGCAGACCAGGAAGATCATCCGTGCCTGCAGGGTGGCTTGAATGCCGAGAAAGGTTTTCGCTGTTGCTGTCATGCTGCCTGTCTCACCCGTTGGAGATGCCATTCAGAATATCGCAAAAGGCATATGAACATTATGAACAAAATGGTGTTAAAGTTCCAAATGGAACTTATTTCCCTTATGTTTACAGTGTTTTATTTAAGCGATAGGGTATAATCAAAAGGTGCTTCCAGCGACCTCTGTGGCTCCTTTTCGCAGCGCCGGAACAGAACCCCGGTGCGCTTTGGTGCTGCGGGTGCGGTAAACTCACAATGGGGAGCGGCTCTTTCCAGTTCGGAGCGATCGTCGGCCCCAATCTATAAAACAGAGATGGAGGAAAGACAATGAAAAGAATTAGCAAGCTGTTACTGTCAACGATTCTCATGTGCGGCTTGGCCAGCCCGCTGCTGGCCTTCGAGCCCGAAAACCCAGAGTGTATAGCACCCGCGGGTCCAGGCGGCGGCTGGGACTTCATTTGTCGCGCAACGGCCAAGAATTTATTCGAACTGGGCCTGACCAAGAGCGCGATGCAGGTCACCAACATGTCCGGTGGTGGCGGCGGTGTGGCCTTCGCCCACGTCACCAAGGAGCGCAATACCGACAACGACCTGATCGTTGCGGCCTCGACCAGCACCACAGCGCGACTGGCGCAGGGCATCTTCAAGGGCGCGACAGCCGATTCCGTTTACTGGCTGGCGACCTTTGGCGCCGAGTACGGTGTTCTCGCCGTCAAGAAGGATTCGCAATTCAAAAATCTCAAGGAACTGATGGACGCCGTCCTGGCCGACCCGCGTTCGGTCGCCTTTGCGGGGGGGTCTTCAGTCGGCGGTTTTGACCATATCAAGCCGATGCTCGTTGCGCGTAAAGCTGGTCTGAAGGATGTGCGCCAGCTCAAGTACGTCGCCTACTCAGGCGGCGGCGAGGCAATGACAGGGCTGCTTTCCGGCGCGGTTCAGGTGATGTCCGGCGACTTCTCCGAGCTCCGTGGCTTCTACGAGTCGGGTGATTGTCGGATTATCGCGATCCTGGCGCCCGAGCGGCTGAAGGGGTTCCCCGACATTCCAACGGCGAGGGAGCAGGGCTATGACGCAATCGGCGCGAACTGGCGCGGTCTCTACATGCCCGCAGGCGCTTCGGCTGAAGCGAAGGAGTTCTGGGCAAATGCGATTAAAAAGATGACCGAGTCCGAGGCTTTCCAGAAAGATCTGGAAGCCAAAGCGATCGAGCCCTTCAATAACTTCGGTGCGGATGCGGAAAAGTTTGCCAAAAGTGACATTAAGGAAATCGCTGATCTCTCCAGGGAAATCGGTATCCTCAAGTAATATCGTCAGCGAGGCTGCCCCGGGATGTGGGGCAGCCTCGCTTCTTTTCTTCATTAGTTTGTAGAAAGAGGATTTCATGAGCGACCGGATATTCGGCTTTTTCGGGCTGGCGCTTGCTGCGTTTTACTTCTGGGCAACGTCCATCATCCCCGACAGTTTCATGATTGATGTTGTTGGGCCGAGGGCCTTTCCTTATATCGTTGGAACCGTACTCACGATCTGTTCGTTGTACATCCTGCTGCGCCCCGATGCAGAGCCGGATTGGCCGAACCTGACGAACTTCATTGAGATCGTCTTCGCGACGGCGGTGATGTTTCTTTACGGCTGGGCTTTATCCAAAGTCGGGTTCGTGATCGCGACCGTGTTTGCCACCGCTTACCTGTCGTGGCGTCTGGGAACCAGGCCGGTTGGTTCACTGATCACCGGTGTCGCGACGGCCGCGGGCATCTACGTGGTCTTTCACCTGATCCTCGGCCTGTCACTGGCCAAGGGGCCACTCGGATTCTAAAGGGGCAAGTTGATGGAAATTTTCTCAAATCTGGCTGACGGATTCGCCATCGCACTGACCTTTCAGAATCTTATGCTGGCGCTTCTGGGCTGCTTTCTCGGCACGCTTATGGGCGCGTTGCCAGGCCTTGGTCCGGCCAACGGCGTGGCGATTCTTATCCCCATTGCTTTCACGCTGGGGCTTGGACCGACGCCGTCTTTGATCCTGCTGACCAGCGTCTACTATGGTGCCATGTATGGCGGCCGGATCAGTTCGATCCTGCTGAACATCCCCGGCGACGAACCGGCGATGATGACCTGTCTCGACGGGCATCCGATGGCCCTGCAGGGCAAGGCGGGAGAGGCGCTGGCGCTGTCCGGTATCGCCTCGTTTGTCGGCTCCTTTTTCGCCACCTGGGGGCTGGTCCTGGTGGCCCCGCAGCTGGTCAAGATTGCGCTGTTGTTCGGGCCGGCGGAGTATTTCGCGCTGTTCACCATGGCTTTTGCGACCCTGGGCGGCGTGACTGCCAGTAACCAGGGGAAATCGGCCTTTGCTGCCGCGCTGGGTCTCGGTATTGCGATGATCGGCAGCGATTCGCAGACCGGGTCGGAACGCTTCACCTTCGGCCATATCCATCTGTATGACGGGATCGATTTTCTGATCGCTATTGTTGGTCTGTTCGCCATCAGTGAAGTCCTGATCTTCATCGAGCATCATCAGGGCGGAGCCGCGGCCAAGTCCACTGCAAAGATCGGTAAGTTGATGCCGGATTTCGGCATCCTGAAGCGTTCCGGCGGTACGATGTTCCGCTCGACTATCATCGGTTTCCTCGCCGGCGTCCTGCCTGGGGCAGGGGCTTCATTGGGATCGTTCCTCTCCTACTCGGTAGAGAAGAACACTGTTGACCGCGAAGGCAAAACCTTCGGCAAGGGCGATCCCCGCGGCGTCATCGCGCCGGAAGTCGGGAACAACGCGGCTGCCGGTGGGGCGCTGGTGCCGATGCTGGCGCTCGGCGTGCCAGGTTCCGGTACCACCGCGGTCCTGCTCGCGGTGCTGCTTCAGCTCAACATCACCCCGGGGCCGCTGCTGTTCAGGAACAACCCCGATATCGTCTGGGGCCTGATCGCTGCGCTCTTTATCGCCAACTTCATGCTGCTGGCGCTGAACCTGCCGATGGTCGGCCTGTTCACCCGGGTGCTGTTGATTCCGACGCGCATCCTGATGCCGGTCGTGGCGATGATCTCTTTCGTCGGGATCTACGGTCTCACCGGCTCGACCTTCGACGTCATGATGATGGTCGGTTTCGGCTTTGGTGGCTGGGGTTTACGTAAGCTCGGAGTGCCGTTGGTGCCGGTCATCCTCGGGATTCTGCTTGGCAACGAGATGGAGGTCAATATGCGCCGCGCGCTGCAGATATCGGACGGGGACTGGTCGATTCTCGTTGGCAGTCCGCTGGCCATCGGCATTTGGGCTATTGCGATCATCGGCTTCGTCCTGCCGATTTTCTTCGGTAAGAAGGTGAAAAAAAGTATGGTCGCCGGTCATTCTAAAGAGGAGATGGACGAGGTCATGAAAGGTGGCGACTGAATCGGACATGGACAATTTACACTACCGGAGATTGCCCCCTATAGAGCCCTGATCATGTAGTCCTCTCTTCTCGTGTCCATCAGGAAAGCTCGCATTGTCCTGCAATACGGTGGTCTTGCTGCTCACACTCCTTGCCCGAGACTCCCCGCCCGTTCCTCTGTCGGCCGCGCTGCCGGACCACTTTAATTCCTTGCCACCGACGGCATTTGGATAAAATCTTTCTGTGAGATTGATCGCGGCGCGCTTGACACGTTATCATGAAACAAGTAGGTGCATTAGCACGCCGGCGGTTTCTGCCGGTAGCCGCCCGGAGACAGGAGCCGTATGGAGATTCAATTGATCGGCGATGCCTGTGTGAGCCTGGTTTTTGGCGAGGAGATCTCGGTCGAAAACAGCCGCAGGGTGCTGGCCGCCTATCGCCAGCTCAAGGGGAGTCCCTTGCTCGGTGAGTTGGGGATTCATGACCTGGTGCCGTCCTATTGTGCGCTGGCCGCCCATTTCACGCCCGGCACCGACCCCTGGGCCGTGGCCGGGACCCTGGCAGAGAAGCTGGACCCGGCGGCCCGGCCCCGCCGGCAGGTGGCTGCCGATCCCGGCAAGACGGTAGAAATCCCGGTGGTCTACGACGGTGAAGACCTCTCCCGCGTCGCCGAGCTCCATGGTCTTTCCGTTGCTGACGTGATCAGCCTGCATAGCGGAGCGACCTACCAGGTTGCGATGGTCGGCTTCAAGCCCTTCTTCCCTTACCTGATCGGGCTCGACCCGCGGCTCGAAACGCCCCGCTTGGCATCCCCGCGCAAGCGGGTTGCCGCCGGTTCGGTGGCGATCGGTGGTGCGCAGACCGGGATCTATCCGGAAGATTCCCCGGGGGGCTGGAACATCGTCGGGCGCATGGACCCGCAACAACTGCAGACCATCCTCCCAGGCGATACCATCATCTTCCATCAAAGCGAGGCGTCATGATCATCAACTGCGACATTGGTGAACGGGGGGCCGAGCACCCTGTCGACCTGGAGCTCATGAATCACATCGGCATGGCCAACATCGCTTGCGGAGGGCATGCCGGGGATGCGGAGAGCATTGCAGTCTTCTCCGCGATCGCCCGCGAGAAAGGGCTGCGCATCGCCGCTCACCTGGGTTATCCCGACCGGCAGAATTTCGGCCGGGTCTCGATGCCGATCGCGGTCAAGGACCTGCTGGCGGCCCTCGACCGGCAGCTCGCGCTGAGTGTCGAAAAAAGCCGGGTCAAACTGCACGGGGCACTGTATAACGACTGTAATGTCAGTGGCCTGCTGGCCAGGGAAGTCGCGGTCTGGCTGCGTGACAGCAGGATCACGGAAGTGGTCACCCCCTTCGATTCGGCCCTGGCCGTGGCCTGTCGCGAATTGGGCCTGGAGGTGTGTGCCGAGGCGTTCGCCGAGCGCCGCTACACCTGGCTTCCGGAGAGCGATCAACTGGTCCTGGTCTGCCGCAGCAAGCACTATGCCTCGATCCTCGAGGTGGAAGACGCCCTCGGCCACAGTCGCAACATCATCCTTGAAAACCGCATCGATACCATCGTGGAAGCCGAAGACGGCTCCCTGTCAACCCTCTCCCGACCGGTCAGGGCGGAAACGCTCTGCATCCATTCCGATTCGCAGATCGCTCTGCCGCTGGCGACCGGTCTGGCGGAACTCCTCAGGCAGTCCCAGTCATGAAGATCGGGACCGACAGCAGGCCCCCAAGCCTCGGCGGCCTGGTCGCAGTCGGCTGCAAGGGGATGTACTGGCTGCGCCGGGCGCCCTGCTACGGCCGCCAGGATGTCGGGCTCTCGCCCGGCGGGGCCATGGACCGCTTCGCCATGCATACCGGCAATATCATGCTGGGCAATACCGATGACGCCGACGCCCTCGAGTTTCTGCTCCCGCCCGAGATCGAATTCCTTCAGCCGGCCTACTTCATACTGACCGGCGGCCACTTCCGGGCAACCCTCTCCCAGTCGGGACAGCCGGCCCAAGAGGTCAAGCACGCTGCCGTGGCCTTCGCCCCGGCCGGGGCGACCCTGACGATCGGCGTTCGGACCAGGGGCCTGCGCGGCTATCTCTGTGCCCGGCCATGCCTGACAGATACTCCTGACGATGAATTTATGCAGCGGCGCCGCGGCCGTTTTGCCGAGGAGTTCAGCTGGTTCGACCCCTTTGGCAGAATCCGTGTCGTCGAAGGCCCGGAATACGCCTGGCTGAGCAAGCCCGAGCTCTTCACCCGCCAGTACTGGACGGTGAGCCGCCAAGCCAGCGACATGGGGGTCAGACTCGAAGGTGAAACCGAGCTGCTCTCTGGAGGCGACAATATGATTTCGGACGCGGTGGCCGACGGCACGGTCCAGCTGACACCGAAAGGGCCGATTGTCCTGCTCAAGCACCGCCAGACCGTGGGTGGTTATCCGCGCGTGTACAATGTGATCAGTGCCGATGTCGACCTGCTGGCGCAGTTCTCTCCCGGCCAGAGCCTGCGCTTCCGCAAGGTCAGCCTGGCTGAGGCCGTAACGGCCGCCCGGCAGAAGCATGCCCAGCTGGAGGCTCTGCGCGCCAGGTTTGCAGCACAACCATAGGTCTGTACATGGCGGCGCCTGTTTTTGTTGCCGGTCGATTTTCACAAGCAAATTTCAATTCATCCTGTATTATTGATGCATTAACCTGGTCCGCCGGTTACTGCGGGCCGTCATTCAAACTTACTCTAAAAGGAGAAGGCCCATGAGTTTCAGGAAGATCATGTTGATGATGTTGTTGGTGTCGTTGATCATGGCTCCCGCCGGTTTTGCCGCGGACCAGGCGATCAAGCTTGATCTCAATGCCGTTTACGGTGCGACCAGCTTTCATACCGAGGGCGCCGCCGAATTCGCCAAGCTGGTCGAAAAATACTCCAACGGCAGTGTCGCCATTACCGTTCATCCAGGCGGCAGCCTCGGCTTCAAGGGCCCGGAACTGCTCAAGGTCGTAAAGGACGGCCAGGTCCCCATGTCCGATATCCTGATGGGCGTGGTCGCCGGCAGCGAGAGCGTGTTCGGCATCAGCTCCCTGCCCCGACTGGTGAACTCCTTTGCCGCTGCCCAGAGCCTCTATGCCGACAGCAAATCGCTGTATGACAAGGCCGCCGCCAAGTGGAAGCAGAAGCTGCTCTATGCGGCGCCCTGGCCGCCAAGCGGTCTGGTCACCAAGAAAGAGATCAACGCCACGGCGGATTTGGCCAACCTGAAAACCCGCACCTACGACAAGAACGGCGCCGAATTCCTCCAGTCGCTGGGCGCTTCCCCGGTCTCCCTCCCCTGGGGAGAGGTCTACTCGTCGCTGACCACCGGGATCATCGACTCGGTGCTGACCTCCGGTGAATCGGCCTCCAACGGCAAATTCTGGGAAGTCCTCAAGTACTTCAAGAACATCAATTACGCCTACCCGCTCAACATGGTGACCATCAACCTCGATTACTGGAACGCCCTCAGCCCGGCCCAGCAGCAGGCGATGCTCAAGGCCGCTGCCGAGGTTGAGAAATCCCAGTGGCAGAAATCGGAAAAACGCACCCTCGAGGCGCTTGACACCATCAAGAGCCAGGGCATGATCATCTCCGACGAAGCACCGGGCTTCACCAAGGACCTCGACGCCGCGGCCAAGAAGCTGGTCGATGTCTTCAGTAAGGAAGCCTCCCCCGAGGTCCAGGCGATTCTGGCCAAGTACGCCAAATGATCCAAAAACTGCTGCAGGGGATAGATGCGTGCTCGAAGCTGGGCGCGTATCTATCCGCCTTTTCCATGATCCTGATCGTCGGGCTGATCATGGTCGAGATCATCTGCCGGTCGGTGTTCAGCGTCTCGACCATGGTGGCGGACGAATTCAGCGGCTACCTGATGGTCGTCACCGTCATGGCCGGCCTGGGATACACCCTGGCAACGGATTCGCACATCCGCATTACCATTTTACTGGTCAAGCTCGGGCCGCGGGCGCGGCAGTTCATGGACCTGGCTGCGACCGGCCTGGCCCTGGCCCTGGCCCTGTTCATCTGCTATCACGCCGCCCTTATGGTGCACGATTCGTACAGCTATGACATGCGGGCGGATTCCATATCCGAGACGCCCTTCTACCTGCCGCAGCTGGTCGTGCCGCTCGGCCTTGCCGGACTGATCCTGCAGCTGTTCGGCGTTTTGCTGAGGAGATGCAGACGTTGTTCACCGAACCCCTGACCATCACTATCCTGCTCTTTGCCATCCTGCTGCTGCTGCTGCTCTCCGGGGTCTGGATCGGCTTCTCCCTGTTCGGTGTCGGCGTGGCCGGCATGCTGATCTACAAGACCAATTTGCCCCCGGCAATTTCCATCTGGGACAAGATCGGCGGGCTGATGGCGACCTCGGTCTGGAACAGCCTGAACTCATGGGCGATTACGGCCTTGCCGCTGTTCATCCTCATGGGGGAGATCCTCTTCCGGACCTCGATCTCAACCCGCCTGCTTAATGGCCTGGTGCCATGGTTCTCGCGGATTCCCGGTCGTCTGCTGCACATCAACATCGTCGCCTGCTCCCTGTTCGCCGCGGTTTCAGGTTCGAGTGCGGCGACCACGGCCACGGTGGGCAAGATCACTCTCGACGAGCTCTCCCGGCGGGGCTATGATCGCAGCCTGGCGCTCGGCTCGCTGGCCGGGGCCGGGACGCTGGGGTTTCTGATCCCCCCCAGCCTGATCATGATCATCTACGGAGTGCTCTCCGACACCTCGATCGGCAAGCTGTTCGTCAGTGGCATCCTGCCCGGGTTTCTGCTGGCGGGGCTTTATTCGACTTACATCGTGTTCCGGGCCAAGGTCAATCCGCAGATTGTCCCCGACAGTGCGGAAAGCTATACCCTGCAGCAGAAACTCGCGGCCCTCAAGGAACTGGTCCCGGTTCTGCTGCTGGTCGCGGCGGTGCTCGGCGGCATCTACCTCGGCGTGACCACGCCGACCGAGGCGGCGGCCATCGGCGTGCTTGGTGCCCTGGTGCTGGCCGCTGTCTACCGCAACCTGTCGTGGGGCAATTTCCGTGAAGCCCTGCTCAACGCGGTGCAGACCACCTGTATGATCTGCTTCATCATCGCCGGCGCGGCCTTTCTCTCCCAGGTCGTTGGCGTGGTCGGGGTCGCCCGCGGCCTCAGCGAGTATATCGTCAGCCTGCAGGTGTCGCCCTACGTGCTGCTGGTGATCCTCGGCCTCATGTACCTGGTCCTTGGCATGATCCTCGACGGCATCTCGATTGTCGTCATGACCCTGCCGATCGTCCTGCCGATGGTCTTGGCGGCCGGTTTCGACCCGATCTGGTTCGGCGTGTTCCTGGTGATCATGGTCGAGTTGTCGCAGATCACTCCGCCGGTCGGTTTCAGCCTGTTCGTGATCCAGGGGATTTCTCAGGAGCCGGTGAGTGCGATCATCAAGGCGACGGTGCCATTTTTCATGCTCATGATCCTGGCGGTGATCCTGATCTCGATCTGGCCTGACATCGTCATGTTCCTGCCAGACCAGATGTCCAAGTAGACCCGGCGAAGGCGGTCTTCCCTATGCTCATATTGCCATGGTGTGGTGTCAGCCTTGAGCCCGGCGGGCGCGGCGCGACCGGGCCCGTCGTTCTGCCGCCATGAGAACACCGCAGCCACGCAGACACCTCGACGGCGGCGCCATGGCGACCATGCTGCTGCTGTGCGCCATCTGGGGGCTGCAGCAGGTGGCCATCAAGGCTGCAGCCGTGGACATGTCGCCGGTCCTGCAGATAAGCCTGCGTTCCGGCATCAGTGCCGCGCTGATCGGCCTGCTGATGCTCTGCAGCCGCGTGCGCTTCTGGACCCGGGACGGCACCTGGCGCCCCGGCCTGCTGGCCGGCAGTCTGTTCGCTCTCGAGTTCCTGTTCATCGCCGAGGGGCTGCGCTTCACCACGGCCTCGCACATGGCGGTTTTCCTCTATACCTCGCCGATCTTCACGGCTCTGGGGCTGCATTTCTGCCTCCCCGATGAGCGACTGCGTCTGCACCAGTGGCTCGGCATCGGCGTGGCTTTCGCGGGGATCGTCACCGTCTTCTGGGGCGGGGCGGTCAATCCGGTGACCACCCCGGACATGCTTCTGGGCGACGCCCTGGGAATCCTGGCCGGGGCCGCCTGGGGGCTGACCACGGTGATCGTACGGGCATCCAACCTCTCGGAAGCCCCGCCGACCAAGACCCTGCAGTACCAGCTGACCATGGCCTTCCTGCTGCTGCTGCCGGTTGCCTGGTTCTCCGGACAGGTGGACAAGGCGGTGTTTTCACCGATCGTCTGGGTCAGCCTGCTGTTCCAGGGCGTCGTGGTCTCCTTCGCCAGCTATCTGGCCTGGTTTTCCCTGCTGCGCCGCTACCTGGCTTCGCGCCTCGTGGTCTTCTCCTTCATGACTCCCCTGTTCGGGGTCGCCTTCGGGGTTCTCTTGCTGCATGAGCCGCTGTCGGTGAGCTTCGTGGTCGGCGCACTGCTGGTGCTGGCCGGCATTGCCATGGTCAGTCGCGCCGCCCTGCCGCAGCTTCGCTCATGGGGTGGACGGCGGTAAGAGGCTTAGGTGCTGGAATAAGGTGGGAGGGAAAACCGCTCGTTGACAGCCCCCGGCAAAGTTCGACGGGCGCTCCGGAAGCCAGGGCCCTAAAAGCGCAGCGACAGGCAGGTCAGGCCGCCGTCGAGCTTGGCGAATTCGGAGATATCCACTTCGAGAACCGCCAGCCCCTGGTCGGCCAGCTGCTGTCGGACCTGCGGGAAGCCGGCCGGCAAGAGGACCCTGCCGTTGATCGCAATACAGTTGGCTGCGCCGGCCTGTTCATCGGCAAGGGGCAGGATGGTTAAGGCCGAGAATTCCGGGCGGGCCACGAGCCCCCCGGCCGCCAGCAGGGTTTGCTCGGCCACGCAGGTGGCGCCGGTCTTGAGGTGCAGAGTTTGCGTGACCGGCACCGTTGAGGCGCTCATCCCGAAACCGGTGAGGATCGCGATCAACTGCTCAGCGCCGGTACGATTGGTGCGCGCGGAGAGACCGATAAAGAAGTGCCGACCGACCTGCATGACATCGCCGCCATCGAGCGTGCCCGGTGCGGTGATCTCCTCGATGCGCCGGAAAAAACCCTCGAGGACCGGGCGGATGGCGGTCGTCTCTCCGGCTCGCGAGGGTGCTGCCGGGCGGGTGATGACGGCGCCGTGCGCTGTCAGCAGGGCGGTGTCTTCGATAAAGGTCGAATCCGGGAAGGCTTCATCGGGTTCCAGGACCAGGACCTCCAGCCCGCAACTCTCCAGGGCCACTACATACTGGCGGTGTTGAACAAGCGCCTTGGCGTAGTCGGGAGGGCCGAGCGCCGCATTGGTCAGACCGGAGACCATGCTGCGGCCTGGAGTGCGTACGATTGCTCTGGTGAACATCTATCTTTCTCGATTCTGCAGTGGGCCAAGCAGGCGCACGGGCCGTCAGGATATAACAGCAGCGGTGCTGTGAAGGCGCAGGCTTCTGCCCCACCAGGCCAAGCTGCCGGTCACTCCTCGAGCAGCCCCCGGGCGCAGGCTTGCGCGAGGTAATCCTCAACCACCGGCCAGAGCGCCGGGGCGCCGGTCTTGATCGGCAGCATGCGCTGGACGACGCGGGCCTTCTCGATGCCGTGGATGCGCCAGGTGCCGCCGCGGGAGTTGAAATTCTGCAGCAGGACCTGGAAGCGGTCGAGGGCGTTGGCGAAGCCGGCCTCGATCGTCTCGCCCGCTTCGAACTCGTCCCACAGGACTCGAAACTCGGCCGCCAGGTCGACCGGCAGCAGGCCGAACAGCTGGTCGGCGGCGCGTTTCTCTCGCTCCTCCTTGTCATGGTTGCCCACCACATCATAGCAAAAGGTGTCGCCGGCTTCGATCTCGATCACATCGTGCAGCAGCAGCATTTTCACCACCCGCAGCAGGTCGACCGGTTGCGGGGCGTATTCGGCCAGCACCATGGCCATGGTGGCGATGTGCCAGGAATGCTCGGCGCTGTTCTCACGGCGCGACTCATCCATCACCAGGTTCTGGCGCAGCACCTGCTTCAGCCGGTCGAGGCATTCGATAAAGGCCACCTGCTGTTTCATTCTGTCCATGCTTTGTGTCATGTGCGGCAAGCTCCTGCAGGGTCTTTCTGTGCGGGCACCTAGAGGTCGTGTGCCGTCGCGGTCAGTAGGCTAGAATTTCTCGGCGGCGGCCCTGATCAGGGTCTGGACGGAGTCCTCGAACCAGCAATCCAGCATCCGGCCCAGCTTGGCCCGGTTGTGCAGTTCGTAGGTGGTGCGCACGGCGTCGGTGCGGCTCTCCTTGATGAGAGCAAAGGCCTTGCGCGGCTGGGCCGCCAGGCTGTTGATCGTGGCGATAGCCTGCTCCTCAACCTCGGCCTGGGGCAGAACCGCGTCGACCAGGCCGATTTCCCCGGCCCGGTCGACAGGCAGGAAGCGGCCATGGTACAACATTTCGGTGGCGGCCCGGTCGCCGACCAGCTGGCGCAGGATCAGGTCGGGGAGGTAGGGCACCGGCAGGCCGATGGTCGCCTCGTTGAACCCGATCAGTTTCTTGCCGGCGGCGGCGAAACGGAAGTCGCAGGTCAGCGCCAGGACTCCGCCACCGGCCACGGCATGGCCGTTCATAGCGCTGGCGGTGGGCAGGGGCAGGGTATAAAGGTCGAAAGTGAGCTGGTCGAACCGGGTGAAAAAGTCGATGATCGCGGCGCGGTCGAATGCGATCAGCTCCGGCAGGTTGAGACCGATGGAGAAGAACTTGCTGTTGCCGGCCAGGACCAGCCCTCCGGCGTTTGTGCGGACTTGGGCCAGCGCGGCGGCCAGGTCGTCGACCAGCTTGCTGCTGATGGCGTTGGTGGCGCCGTTGTCGAGGCGCAGCACCGCGGTTGCGCCCTGCATGGTGACGTTGACAGTTGCCATAAGCGGGCCTCCTTCGCTGGCGGGGGATGCAATGCTCACCATGATGCAGGAAACAACCCTATGAATCCAGTTGATTTGTTAAACGGCCGGGGGCTCCCCGCGTGAGTGCAAGCAAAGGCCTGTCGGCAATGAACTGGCAGGTCTACATGATCCTCTGCTCGGACGATTCTCTCTATACCGGCATCACCACCGATGTCGCGCGGCGCTTTGCCCAGCACCTCAGCGGCAGGGGGGCCCGCTATTTCCGCGGCCGCTCTCCGTGCCGGCTGGTCTACCTGGAGCCTGGCCATGATCGCCGCAGTGCCAGCCGCCGGGAAGCTCAGATCAAGCGCTTGTCCCCGGAGGACAAGCGCCGCCTGATCGCCGCACCGGGCAACCGGCTCGGGGACACGCCCCAAGGGGCCGGGCCAGCCTGATCGACCCGCGTGCACTGCTGCGCCTTGCCGTTTGACCGCGGGCTTCTGCTGAACGCCTGCCTGCCGTTGACCGCTTCGCCGCTGTGGACGGGGTTGTCCTTGGAGGACAACTCTTTGGCGGGCAGGGATTGCCCCTGGCTTGCTGCGTTACTTTGGAGTCTTGAGACGGTCACCGAGTGCGGCGAAAGGAGAGTGGGCGAGGGAAGGCGCCCTGCGCTCCCCAGGCCCGTCCTTGGCGCGCTCCTGCTGCACGCCGCGGGTGTGTTCGTGGTCGTGGCAGTACAGGCACAAGAGCTCCCAGTTGCTGCCGTCGGGCGGATTGTTGTCGTGGTTGTGATCTTTGTGATGGACGGTCAGTTCGCGCAACTTCTTCCCTTCGAACTCGCGGGTACAGCGGCCGCAGACGTGGGGGAAGAGCTTCAAGGCCTGCTCGCGGTAACCGGCCTGGCGCAGCAGTTCATCCTGGCGCATTTTTGCCACGATCTGGTCGTGTTTTCCGGAATCAATCATGATACCTCTCGAATTTTCTCTCCAGTGCTCAGCTGTTCTAACAGGTCGTCATATCTCCCGATCAGTTGCCGCCAGTCGTAGCGGGCGACATGAGCGCGCAGTTTACCGTCGTCTCCCGGTGACGGCCTCTTGAGCAGCCTGCGCAAGCGCTGCAGCAGGTCCTCGTAGTCGTTATAGAGACATTGGTCGTGCCGTTCCGCCGGGAGATGCTCGGGGTAGGCCAGTCGTCTCGGCAACAGCGGCGTGCAGCCGCAGTATAGCGCCTGCACGACGCTGGCTCCAAAGAAGTCGTGGTGCGAATGCACCGGCAGGATGTCGGCCCGCCAGAGCCAGCGTGCGTAGCCGGCGAAATCCTCGACATAGCCGTACTGGACGATGCGTTCGCCGAGGCGCTGTCGCGCTTCGGCGAAGACCGGCGGGCTCTTGCGGTAGGCTTCGCCGAGCACCGCGACTTCAAAGGCAACCCCTTCTTCCTGTAATCGATAGAGGGCATTGAAGAACTCCTCCGGGTTCTTGTCGTACTCCCAGCGATGGTTCCAGAGAATCAGCGGTGGCTTGTCCGCGGCCTCGGGGCGCAACGGTCGGTGCCGGTCGAGGCGCTGCAGGTCGAGGCCCAACGGCAGCACCGAGCTCTTTGCGGCGAGGGGGGCCAGGCTCTCGAGTTCGTGCTGGTCGGGGAAGCTTTTGAGGAACTCCGGCAGTTGACCGAGAAAGGCGTCGCGATGATAGCTGGAGTTGAAGAGCACGGCGTCGGCGGCCAGGGCACTGGTGTAGTTGATAAAGGCATAGTGGGCATCGCGCTGCATGGCCGGATCGGCGTCGTCCGGCGACCAGGGGTAGGTGAGCTGGTTCTCGTGGCAGTAGAGTGCGACCGGCAACCCGGCCGTTTTGGCGCGGGTCAGGGCGAGGAAAGTGGTCAAATCGAGCATGTCGGAGGAGAGCAGCAGGTCCACCCCGCCATCTTTGGCCATGAAGTGCCGAGCCAGGGTCACCGCCCCGCCATGCATGCGCCACTTCCAGTGCCGCCCGCCAAGGGTCAGCAGCCCGATATCGTGACGGCTGTAACGGCCGTACTCCTCGGCCCAGGCGGCGTGGGAGCCGGTATGGAATGGTTCGATCAAACAGATCTTCATTACGCATGCTCCGTGGCCGTGACGATTCCAGCCGTTTCCAGCGTCTATGGCAAGGGCGCTACGGAAAACGGGTGCACAATATCAGGGCCGCCCGTTGCCCGATGCCGGTCGAGGCTCCTGGCTCAGCGATTGACCATATGCATCATGCGCTCCGGGTAGCGCTCACCGCTGGCCGCCCCTTTGGGCAGGGCCTGGGTGATTTCAGCAAGATCGTGCTCGCTGAGACGAATATGGTTGGCAGCGAGGTTCTCTTCCAGGTAGGTCCGCCGCTTGGTCCCCGGGATCGGCACGATATCCTCTCCCTGCGCCAAGACCCAGGCCAGGGCCAGTTGGCCGGCCGAGACCCCTTTGCGCTCGGCAATGGCCTTGACCCGTGCCACCAGGTCCAGGTTCTTCTCGAAGTTGTCTCCCTGGAAGCGGGGCGACATGCGGCGGTAGTCGTCCACGGCGAAGTCCTCGAAGCGGGTGATCTGACCGGTCAGGAAACCGCGCCCCAACGGGCTGTAGGCCACCAGGCCGATGCCGAGCTCACGCAGGGTCGGCAGGATGTCGTCTTCGATGTCGCGGCTCCACAGGGAATATTCGCTTTGCAGCGCGCTGATCGGGTGCGCGGCATGGGCCCGCCGGATGGTCGCCGCACCGGCTTCGGAAAGCCCGAGAAACCGGACCTTGCCTGCCGTCACCAGCTCGGCCATGGCCCCGACGGTTTCCTCGATCGGCACTTCGGCATCGACCCGGTGCTGGTAGTAGAGGTCGATGTGATCGATGCCGAGGCGCTGCAGTGAGGCATCGCAGCAGGTCTTGACGTAGTCCGGGCGGCCGCAGATGCCGATGATCGGTATTTTGCCGTCCACGGCATCTTCCGGCCTGCCGCGAACGATGCCGAACTTGGTGGCGACGACCACTTCGTCCCGGTGGCCCCTGAGGGCTTTGCCGACCAGCTGTTCGTTGGTGTGCGGACCGTACATGTCCGAGGTGTCAAGAAAGTTGACGCCGAGTTCAAAAGCATGATGGATGGTGGCGAGAGACTCCTTTTCGTCACGGCCGCCGTAAAAGTCGGACATCCCCATACAGCCAAGCCCCTGGGCAGAGACGACCAACCCCTCGGTTCCAAGCCTGCGTTGTTGCATTTTAATCCTCCGGATATTTGGGGACAGCCTCCTGTAAGTGTCCCCGGAGGCTGTCCCCAATGAGATGGGTGCTCGCGGGGACGGCTCCAGGCAAGTGGGCCCTATATCTTGATGAACGGACTGGGGTTGCAGAGATTTTTAGCGTGTTTGGCGACGGCATTGCAATTCAGACAGGTATGGCCTGGATCTTCCATAAGGTCTGTGACTTCCTGCTTGCGCCCCTGTTTCCTCAATTCGCAGATATGCAGCCAATGTCCTGCCGGATCCTTACATTCGGTTTTCACGGGTCCTGACATATAACCTCCGAGCAAGTGGATTGTTTTCGAATGTGAATTATACCATCCTTCGGTCGGCATATAGAAGCAAAGAGCAGCAACCTTTCGATGCCTCGAGGTTCTGCCGTGGAGAGACAAATGTGCCGAGGAGAGTAAATATGCTGTTGCGTTGATGATTTTAATCTATAATCTAAGAAGTGCTCCTGCTGTCATGACTTCTGAAGGAGGAACTTTTGCATGTCCCAGACGAACGCGAACGAATATTTCCGACTCTTTTTTGAAACGGCCCAGGCGATCCTCTCCGCCCGCAATATGCAGGCGACCCTCGACTCCCTGGTCAAGCGCACCGTCGCCGCACTGGAGGTCAAGGCCGGCAGCCTGCGACTGGTCGACGAGCAGAGCCACGGGCTCAAACAGGTCGCTGCATATGGTTTGAGCGAGACCTACCTCAACAAGGGGGCGCTGAGCGCCGACCAGAGTATTCCCGAGGTGATGTCTGGCCAGCCCGTCTACATCAAGGACGCCTATAGCGATCCGCGGATCCAATACCCGGAGGCCTTACGTGCCGAGGGGCTTAACACCATCCTCTCGGTGCCGGTGGTCGCCGGCACGAAGGTGATCGGCTTGCTGCGGCTCTACAGCACCGTACCGCGTGATTACAGCCCTGAAGACATTGAATTCGTCTCCGCCCTGGCCGAAATGGGGGGGCTGGCGATTGCCAATGCCCGAGTCTTTGAGGAGGAGGGAGACAAGCTTGCCTCCCTGTTCAAGGAGATCGGGGTCGATCAGCCCTCCGCTGTCGAAACCAGCGAACCGCAATTCGAGGCCTGTGCTTTCCTGCCGATCGATTCACACAAGAGTCTTGATTATTTCCGGATCCTGCACGAAGTCACCCGGGCGATTTTGTCCACGCTTGATTCCAGGCAGGTGATGCAGCTGATCGTCGACAAGGTGAACAGCTGTATGCAGATCAAGGCCAGCGCCCTGCGTTTGCGGAATGAAACCACCCATGAGCTCGAACTGATCGTCGCTGCCGGGTTGAGTGAGAAATTCCTGGCCAAGGGCCAGCCGCACACCGACCAGAGCATCAGCGAGACGCTGGCCGGCAAGACGGTCCTGATCGCTGATACCGCCAGCGACCCGCGGCTCGAATATCCGGTCGAAACCGTTGCCGAGGGGATTGCCTCGATCCTCTCCCTGCCGATCATCGCCCGCCAGCGGGTGGTCGGCGTGCTGCGGCTGTACAGCGCCGAGCAGCGGCAATACCGCCCGGAGGAAGTGGCCTTTCTCTCCGCGCTGGCCGAGATCGCCGGCATCGCAATCATGAACACCCGGATTTTCGAGAAAAACCGCAACGATCTTTCCTTCTGGACCGCCACCGTCGGTTACATGAAGGATTGATCTTTTGCCTTGCGAACCGGCTCCCCGGCGTGCTGATGAGTGGCTTTCAAGATGTCCAAATCAATTAAAATCGGCCTGGCCCTCGGCGGCGGCGCGGCGCGGGCCTTTTCCCACATCGGAGTCATAGCCGGGCTGACCAAGTACGGCATCCCCATCGATATCGTGACCGGCACCAGCATGGGGGCGATTATCGGCGCCATGTATGCCACGCAGCCCGACGTGGAGGCGATCAAGGCCCGCTTCGCCGCCTATATCGAGAGCGAGGAATTCGAAGAATCGGGGTTCAATTTTTTCAAGGAGCTCGACTCCCACGACGAGGGGATCCTGGCGGAAATGGGGCGGCGGGCGCGGCGCGGCGTGTTTAACACCCTGATGATCACCAAGATCGCCCTGGTCAACGAGAAAACCGCCGCGAGCAGCTACGCCTTCCTGCTGGACGATTTAACCGTCGAACAGACTCAACTCCCCTTCGCCGCCGTTGCCCTCGATCTGGTCAGTGGTGAGGCGGTCATTCTCGATCGTGGGCGGCTGCGCGACGTGATCGCGGCTTCCTGCGCCATGCCGGGAGTGCTCAACCCGGTCAAGCTGGACGGCCGGCTGCTGGTCGATGGCGGCTGGGCCGAGACGGTGCCGATCAGGGCCGCCCGCCAGCTCGGTGCCGATTTTGTCATCGCCGTCGACGTTGGTGACGCCCTGGCCGCCTTCGAAGTACCACGCAACGCCCTCGATGTCATTGCCCGTGCCGATTCCATGGCCCGCACCGCCCTCAACAAAGAACAGCTCAAGGCCGCCGACGTCATCCTCTCGCCGCAGAACGGGGTGACCCACTGGGCCGATTTCTCCACCACCACCCAGGCCATAGTGCGGGGAGCAGAAGAAGTCGACCGAAAGATTGACACTGTGCGGCGTGCGCTCAAGAAGGCGCGACGGCCAAGCTGGTTCGG
>JAHEEU010000169.1 GCA_024640545.1 Geobacteraceae bacterium
CAAGACCCCAAACAATCCGCCATCAATCCATGGCACAGCTAAATCCGAACACACCGTACACTAAACTGACACGTGGCAAGCCAGGAGATTCGAGAGTTCAGTTTCCATAGAAAGAAGAAACTCGCGGCCTCACCTAGTTTGCAAGAAGTTATTCTGAATTCTGGATTCCCTCTGCATTCCCCCCCCTCGTCAATTAAAAAATTCTTGCATTTTAAAGCCAGTTATCTACAGTATTGAAGAATCACTGTCTACAAATGATCTTTTGCGAAACAAGAAGTTTTCCTCAGGGGGCCCATGATAACCCTAGACGATCTTCTTCGTGTCGACATTTTCAAGGATCTCCCCCGCGAGAATCTTGCCGCCCTCGTTCCGCACCTGACCGAGAAGACCTTCCCTGCCGAGCATACCGTCATCTACCGCGGAGACCCCGGGCACTCGATGTTCATGGTCCTCGACGGCACGGTCGCGGTCACGCTGACCAACGACGAGGGAGTCGAGTACACCCTGGCCACCCTGGGACCCGGCAACATCTTCGGCGAGATGGCGCTGATGACCGGCGAACCCCGCTCGGCGAATGTCAGGACCCAGACGCCCGCACGCCTCTTCGAACTCAACCAGAAAGCCTTCTTTGAGCTGGTCACGACCTACCCGACCCTCAATGACAGCCTTTTGCAATTGCTGGTGCAGCGCCGGACCAAAACCGCTGTCCACCAGGCGGTCACCTCCCAGCAGAAAGGCAGCGTCGCGGCTCTTTTCGCGCAGCCCCCGCCCGAGGTCGACCGATTCCTGGGGAAAACCAACTGGACCAACGACATCAATGACAGCATCGCCCGGCTCGCGGCCACGTCGGAGCACATCCTCATTCTCGGCGAACGCGGCACCGGCAAAGAGCTGGCCGCGCGCCTGATCCACTTCAGCGGGCCGGCCTATGCGGAACCGCTCTTCCACCTGGACTGCGCCAACCCCCCACCGATTCAGCGGGCCAACCAAAAGGGCGGCATCGAGGACTCCCTGCACCGGGAAATCGCCCATTCATCGGCCCTGTTCGGTCATGGATCCGATGCCGGCAGCTACGCCAGGGGCGTCCGGCGGGGGTATCTCGAACTGTCCGACAACGGGGCCGTCATCCTCGAGAGCATCGATCTGTTGTCGCCACGAGTCCAGCGCCTGCTCGTCCAGTACATCAAAGAGGGCACCTTCACCCGGACCGGCGAAAGCGAGCGGATCACCAGCAAAGTCAGGATCCTGGGCACTACGTCCAAGTCTCTGGCGGAGCTCAAGGAGGCAGGGACTCTAGATCCTGAATTGCAGACCCTGGTGGGGCGCGAAGTCCTGGCCCTCAAGCCCCTGCGCGAGCGCAAGAAAGACATCCCGATCCTCGCCGAGTACTTCCTGAGTGAGTACAACCGCAAGTTCGCTAAAAACGTCACCAGCTTTTCCAAGGGGGCCCTCAACCTCCTGGTCGACCACGAGTGGCCGCTCAATGTCGATGAGCTGCGCCAGGTGGTGGAACGCGCCGTGGTCGTCGCCACCGGCGAGGTCATCGAGGACACTCAGGTTTTCCTCAACATCCCCACATTCACTGCAACCGGCAAATACAACCTGCTGAGGAATCCGTTTTTCAGGAAACTGTCCGGGTACAGCCTGTTCCCGACCGGACTGAGGTACGTCACCATCCCCTTCATTCTGGCCCTGATCTTCTTTACTCTGGTCGGCCCGCCCAGGAACAACCCGGCCAACCTGGTCGTCTGGGCCGTATGGTGGCCGTTTCTGATCCTGTCGATCATCATCAGCGGCCGGGGCTGGTGCGGCTACTGCCCCTTGCCGATCATCAGCGACGGGATCAATTTCTTCCGCAAGAAGTTCCTGCCGGTCCCCTCGTACCTGTCAAAAAACGGGGTCTGGATCGGCATCGCCGGCTTTGCCGTGGTACTGTTCTCGGAACATGCTACCAAGATGTTCACTGTGGCCTACGCGACCAGCGCCCTGCTCCTCGCCATCCTGGGCGGCACCGTGCTGACCAATTTTTTCTACGGCAAACGCGCCTGGTGCAAGCATATCTGCCCGCTCGGCAAGATGGTCGCGCAAACGGCCTCACTCTCGCTCATCGAGCTGGAAAGCAACAGCACCGTCTGTTCGAGCCAGTGCCAGACCCACGATTGCGTCAAGGACGGCAACTGCCCGATGGGGCTGCATCCCTCGGTGGCCGCAATCAGCAAGGACTGCATTCTCTGCCTCTCCTGCGTGAAACGCTGCAAGCACCAGGCGGTGCGCATCAATGCGCGCCTGCCCTGGAGTGAACTGCTGAGCAGGAAAAAGACCGATTTCCCCGGCGCCTTCTTCGCAGTCTTTCTCACCGCCATGGTCCTGGCCATGAAACTCCCGGCATGGGCACCCTTCTCCAGCCTGCTCATGCAGTACTTTCCGAACAACCTGCATGCCGCAGACATTGCCCTGGCCCTGGCGACCGGCCTGGCTTTTACCGCGCTGGCCTTCATTGTTGCCGGATACCCCAGGAACGCCAACTGGAAAGAGAACTTCGCCGTTTCCGGATATGCGTACCTGTTCCTGGCTTGTGCAGGCTTCTTCAATATCTATTTCCACGAGTTTGCCTACAGCGGACACAACCTGGCTCCCTGGACCCTGCAGCAGGTCGGCCTGAGCAGCGAGATTCCCTTATCCTGGGTCACGCCGGACCTGGGCACGCTGAAGGCCTTGATACCGCTGATCACCCTGATCGGCGCGGTGACGTCGCTCATCATGCTTGCTAAGTTGTCCAGCAAACACGCCATCCCGGCATTCGTGCGCCGCTTCCATCAAGGCATCCTGAGCGTCACGGCCCTGCTTTTCCTGGTCATCCTTTAGGGGAAGACGGGGAAATGGGAGTTGGCAAGGAGAGAACCGAAACCAAGTTACTACCAAACCAGGCCCTTTATTAACGCAAAGACGCAAAGACGCGGAGACGCTGAGCAAGACCAAGGTCGTGATATGTTCCTGAAGATTGAGAAGCTTTTTCTCTGCGCCTTTGCGCCTCTGCGTTAAACAGCTTTTTAGGTGTGAGAACCGAAATGGCATGAACTGTTGATGATCGCAAAGCAGCAGGTACATCGGCTGCGGATCACATGAACGGGGAAAGAGGACCATCTGCACATGAACCATGATCAAGCCGGCACACTGGACACGGTCGAAGAGCCCATTCCGGATGCGACCAGGAAAACCAAACGCCTGGGGTTGTGCGTCTTCCTGGTCGGGCTGCACAGCCTGACCCTCGGCGCCTTCATCTTCTTTTTTACCGATGCCTTCTATACGTTTTTTTTCGGTGTCGCGGTGGATAACCCCTTCCTGGTCAAGCAGGCGGGATTGTTCCTCTTCTGCCTGGGGATGTTTTACCTCGTGCCCCTCACGGATTTGCAGAACAAGCACCGCCTGGTCGACCTGATCATCCTCACCAAGGTCCTGGCGGTGCTCTTCCTGGTCACCAGCGCCAAGCTGGTCGCCCTGCCCGGCCCGATCTTCCTGGCCGCGGCCGGCGACGCAATCATGGGGTCACTGTTGCTCTTCTGCAGCCTGACGGCCGGGTTGTTTCTGAAGAAAGCCAACTGAATGCAGGCATGAACAGTTCACCGTTCAACCGTTTACACTTCAGAATTTAATATCGGGAGCGCACACAATGAAGGTCCAGTTTCTCGGGGTCGGCTCGCAGTTCTCCAGCCATGAGCAGTACCACTCCAACATGGTCATCACCGCACCTTCCGGGAAAAGGATGCTCATCGACTGCGGCGGTGACGCCAAGTTTTCCTTGGCGGAGAGCGGGCTCCGAGCGACGGATCTCGACGCGGTCTACATCTCGCACTTGCACTCCGATCATATCGGCGGCATGGAATGGCTCGCCCTCAGCACCTATTTCAGCCCGGAGAACAAGCGCCTCCAGTTATTCTGCGCAGAGCAGCTGCAGGATAAACTGTGGAACAATTCCCTGAAAGGAGGGCTCGAATGCCTCGGCGAGCGGTGCATGCAGCTCGCCGATTACTTCGATTGCCATCCCCTGCAGGACAACGGCGCTTTTGCATGGCAGGGTCTCCAGTTCAAGCTGGTCAAGATGCCGCATGTCGGTGGGGAGTGCTGCAGCAGCTTCAGCTACGGGCTGCTGGTCGAACAAACCGCGCAAAAGGACCAGGTTTTTTTCATCAGCACGGACACGCTCTTCCAGCCCGAGCTGCTGGAAAAGCTCGCCGGGCAAGTGGCGGCGATTTTCCACGACTGCGAAACCACCAGGCTCAAAACGACCGTCCACGCCCATTACGATCAGCTCTGCACCCTCCCCGCAAGCGTCAAGGATAAAATCTGGCTCTACCACTACCAGCCTGGCTCCGGGTACCGCCCGCTCGATGATGGATTCCGGGGCTTCGTGGTCAAGGGGCAGGAATTTTCTTTCCCGCCGAGGGCTGCCTGAAAAGTCTCCCATCCGGATAGCTGATCAATTACGTACAGGGAGGCAACTCTGCACAGCCTGTCATTTCATGGTGAGTTCAATACCAATCATTTATTAATCTACCCCACTCTCAAATGGTCGCCAGGATCATTTTAATCATCAAAAAGAATATATTTTTAATCTTATTTTTAATCATAAAACTTCAGATTAAAATTAATAATTCGTTTAACTTAAATAGTTAAATGATTAGTACATATGAAATAATTATTTCATGAACGGATAATATTTTAATTAATTTGTGAGAGAATTGTGAGATATCACAAAAATAATTCACAAAATACTAATTAAAATGCATTTTTCTTATTGACATTCTGCGATCTCATAATAAATGTATAACTCTGTTATAAAACTAAAGATAGCTTGATAAAGCTAAACCTGCCGCGAGGCAGGGGCGGAAAGCCACGGATCTTATCTTCCTACTCCTCGTAAGATAGCCGGGCTGCCAAAGGTTCATAACCTGGTAGCCCGGTTTGTGTGTTTGGGGCTAATGGCAAAAGGGGGCGCTGAACGACCCAGTTATTCATTCAAATCAGCAGGACCACGATAAAGCCAAACCTGTCGCAAGGCAGGGACGGAAAGCCGCGGGTCTTATCTTCCTTTCCTTCTCAAAGATAGCCGGGCTGCCAAAGGTTCTTAACCTGGGCAGCCCGGTTTGTTTATTTGGGGCTAATGACAAAAGTGGGGTGCGAAACGATCCAGTTACTCTTTACCGATTTGCAGAATTTCGATAAAGCCAAACCTGCCGTGAGGCCGGGGCGGAAAGCCACGGGTCTTATTTTCCTTTGCCAGTTAAAGACAGCCGGGCTGCCATGAAGTGAAAACTTTGGCGGTCCGGCTGAATATTTTAAACCTGACACCAGTGACGACCATGAAATTTAACTGTTTAAGCTTGGCGATCGGCCTGTGCCTGCTGCTCGCTGCGGGTGTTGACAGCAAGGCGCAAACAGCCAGGGGCACTCTTTACGTCCGGGTGGCCGTAATGGACAGCTGCCTGCTGGCCAGCGCCAGGAGATACCAGGAGGCGACCTACTCGGGAAGTGGCATCACCGGCAATTTCAATATGATTTGCAGCCTGGACGCACCCTACACAATGAGCATCATGGGTGAAGACGGACAGCTTTTGCCGACAGTCGTCGTCAACAACGATGGGTTTGGCTACCAATACCACATGATCAGGGAGGGAGAAGAAGGATACACCTCCGAAGTGTGCGATGCCCTCGACGAGGTTCCGAAAACCTCGAAGCCTTTACCCTTTAATGACTATCTTTCCGGCAACGGGCAGGTCAACCTCGGCACCGCCGACAAGGTGACGATCCGGATCAACTGGTGAGTAACAGGAGACGCTCTCTCGAAAATGGCAGCCACCTGCGCCATAACAGAATTACGGAACCGGGGTTTCGTGTACCGGGCCATCGTGAGTGTCACGATGATCCTGCTTGCAATGGCGGCCATGGCGAGCCTGTCCCTGGCTGCGCCAGCGCCCATCGGCGAGGTCACCGCGCTCAGGGGCGAGGCCAGCATCTCGCGCGACGGGCAGCTCTTGTTGGCAAAAAAGGAGAGCAAGCTGTTCCTGAATGACAAGATTCAAACCGGCGAATCGTCCAGGGTCAAGCTCCGCTTCAACGATGACAGCATTTTGACCCTCTCGGACAACACGCTTCTCGATATCAAGGAATATTTTTATGACGCGGCCGCAAGGGATGGCCATTCGATCTTCGAGCTTCTGGACGGCCAGCTGCGCACCCTGGTCGGCAAGGGAAAGAAACTGCAGATCCACA
>JAHEEU010000170.1 GCA_024640545.1 Geobacteraceae bacterium
AGCTTTACAATCGCTTGCTGCACAATGCGGTTAATGTAGATTCTGAGGATTTGGCCCCATTGTATGAAGCCGCCCGAAAACATAATGTCACCGTGATTTGTGGCATCGAAGAAAGAGACAACGGCCTCAGCAAAGCAACCCTCTACAACACCGTCATCGTTATCGGCCCCGAGGGTCAGCTATTAAACAAGCATCGAAAACTGATGCCCACCAACCCGGAAAGGATGGTATGGGGATTTGGTGATGCCTCCGGTTTGAAAGTCGTTGATACACCAGCAGGGCGTATCGGGACATTGTTGTGCTGGGAGAATTACATGCCATTAGCAAGGTACGCCATCTACTCTCAAGGAGTGGAAATTTACATCGCTCCAACCTACGACAGTGGCGACAACTGGATTGGCACTATGCAGCACATTGCCCGCGAAGCCCGTTGCTGGGTCGTCGGCTGCGGGAACCTCATGCACACCCGGGACCTGCCGTCTGATCTTCCAGAAAAGACGATGATGTTTCCAGACGATGAATGGGTCAATCCAGGTGATTCCGTGGTCGTCTCACCGGACGGCGAAGTCGCGGCAGGGCCAATGCGTAAAGAAGCCGGGATTCTCTATTGCGGGATTGACCTGCAAAAAGTTGGTCTTGCCAAAAGGACACTGGATGTTGTCGGGCACTACTCGCGACCAGACATTTTTACCTTGCATGTCAACAACAAGCGACAATCACCCATAAATTTTACAGATTGATTGTTCTGACGAAAAAGCCCTTTAACAGACAGGAGAGAATCTCATGAGCCAACCTGACAACTATAAAGGAAGCTGTTTTTGTGGTGCCGTTGAGTTTTCTTTGAATGGCGGCCCGGAACTTATGGCGTATTGTCACTGCAATTCATGCAGGAAATGGTCTGCAGGGCCTGTGAACGCCTTTACTCTATGGCAACCTGAAAGATTCAAAGTTACCAAAGGAAGCGACAAGCTAGGCGCATATGACAAAACCGCTGCCACAAAGAATGAAGTTGGTCTCAGTAATCGCAAGTGGTGCAAAACCTGCGGCGGGCATGTTTACATTGACCACCCCACTGCTGGGCTGGTTGATATACCGGCGGTTTTGATTGAAGGATTAAACTTTCAACCCGCTTTCCATGTCCACTACCAGGAGTCTGTTCATCGAATGCAAGATGGCCTGATTAAGTTCAAAGACTTGCCTGAACCTGCTGGTGGCTCTGGAGAAGAGATTCCTGAATAGCAGTTGGTTTTTACTGAGACTTCCTTCGAGAAAACTTACCCTTAATAACGATAAGGCAGAGATAATGAAGTTATTCCCAGAGCAGAAAAGTCATGGTTACTACATCACCGAAGGTGGGACAGAGACAGAGATCATGTATAAGTTTGGTCATGAACTACCACATTTTGCCATGTATCCGTTACTTGACAATCCAAAGGCAACGCAGGACCTGGAGCTGATGTTTCAGAAATACCTTGATACGGTCGCTGGAGTGGATTCTCTGCGCTCATGGGGGGGGCTTGATTACAGAGCAAGCCCTGATTGGGCTCAACGACTAGGATACTCGAACGATGGCTTGGCGGAGATGCAGCACCGGTCGATTGAGTTTCTAAGAAATGTAGCAACTGTACATGACGAGCAGTCAAATTGACATTTCTGCCAAATTTGAGCGCCCCAGCCATCCCCGATTGAAGCTTCTCCATTTTCACGAGTCTGCCTCCCCTCCCCCCCCAAATGTTCATCCCACGCCCGGAACCCCGACGTGACTATGGGCCGCCTGGAATTGCCCTCGCATGGGTTTGTCGGCAGAGTGGCCACCCACGACTAACCAGAAGGCATTTTCTCATATATCAGGGTCAGCAATAATTTCGCATTTTTGCCAATCTGAGCTTCACAATTTAATACGAGGCGATTTATAAGGCACAGATTATCTGAGCTTCAATACTTCAATAAGATTTAAGGTTCTCAACCTCCTGAAGCAATCTTTCAATGTCTGGCATTCCCTTTTGAACATAGCGGACGATACCCTGCTGATCAATCATGTGGGTCATGCGGCCGCTACCGTATATACCGCGAATCGTACCATCGTCAACAACAAGAGGAAAAGTGAGTTTAAGTTGCTTGGCAAAGGCTTCGTGGGTTTCGAGTGAATCAGTGCTGATGCCCAGAACCTGGGCATTGAACTTTTCAAAACGTGCAATATCGTTCTGAAAAGCATTCATTTCACTGGTTCAACCAGAGGTGAAATCGGCATAGTAATAGGCCAGAATCACCGGACCCTTCTCCAGCAACTGACTGAGGACGATCTCACCTTGTGTCGACGGTGCAGTAAAATCCGGGGCCGGGGCCCCCACCTCGAGTGCCACGGCATTCGATGCCAGCAAGGTCGCGGCAGCAACAGCCGCTGCTTTCAGTAATCTTTTCATCATAATCTGCCTTCTCCGAAGTGTTCATATTAAGCGTTGGGTCCTTAAATCGGGAGCCCCAATCTTCAGTTTGGCGAATTTTCCCAAGAGACCCCATTTGTAAAACACGAAAGCCCTCGATATCTCTGCCCAAGTCAATACTTAACCTCTTCCTCGGTTTCCTGCTTCGTCATGTTGGACTTTTTCTTGACCTCCTTGGCAGGTTCTTCATTTTTACAGGCGGCAAGCGAAAAGGTCACGCCTATGACTATTATGACCATGAAGATAGGGAATGATGATTTCATGTCCGGTTCCTTTCCTGCCGAAACACGTCTTGTGCTTTGGTATCCTTACAAGTGCATTATAGCGCACCTGAAGTTCCTAATGTTATGACCACCTGGTAATGGACGGCCGTTTCTAATCCGCCTGCCCGTTTTATCCTGTCATCCCTGAGAAGGGCAGGCAGGCTCTGGAAAATTCTGATTGCCGCCGTCGGACTGTGCATCTTCTGTCGTCGATGACCAGTACCTCCCCAAGCTTCTTCACAGATGAACTGGTAAAATTGGAGTCACATAGATCACGACTTACAAGACGAAAGCCGGCTATTAACATGTGCTTACGGAATTACTATTGCTAAAGTAATAAATTGACCATTTTTCTTAAATTTCAGGACTGCCAGGATGGCTACTTCTTCTCGGCCTTTTTAACTTTTTTGTCCGCCTTTTTTTCTTTCATACTTTTTGCTGGAGCTTTTTTTTCAGACTTCTTGCTATCCATGCCCTTGCCCATAATTTCTCCCTCTGTTTCGCTGTTAGCGATGCTGGTCCGGCAATAAATTTGTTACAGCTTAACACGTTTGAAGGAACATGGAAGAATGGCGCTGGCGAAGAAAGGAATAAATTGTCTCTTTGATATTACCAGCTGAAAAACGGCTCTTGGGTAACTGGGAGTCGTTCTTATTTGTCACGATATCTGAGAAGAAAACTACTTCTTGTTGATAGAGATATTTGAGATGCTCTTTAATCTAAAACAAAATGGCCACCTGGGAACGGCGGCCATTTCTTATATGTCATGTATTCTCAGGTGAAGAGCAACCAGCCGCTAAAGGGCCTCTGGATTGCAGAGGTTGGCGGCAGAATGCGTTTTAGAACCACATAATCCGCAGACAAATTGCGGTTTTTTGAAAATCTTATCGGCCTCAGGACTTGGGTCTTCATTTTTCAACTGGCAAGCCGTCATCTCGCTATAATCTTTGGTGCTCGGATTTTTATTCTCAGCCATATGCTTTCTCCTTCCAGCTTTCGCATTCATTCTTTATTTGTTTTTCATTTTAGCGTGAAGGTGTCAGAAGAAGCAATGGGGCGCCTATCGATTACTGAAATACACGATAAATAGGAACTAATCGCCTGCTCATTGCTTGAATTCTTAATTTATATTGTTGCAGCTGATTCTTAGATGTCCTTAGATTAACAGGACCTTCATTTTCAACGTTCATAGCTGAAAAACTATAGTCTTGAGCTAGGGGCAATTTTAAAAATTTCCAAAACAAAAAAAGCCCCAGCTGGTAAGCCGGGGCTTGGATATTTTTGTGTCAACGTCTCTCAGCGCTGGCGCACTTCCTTGATACGCGCCGCCTTGCCCTGCAGGTTGCGCAGGTAGTAGAGCTTGGCGCGACGCACCTTGCCGACCGTCATGACTTCGATCTTGTCGAGGCAGGGTCCATGCAGGGGGAAGACTCTCTCGACACCCATGCCGTTGGACACCTTGCGCACGGTAAACGAAGACCCGACGCCGTTGTTGTGCCGCTTGATGCAAACCCCCTGAAAGACCTGGATGCGCTGCTTGTCACCCTCGGTGATCTTCACATGCACACGCAGAGTATCCCCCGCCTTGAACAGGGGGAGGTCTTTCCTCATATTTTCCATGCCAATGTAATTGATAGCGTTCATCGTTTTAGCCTCCTCAGATAAGCGAACCGCTTATTTACCCTAATTGCCTCCTGAGAGTCAAGTCAAAAAGTCAACTTTTCATCTTGACCAATGTCTCTTTCCCGACCGGGGGAGCTTTCATTCGTGCTGCATCACGCCGCGATGCTACAGCGGCAGGGCCATCGGCAAGAATCCAGGCTGATCAAGGGCTACGGGTCACCCTTGGAGTCAATGGCCCGAACGATGCACGGCCACTTTTTCGAGCATGCCTTGCATCTCGCCGAAGGCCGCCGGGTCCCTGCCGGGATCGGTGTAATAGAGAAAAAACCAGTAGCCTTCCACATAACCGATAATCCCGAGGAACTTCATGGGATGGCCGTGCTGCCGGTAGTCCGCCGCAAGCAGGAAAGCGTCACGCGCTCCGGCGACCTTGCAGGGCGTCACGTCCCAGACCACGGCAGCGACGTCCCCCTCACCCATGAGGCTCTCTGCAGCCATGCGTGCCGAATTGCGCAGGGTTGAAGAGTCGGGAGCCGCCTCGCCAGCTTCGAGGGGGCTGAAGTCGATCGTGAGATAAGCACCGCTCGCCGCATGGTAGACGAACGCCTCATTGGCCGCCAGGCGCCTGCGAGCCACACTTTCGACCTGCTCCGCCGTGGCATTGGCCGCCGCCGGTTCATGAGCGATCTGGCGCGCCGTCTCTTCGACCAGGGTCTCCGGCGCGACCCGGGAAAGCGTCCAGCCTGCGCCCGGATTGATATCGAGGATCCAGCTCTCGGCCACGGCGATCTCGGCCCCGTGGCCAGGCAGCGCCAAAAGGATTGCAGCTGCACTCAATATCAGGCATCTAAGCATGGCAGGCACTTCTCCGTGGTTGTCCAATTGTATCCGATCTTTTCGGAACCGCACGGCGAAGGGACAAAGGCCGGGGCAACCGGCCAGGAGGCTCGGCTGGAGTCGACTGCGAGAGGCTGACCTCTGGTTACCTGGGCGGTCCGGCCGCTGCCGAGTAGCGGGCGGCCGTCCTACTCCTCAGCTGATGCTCCGTGACGCCGGGCGCCAGCTCGGTCAGGACGAGTCCCTCCTCGACCACCCGGAAGGTCGCCAGTTCGGTGACCACCCAGTCGACCGGCCGCGGCGTAGTCAGCGGCAGCGCGCACTCGCGCACGAGCTTGGGCGAACCGTCCCTGGAATTGTGCGTCATGACCACGATCACGCTGCGGGCACCGACCATCAGGTCCATGGCCCCGCCGACACCGAGGACCGGTTTGCCCGGAACCGTCCAGTTGGCCACGCGCCCCTGTTCATCAACCTCGAGAGCCCCCAGCACCACGGCATCGATGTGACCGCCGCGGATCATGGCGAAGGATGCCGCACTGTCGAAAAAGGCGGCTCCCAGCCGTTCGGAAACCGGCTGCTTGGCGGCATCGACCAGGTTGGGGTCAACCCGGTCGCCATCCGGCGGCGGTCCGACGCCGAGCAAGCCGTTCTCGGTCTGGAAGCAGAAGCTGTCGGCATCGACGTAATGGGTGACCATGGTCGGGATGCCGATTCCCAGATTGACAGTCCAGCCGGGCTGCAGCAGTTTGGCTGCGCGCATGGCGATCAACTGTTTCTCGTTCATAGTTTCTCCCGGGCGATCACCAGCCGATCCACATAGAGATGCGGGGTGCAGATCTTTTCCGGGTCGAGCTGCCCCACCTCGACGATTTCGTCGACCTCGGCGATCACGGTTTTTGCCGCGGTCGCCATCATCGGGTTGAAATTCCGCGCCGTCTTGTAATAGACGAGGTTTCCCAGCCGGTCGGCCCGGTAAGCCCGCACCAGGGCGACGTCGGCCGACAGCGCTTCCTGGAACAGGTAGCTTCTGCCGTTGAGCTCGCGCACTTCCCGGCCTTCGGCAAGCAGCGTCCCCACCCCGGTCGGCGTATAAAA
>JAHEEU010000027.1 GCA_024640545.1 Geobacteraceae bacterium
AAGGTGCATATCGCGGAGCAGGCCCTCAAGTACCCAGGCCAGCTCTCCGGCGGCCAGCAGCAGCGCGTGGCGATTGCCCGCAGCCTGTGCATGAAGCCGAAAGTGATGCTGTTTGACGAGCCGACCTCGGCTCTCGATCCGGAGATGATCAAGGAGGTCCTCGACGTCATGATCGACCTGGCCGAGGAAGGGATGACGATGCTGGTGGTCACCCACGAGATGGGCTTCGCCAAGAGCGTCGCCGACCGGGTGATGTTCATGGATTATGGTCAGATCGTCGAGCAGAACACCCCCCAGGAATTCTTCGACAACCCGCAGCATGAGCGGACCAAGCTGTTCCTCAGCCAGATCCTTTGAGCCGGGAATAGTTCTCCTTCAAGACTTCATGGGGACACAAAAGCAATGTGTCCCCATTCTCCTGAGCACGTCCTGCCTTACCGCATTCCCTCCTGGATATGCTGTGCCATACACTCCACCGCGGCCGAAGAGCTGCCCGGCGCCCGCTTCAGCACGATCTTGGCTGCCGGCAGATCGGGGAAGCCGTCTTCTTTCCGGAGGATGCGAAACTCCTGCGGGACAATACTGTCAAGCATGATAGCAACGGCCAGTCCGGCGGACACCGTGGCGACGACACCGGCCACGCTCGGGCTCTGATAGGCGACGCGGTAGCTGCGACTGACCGAATCGAGCGCCTCGAGAGCCCACTTGCGAAAAATGCACTCGGCATGAAACACAGCCAGGGGCAAAGGGGCTTCTTCGTGGGTGAGATGGTTCGCCGATGTAACCCAGACCGCCTGATCATGGCGAATGATATCGCCATCCTCTCCTGGATCGCTGTTGACCAGCGCCAGGTCGAGTTCGCCTTTTGCGAGTGCCGGAACCAGCAAAGAGGTGGGCTCGCAGCGGACCGTCACCTGCACCAGAGGATAGGCCGCGGCAAACCTGGAAAGAATGTCGGGCAAAAAACGCAGGGCGTAATCGTCGATGATGCCTATTCTGACCGAGCCGACCACGTTGGGCCTGATCATGGCCGCGACGGTTTCTTCGTGAAGCTTGATCAATCGCCTGGCATAAGGAACCAGGGCTTCGCCTTCAAGGGTCAGCCGGAATCTGCGCCCGGTGCGCTCGAAAAGCGGTTGGCCGATCGTGTCCTCGAGCCGTTTGACCTGCATGCTGACCGCCGATTGCGTACGATGCACCCGTTGCGATGCACTGGTGAAGCCGCCGGTGTCGAGAATGGCGAGAAAGGTTTTCAGTAAATCAATATGCAGTTCCATGACTGCCTTTATATCAATAATATTGATTTAAATCATGAAATAAATTCGTTTTACAAATTTATATCGGGGTTGCATAGTGAAGTCAAACGACAGGAAAGGAGACTTTGCCATGCTGCTGTCAGCACTGATGAGAAGAGGCTGGAATCAGCTCAGGTTGTGGCGTGAGGTTTCTCGCGAGAGGCGCGAGTTGCGCAGGCTGAGTGAATACATTGCCAAGGATATCGGTATCAGCCGGGCAGACGCGGAGCGTGAAGCCGATCGGCCCTTCTGGGATTCTGGCCGTGAACCGGGCTGCTCTGTGCCCCAAGATGGAAGAACTGCGGCCAACCGGCACAACCGCTGCCTGCAGGCCCGATGACGAGCGCAGTTTCAGCAGTCCTCGAATCGGTTCAGCTCGACATTCTTGCGTGTCCTGAACGGATCGAAAATACGTCCGTTCATGGCGATGAAGACGCCCTCCGGAAGGATCTGGGCCGCCATCATGGCGCTGGCAATGTTGAAAACGGCGTCTGTACTACGAAAGCGGGCCGGTTGCATGGCACCGGTCAGGACGATGGTTTTGCCGGGAAGGCCCGACAGCGCCCTGGCGGTGGCGATCATGGTGTCCGTGCCGTGGGTAATGACGATGTGTCCGGCCGTGGCATCTTGTGCCGCCTGGCGAATAAGCGCCCGGTCGGCATCATCCATTTGCAGGCTGTCTTTGCGCATCAGTGAGACGACCCGGTAATCGAGATTGAGGTTGGCTTCACGCAAAACCTCGACGATTTGCGGTTCGCCCACTTCGAAGGTGCTTTTGGCATCGAAATAGACCTTGTCGATTGTCCCGCCAGTGGTGAATATCTCGAGCTGCATGATTGGCCTTTCTCTCCTGGTTTTCGTCCCTCTGACACCCCGTACCCGTGCGCTGTCCAGTCAATATTTTACCAGCCGTTGGCGAATATTCCCGCGTGGGGCCGTCCGACATGCTATCCCTGGCGAGTTTTAGTGAAAAATTAATGCAGAAAGGGCGCCCCCATGGGCGCCCTTTCCGCAACAGCAAAATTTGTCCGGCCATCAGAGTCGCGGTCCGGCCTGGGTGTAGTCGAAATCATCACCCTTGGTGGTGTACTTCTTGAAGTTCTCGATGAACATCCCGGCGAGCCGGTTGGCGGTGTTGTCGAACGCCTCCTTGTCGGCCCATGAGTTGCGCGGGTTAAGCAACTGCGCATCGACACCGGGCAAGCTCTTGGGAATGTTGAGACGGAACCAGCGTGTCCGGTCGAACTCGACGTCGTTGATGCTGCCGTCGAGAATAGCGTTGATGCAGGCGCGGGTGGCCTTGATGCTCATCCGTTTGCCGACGCCGTAGCCGCCACCGACCCAGCCCGTGTTGACCAGGTAGGCATTGACATCGTGCTTGGCCATCTTCTCGCCGAGCAGCTTGGCATATGCTGTCGGGTGCAGCGGCAGGAACGCCTCGCCGAAGCAGGAGGAGAAGGTCGCCTGGGGTTCGGTGACGCCGCGCTCCGTGCCGGCGACCTTGGCGGTGTAGCCGGAGAGGAAGTAGTACATCGCCTGCTCCCTGGTCAGCTTGGAGACCGGCGGCAGGACGCCGAACGCGTCACAGGTCAGGAAAATGATGTTTTTCGGGTGACCACCCTTGAGGCTTGGGTCGTGGTTGGGAATATGATCAATCGGGTAGGAAACCCGGGTGTTCTCGGTCTTGGCGTCGCTGTCGAAATCGATGATCCCGTCATCGTCGGCGACCACGTTCTCGAGCAGTGCGTTGCGCTGGATAGCGTTATAAATCTCCGGCTCGTTCTCGGCACTCAGGTTGATGCACTTGGCGTAGCAGCCGCCTTCGAAGTTGAAGATGCCGTCGTCATCCCAGCCATGTTCATCATCGCCGATCAGTTTGCGCTTGGGATCGGTGGAGAGGGTGGTTTTGCCGGTGCCGGACAGACCGAAGAACAGGGCCACGTCCCCCTCGGTCCCGATGTTGGCCGAGCAGTGCATGGAGAGGAGGCCCTGCATCGGCAGCCAGTAGTTCATCATGGTGAAGATGCCCTTCTTCATCTCTCCGCCATACCAGGTCCCGCCGATAATGGCCACGTTCTTCTCGATGTTGAAGACGACGAACACCTCCGAGTTGAGGCCGTGCTCCTCCCACTTGTCGTTGACCAGCTTGCAGGCATTGTAGACGGTGAACTGCGGTGAAAACCCTGCCAGCTCACTGGCCTGGGGGCGTATGAACATGTTCTTGACGAAATGTGACTGCCAGGCGAGTTCGGTGATAAATCGAACCGGTTTGCGGGTTTTCTCGTTGGCGCCGCAGAAACCATCGGTAACATAGAGGTCCTTGCCGGAAAGGTAATCGATTACCTCGGCATAGAGCACGTCGAAGACCTCGGGGGCCATGGCCTTGTTGATCTTGCCCCAGGCAATGTTCTCGAAGGAAGGCTTCTGGTGAACAAAATACTTGTCTTTGGGCGAGCGGCCGGTAAACTTGCCGGTATCAACCATCATGGTGCCATTGGCCGCGATGGCGCCCTCGGCATGGCTGGCTTCGCGCTCGAACAGTTCATCGTAGCCGAGGTTGCGATAAATGGCCCCGACGCTTTTAAGGCCGAGTTCTTGAGCGGTCAGGACGCCTTTGTCTGACATAATCTACCCCCTGCACAGTCTGGAATTGCCGGGTCGCGGATATGTGCTGGCCGGCCAAATTTTTGGAACAAGGTTATAGCAAATTTAGCGAGGATAAAAAAGAAAAAAGGGCGCCAGGCCCCGGACTTTACTGAAAAAGATTCTTAAAGACTCTGTTTTTCAGTTGGGAACGGCCAAAATGTTGTTGTATAGTCCATTTTAATTTTAAGAAAATTCTTAATATGCCGATAGTTTTTAACTGTTGGAACAAATCCCTCTTACGCCTGGGGGCCGTCGTCTTTCGCGGCCGGCAAGGACGGCCTCGGGCCGACGACAGTAACTTTATCCGTTTGGAGGCACGAAAATGAGTTTCGAAATACCCAAGAATGACAAATTGCTGAAATGGGTTGAACAAGTCGCCGCGATGTGCGAGCCGGAAAAAATTCATTGGTGCGACGGTTCCCAGCAGGAATACGACGAGATGTGCGCCCAGTTGATCAAGTCCGGGACCTTCCGCAAGCTCAACCAGGAGAAGCGGCCGAACAGCTATCTGGCCTTTTCCGACCCGATCGACGTGGCCCGCGTGGAAGACCGCACCTTCATCTGCAGCATCTCCAAGAACGACGCCGGCCCGACCAACAACTGGATGCCGCCGAAAGAGATGAAGGACAAGCTTAAGAACCTCTTCAAAGGCTGCATGCAGGGACGGACCATGTATGTCATTCCGTTCAGCATGGGCCCGCTCGGCTCGCCGATCGCCAAGATAGGCGTCGAGATTTCAGACTCCCCCTACGTCGTCGTCAATATGCGTATCATGACCCGCATGGGCAAGGCCGTGCTGGATATTCTCGGCGACGGCGACTTCATCCCGTGCCTGCATTCGATCGGCGCGCCGCTTAAGCCGGGTGAACAGGACGTGCCCTGGCCCTGCAACAAGGAGAAATATATCGTCCACTTCCCGGAGGAGCGTTCAATCTGGTCGTTCGGCAGCGGCTACGGCGGCAACGCCCTGCTTGGCAAAAAGTGCCTGGCGCTGCGCATCGCCTCCAAGATCGGCTATGACGAGGGATGGTTGGCCGAGCATATGCTGATCCTCGGTGTCGAATCGCCGCAGGGAGAGAAGTCCTATGTGGGCGCCGCGTTCCCGAGTGCCTGCGGCAAGACCAATTTCGCCATGCTGATCCCGCCCCAGGGGTTCACTGACAAGGGCTGGAAAGTCACCACCATCGGCGACGACATTGCCTGGATCAAGCCCGGGCCCGACGGCCGGCTTTACGCGATCAACCCCGAGTACGGCTACTTCGGCGTGGCACCGGGAACTTCGGTCATGACCAACCCGAATGCCATGGCCTCCTGCGCGGCCAATACTATCTTTACCAACGTGGCACTGACCGAGGATGATGACGTCTGGTGGGAGGGGATGACCGACGAGCCGCCCGCCAAACTCACCGACTGGCAGGGCGACGCCTGGACCCCCGGCTGCGGCCGGCCGGCGGCCCATCCCAACGCGCGCTTCACCTCCCCGGCCAGCCAATGTCCTTCGATTGACCCGGACTGGGAAAACCCCAAGGGCGTGCCGCTGAGTGCCATGATCTTCGGTGGCCGCCGCAAGGACACCATCCCGCTGGTCTACCAGGCCTTCAACTGGAACTTCGGTGTCTACCTTGCTGCAACCCTCGGCTCGGAAACCACTGCCGCCGCAGTCGGCGCCACTGGCAACGTGCGTCGCGACCCCTTCGCCATGCTGCCCTTCTGCGGTTACCACATGGCCGATTACTTCGGCCACTGGCTGCAGGTGGGGCGCTCGGTGCCCAAGCCGCCGCGCATTTTCAGCGTCAACTGGTTTCTCAAGGATGACGACGGCAAGTTCCTCTGGCCGGGCTACGGTGAGAACATGCGAGTTCTCAAATGGATCGTGGAGCGGCTCCAGGGTCGGACCGGCGCCGTCGAAAGCCCCCTGGGATGGATGCCACGCTACGAGGATATGGACTGGGATGGGCTCCCGGTCACACGTGAAAAGTTCAACGCCCTGACCTCTGTCGACCGCGAAGCCTGGCAGACCGAAGTCCTCTCCCACGAGGAGCTGTTCCTCAAGATGTTCGACAAGCTCCCCAAGGAGCTGCTGCGCATGCGCGAACTGATTATTTCAAGCCTGTGGAGGTCGCCCGAGCACTGGGAACAGATCGGCGATGTACACCCGGAAGGATGGAACGAATAACCCTCCTGTGAAGTCCGAGTTGAAAGGGCCGGAGCAATCCGGCCCTTTTTTATCGACGAGCGGGCTCATTCCGCCCGGGATTTCAGGTAGGCCACTAGTTGCCAGATCTCCCGGTCGGTCAGCCCGCGCACTTGTCTCTGAACAGGCCCTGCCCGGCCAGCCGCTGTTCCCTGTCCGCCATCAGCCCTTCAGGCATCTGTCTCCCGGGATAGTCCGGCGGTTCCGGGCTGCAGCCGGAGATCAGCAGCGTCGCAACGACGGCGAACCACACACAGAGGGGACAGGTTGTTCTCGCACACCTCATTTCCTGTCTCGCGCCTCGTATCCAACCCCCCAACCCGCTAGCTCTTCGAGCAGATTGGCGAGCAGCGGTTCGACGGCTGCCGCCACCGGCGCCGTGAGTTCCGTGCCCAGCTCGATGCAATCCGGCTGCACGCCCCAGACCACCAGGTTGCGTGGTACATGCCCCTGCAGTTCGGCGACGGCCAGCAGGTCCTGCAGCCCCATCTGGTGGACGGACAGCTTGCTGGCGAAGGCCCGCGGCACCTCGTCACCTGCTAGGCGAAAGATCTGGCCCGGTTGGCCCCCCATGTCGAGGGCATCTATAATCAGCAGAGAATCCAGCTCCTCCAGTAAAGGGAGCAGGTCGAGGCCGAGGGTGCCGCCGTCGATCAGTTGCACCGGCCCAAGAAAATGGTAACGGGATGCAAGTGTTGTGACCACCTCCACTCCGAAACCGTCGTCGGTCATGATCGTGTTGCCCAGCCCGAGGACCAGGATCGCCATCAGAGGTCCTCCGGTACGATATAACGGTCGCCGCTGAAAATACCGCTCATGGTGCCGTTGCGTTCCTTGATATCCATCAGCCAGCCGCTGTAGACATGGTTGATGATAAAGCCGGCGAGCAGCCACATGACCCCGTGGATGCCGAAAGCGACTGCAGTGGCCGCCGCCATAACCACATCGGCGTACTCAAGGGAGATCAAATTGAGAATGAGTTCGCCGGCGGCCGGTTGATTGCCCCGCAGGAAAGCCTCCGAGTCGCCGGAGCAGCTCTGATATTCCACTCAGATCACCGGCGGACGCTTGTCCTCGACCGCCTGGGCGACCCTGGGCAGCATCGTGATCGGCAACGCCAGGGCTGCCGTAGCTGCCGTGCAGAACTTGATAAAGTCACGACGACTGATCCCTCTGGCCTCCATGCGCTGCAGGGTGGCCTCCGGGATCTGCGAGGACATGATCTCCAGGGCAGTGTTTATTGAATGACCTCCTTTCGGTGCCTTTCTTGAGCAGGCGGGCCTGGACTATGCAAGGCTCTCTGGAAACAGTTATCTTTGAAGTTGCATGAAAACGCCCTGTGCCTTCAGCCCTTAAGGGACGGTTTGTTCGTGATCAAAAACTCGTCCATCAAATGAGGTAACGCACGTCATTGAAATCGTTCTTGTACGAGGCTCATTAATCCTGATTAGCGCCATATGATGAAATATATCTCATGTTGCATGGAATACCAGAGTTGACATGAAGTTTATTTAATGCCTTCGCAGCGTTTTCTGGCTGGTATAATAAAAACAGGAACAATCTCGACGAGGGAGGTGTAACCATGCAAAGCAGAGTCGAAAAATTCGGCATCAGCGACAAACGTGGCCGTACGCGCACCAGTGATGACCCCTACCTCTCCGAAAAAGGCTTGAAGGAGCCGGCTCTCTGCCAGGGGTGTCATGCGGTTTATCGCCACAAAAGCTGGCAGCTTGACCCCGCCGCATTCACTGAAATGGAGCATGACCCGGCGGTCCAGTGGGTGACCTGCCCTGGCTGCCTGAAGATCGCCGAGCACTACCCGGAAGGGATCGTCACCCTGCGCGGTGACTATCTGTGGCGCCACGAGGCGGAGATCCGCAATATCCTCAATAATGAGGCCGAACGGGTCATGGCCAAGAACCCGGTTGCCCGCATCATGAATATGGAAAAGACTGGTGAGAGCTTGGTGATCGAGACCACCGAGCGCAAGCTGGCCGAACATCTTGGCCGGACATTGAATCGTGCCCACAGTGGCGACCTGCAGGTGGCCTGGAGCGGTTCGCCGCGGGTCTGCCGGGTCAACTGGGAACGCTGGCTGTGACCCCTGGTTGCAGCTTCCGCCTGATTGAACACACGGCTGATATGGGTATTGAGGCCCGTGCCGACAGTCGCGAAGCGGTGCTTGAAGAGATGGTTCAGGGCCTGGTCGCGCTGATCTTCGGCCGCAGTCGGGCTGTGCCCCGGGTCACGGCGGAAATCCTGGTGCGGGCTGAAGACCCCGTGGAACTGCTGGTGAGCTGCTTGAACGAAGTTGTCTACTGGAGCGAAAAAGGCGACCTGGTGCCCTCGGCGCTGCACGTCGCCGCATTTCGCGACAGCGAACTGCTCGCGACCATTTCCGGGGAGCCGTTCGACCCCGAGCGGCACAGCATTGAACGCCAGGTCAAGTCTGTAACCTATCACCAGGCCTGCCTCGACGAGATCCCCGGCGGCTGGTATGCCCGGGTATACGTCGATCTCTGAAAGTTGCCCATGAATGTGAAAGTCCAACAGATCGACAGCTGCCGCTGGCGCATTCCGCGTGAAGGGGCCATGCGCACCGAGGGGCTGGTCTTCGCCTCGGCAAAGATGATGCAGGATCTGCAACGTGAGCAGGCGCTCGAGCAGGTGTGCAACGTGGCGACGCTGCCCGGTATCGTCGGGCCGTCCATGGCGATGCCTGACATCCATTGGGGGTATGGCTTTCCGATCGGCGGGGTGGCTGCCTTCGATGCCGACCAGGGGGTGGTCTCGCCGGGTGGGGTCGGCTACGATATCAACTGCGGGGTTCGCCTGCTGCGCAGCAACCTGGAGGCTGAGTCTATCCGGCCCCAACTCGGCCGCCTGGCTGATGCGCTGTTTCGCAACGTCCCTTCAGGCGTCGGTTCCTGCCGGCGCGATTTCAAGCTCACGGTGCGGGAAGAGTCGCGAGTCCTGGTCAAGGGCGCGGCCTGGGCGGTGCAGCAGGGGTTCGGTGACGCCGGCGATCTCGAATGCATCGAGGGGCACGGCGCCATTCCCGGTGCCGACCCGGAAATGGTCTCGGAGAGAGCCCTGGAGCGCGGGCGGGCCCAGCTGGGGACGCTCGGCTCGGGCAACCATTTCCTCGAGATCCAGCAGGTCGATGCAATTTACGACGCCGATGCGGCCGCCGTCCTTGGCCTGCACCCCGGCCAGGTTACGGTCAGCATCCACACCGGCAGTCGAGGTTTCGGTTACCAGGTCTGCGACGACTACCTCAAGGTCATGCTCAGGGCGGCGCGTAAATACGGCATCGTTCTCCCCGACCGCCAGCTGTGCTGCGCACCGTTGCCGAGCGACGAGGCGCGCAGTTACCTGGCCGCCATGGCCTGTGCGGCCAACTTCGCCTTTGCCAACCGCCAGATGATCACCGCCTGGGTTCGCGACACCTTCGAACAGGTGCTCGGCAAGAGCCCGGCGGACCTGCGGCTCGGGATCATCTACGATGTCTGCCACAATATCGCCAAGTGGGAAGATCATGTTGTCAACGGTCAGCAGCGGCGCCTGTGCGTGCACCGCAAGGGCGCGACCCGGGCCTTCCCGCCGGGGCATGCCGAGATTCCGGCCGCCTATCGACAGATCGGCCAACCGGTCCTGATCCCAGGTGACATGGGTCGCTATTCCTACGTGCTGACCGGGACTGCGGGTGCCTACGCGGAAACCTTCGGCTCGACCTGTCACGGTGCCGGGCGGGTGATGTCCCGGCATGCCGCAAAAAAAGCCGCCCGCGGCCACGATCTGATCGGCGAGTTGGCTGCCCTTGGTACTCTGGTACGGGCGGCCGGCCGGGCCACGGTGGCCGAGGAGATGCCCGCGGCTTACAAGGATGTCGCCGATGTCGTCGAAGTGGTCCAACGGGCGGGGATCGGCCACGCGGTGGCGCGCCTGAAGCCGATGGCGGTCATCAAGGGATAGAAATGCGAGGTGTGATGGCTAATAAAAGCAAAAAAAAGAAAGTCTTCGTGACCGGCGCGACCGGTTTTGTCGGTCAAGAGGTCATGCGGCAACTGGTGGCGGCCGGGCATGTCGCCCGGGCTCTGGTGCGCGAGGGCTCGGTTAACAAGCTGCCGGTCCTGGAGAACGTCGAAGTTTTACCCGGGGATGTCACCGAAGCTGCCAGCCTGGCCGGGGCTCTGGCCGGCTGTGATGCGGTGATTCACCTGGTTGGCATTATCCGCGAGTATCCCGGGCGCGGTATCACGTTCAAGAAGTTGCACGTCGAAGCCACCGGGAACATGCTGGCGGCCGCAGCGGAGCAGGGAGTAACCCGCTTCCTGCACATGAGTTCAAACGGCACGCGGGTCAACGGCTCGACTGACTATCACCGTACCAAGTGGCAGGCTGAAGACCTGGTCCGAGGCAGCACCCTGGAGTGGACGATTTTGCGTCCTTCGCTGATCTTCGGCCCGGGAAGCGAGTTTGTCGGCATGCTCGCCGACCTGATCGGCAAACTCCCGGTGGTACCGGTTCTCGGCGACGGCAAGTATCGTATGCAGCCGGTGGCAGTGGCGCAGGTCGCCGCCAGTTTTGTCAAGGCGCTGGACAAGAGCGAGACGATCGGCGCCACCTACCAGCTCGGTGGTGGGGAGAGCTACAGCTACGACGAAATCCTCGACCTGACCGCCGGGGCGATGGGTAAGGGGAAAGTGACCAAGATCCACCAGCCGCTCTTCATGATCACGCCGATGGTCAGACTGCTGCAGGGCTTTGAGCGCTTTCCGATCACCGAGGATCAGTTGAGAATGCTTATCGAAGGCAATGTCTGCGATCCAGGCGAATGGGCCCAGGCTTTCGGATTGAAGCCGCTCAGCTACGCTGCAGGTATCGCCGGGTGCTTCCGGTCGAAGTCCTGAACCGCCGTCACCTTTCCATGGCCAGGCGCAGACCGAGAGCGATCATCACGGTTCCGGTGACCCCGTCGAACAGTTGGCTGACCCTGGGCCGCTGCAGCCAGCGCTTGAACTGCTTGACCATCAGGGCAAGCAGGCACTGCCAAATCATGGCGATGATGAAGTGCAGCCCGGCGAGCAGCAGCGACTGGACCAGCGCCGAGTGCGCCGGGTTGATGAAATGCGGCAGGAATGCCATGTAGAAGACCGCGGTTTTCGGGTTGAGTACGTTGGAAAGGAAGCCCTCGCGCAGCGATCGGCGGACGTTCAGCGCCCCGCCACCGGTAGACACACCGTTGATGATCGCGAAGCGCTCGTGCCTGAGAACCTTTCGCCAACTGCTGACTCCCAGCCAGACCAGGTAGCCGGCGCCGCACAGCTTCAGGGCACTGAAGGCCCAGGCCGCCTGCAGCAGGATGACCGAGATCCCCACCGCCGAGATGACCGCGTGCACGAACAGGCCGGAGCAGATGCCGAGGCTGCTCAGCGCCCCGTCACGCCAGCCGCCGCGGGCGGTGTTGCGGATGACCAGCATGGTGTCGACCCCGGGCGTGATGGTCAGCAGGGTGATGGCGATCAGGTAGGTGGTGAGGCCGGTGATATCCATAGCGGTCCTTGAGTGGTTCAGCTTACCGGAAAAAGTTGCCAGAATGGTTCGTTCGGCGGGCGGCTAAAGCTTCGCATCCTCGGGCAGAGAAGAGCTGAAGCTGTAGGACCTGACCACGTCTTGATCGTCGAAGCGAATCACCAGGTCGCGGGCGAAGCTGGTGCTGTATTCGCCGTAGGTCCAGGTGCGCTTGCCGTCCTCGATTCCGGTGCGCCACGGCTCACCGAACATCTGCCGGACCTCGGCCTTGGTGGTCTTGTTGACCTCGATCTGGCGAACCTTCTGCACCGGGAACGGGCGCCCTGTCATCGAGGTACAGCCGGTGAACGGCAGGCTCAGGGCGGCCAGCAGCATGACGATCGTCAGCATTCTCATCTTTTGCATGGTTGCATCTCCTTGAAGTAGGTCTGTTTGTGCCCCTTGCGCTCGAGATCGCCGATCAGTCGGTCGGCGGCGGGCGCCGAAAGATCGCCGACCACGACGAAGCGGTTGCCGGTCTCGTCGAGGCGGACCACCCTCCAGAGCGGTCTTGCGATTCCGGGGGCTTCAGGCGCGGCCATTAAACCCATCTTGCCATGTCGCGGGCGGTTCGGCAACGAAATGCATCTCCTCTCCCAGGGTCGGGTGGCGAATGACCATGGCGCGGGCGTGCAGGGCGATGGCATCGTCAGCGAAGAACTGCTGGGATCCGTAACGGCGGTCGCCGAGGATCGGGAAGCCGCGGTGGGCGAACTGTACGCGAATCTGGTGGTGGCGTCCGGTCTCGAGGGTGATCTCCACCAGGCTGACGCCATGGTCAAAAGCGAGACTCCGGTAACTCAGCCGGGCCTCCCTGCCGGCAGGCGCGGCAACCAGCCGGGAGGAGAATTCTTCCCGCTCGATCCGGTCATGCCAACGGCCCTGCGGCGGCACTTCACCGGCAACCTGGGCCCAGTAGAGCTTGCGCGGCCGGTGGCAGCGAATCTCCTCGGAAAGCCGCGCCGCCGCCTTGGAGGTGCGTGCCAGGACCACGACCCCCGAAGCCAGGCGGTCGAGGCGGTGCACCAGTCCCAGGAACACCTTGCCCGGCTTGGCGTACTTCTCTTTCAACCAGTCCCTGGCCTCCTCGAGCAGGGTGCCGCGACCGGTCTGGTCGCCCTGCACCAGCTGTCCGGCCGGCTTGTTGACCACCAGCAGGTGGTTATCCTCGTAAATAACGTGCATTAGGGGTCAGGTCTACACATTTCACAATTTTAGTACCGAAACTATTACAACAGACTCCTGGCGTCCTTGTCCACGGTGTTCCGTTTCGATTCACGTCTTGACATGGCCAGGGCGATCCCGCCCAGAATCGCCGTCGCGGCAAGGACCAGGCGCGCGGAGAGCGTCTCGGCAAGGAAGACCACCCCGCCAAGGGCCGCCAGCAAGGGCACGGCCAGCTGGACGATCGAGGCTCTGGCCGAGCTCATCCCCGGCAGGGCCGCATACCAAAGCACGTATCCGAGCCCGGACGCAAGTCCTCCTGAAAGGAGCGCCAGCAGGCCCCCCTGCCACGAGACGTGGCTGTCCTTGAAAAAACATAGGCTGAGCAGTAGAACGCAAGGCAGGGTCATGGCAAAATTGCCGGTTGTCTCAGTCAGCGGGTCCAGAGAACCGCGCCCACGCAAGGAATAGATCCCCCAGGCGATCCCGGCTCCTGCCATGAGCAGGGAGCCCGTCAGGGAAGGAGCCGTTATGCCGGGGAAAACCAGGTAGAGCAGTCCGGCGAACGCTAGGCCAGCGCCTGTGAGTTCGTTGCGCCTGAGTGGTTCGCCCCTGAAGTGTGCGGCCGTGAGCATGGTCAGCTGGACGGCACCGAATAGAATGAGGGCCCCGGTGGCGGCACTCAGCGTGAGGTAGGCGAAGGAGAAGGCCGCCGCGTAGGCAAACAGGGCCGCTGCAGAGGCCCAGCTGCTCCGCGTGGCCGTTCTGCTCTTCCGGGGTGAGCAGGTCAGGACCAGGGCCAGAACCAGTGTGCCTGAGAGCAGGCGGATGCCGGTGAAGCTGGCGGCATCGATCGCTCCGCCGCCCAACGCCAGTCGGCAGAGCACCGAGTTCCCGGCAAAGGCGGCCAGCGCGCAGCTCGTGAAGACGACAACCTTCCAGGGATTTGACCCGACGCTGCTTTTGCCCAAAATGCACCCTGCCGGTTTGGCCGGCCCGCCAGGCTCGATGGCCCCTTCGTTTAACCGTTTGCCAGCGCGTAAACCTCGATACGTTCTTTCCCTCGCCCGATGTTCCTGCGTTTCAGGGTCAGTCGACCGACTTCGCCGGTGCGTTTCAGGTGGGTCCCTCCGCAGGGGACGCGCCCAAAACCGGGGACCTCCCAGTAACGCAGCTGGCGGCTTTCGTCCGCGTATGCACTGACGATGACTCTGTCCTGGTCGATGATTGCCTGGGCCCGGGCGGTCAATTTAGGAAACAGGATGGCAATGTTGTCCGGCCAGTGAAAATCGATGCGCGCCTTACCGGGGGCGATATGTGCACCGATTTTCTCAACGTCGTCCAACTCACGATAAACCAGCTCGAGGATGAGTTCTGCGGCAAAATGGAGCCGCATCAGGTTGTAGCGGCGCGGCCAGTCAATCTCCACATGCACCCGGTCGCCGGGACGCAAGCCGTGTCCAGCTGGCAGCTCGTACATTATGTCGAGCCCGGCCTTGCACGCCTCCAGGACCTGGTGGCCGCCGATCGTCCCCTGATCGCTTTCCTGCCCTCCTGAGAAGGCATAAAAGATCGTTTCCCGCAAGGTGATCGTCTTGTCATCGACAGATGTGACAACTGTCTCAAGGCTGGTCAGGTACGGGTTTTCCCAGAACAGTTTTTCGGTCATGGCAAACCATGAGTCATCGGAAACCTGGTGAGGATCAGTCATTGGATCTGGTCACAGGGCCTCGCGACCGCGTCTTACGGAGACTGCCAGCCAGATGCCGATGGCTATGAGCAACAGATATGTGCAGATGAGCAGTATGGCGTCACCCAGGGGAACCGGCACACCAAGGGGATCGCTCGGGTCGTGGTGAATGGTCCCCAGCGGGTTAATCAGGGACAGTATTGCCGTCGCCAGGCCAAAGCCGCCAGCCAGGATGAAGATACAGGCTATTGCGCTTTTGAAGTTCAGCATGGCGCCCTCCAACATCCTTGATTTTCAGTGCATCGTTTTCCGGAGGACGCCGCCGTCCGGGACCAAGGTACAAGCCCTTGCGATGGCCGCAGTTTATTCTGCTTCCACCAATACCTTAAGCGACACCTCCGCGACGATATCCTTCACAGCGGTTCTGTAGGCAAGCATGTGCGGCGCGGCCAGGTGTGCCCTTAAATCCTCCAGGCTCTGCCACTTCTCGATAATCGTCACGACATGCTCATTCATTTCCTGGGGAGGCAGGCCGGTCGCCAGGTCAACGGTCGGCAGATACTCGAGGCAACCCTGCTCCTGCAGGACATTTGCTATATTGGCTCTGAAAATATCAAGGAATTCAGCCCTTCGACCTTCCTTGACGCGAATCGATGCAATGACGTTGATCATTTGACATTCTCCTGTGAAGCCGAGGCGCGTTTCCCGGCCGCCGAGGAACCGGGGCCAGTCAAAACTGAGTGTACTTTTCTGGGGCCCCGAGGGTCATTCTGACCGGGTTTTCCCTGCCAGGGCCAGGCAGTTTTTCTTGATCTCGGCGGGGAAAGGGCATGCTTTTCTCAGCTCTCTGTCAAGGTGTGCGGCCACCAGCTCGGAGGTGGCGACTTCGCCCCCGGTTTCAACATTGTACATGGTGTGAATAAACCTGAGAGTCTTGTCCTTGACTTCGAGAATCCTCGATTTTACCACCAGAAGGTCCCCGGCCATGACTTCCGCTTTGTACTTGGTGAGCTGCTCAAGGGCTGCCATTCCCCTGCGGGTGCTGCGAATGTAATCGGCGGTGATCCCAACGGCCGAAAACAGCTGCCACGTGCCTTCGTCAAACTTGGCGGTGTACCACTGGACATTCATATGGCCCATATGGTCCAGCTGGTTCGGGTAGACGACCCCTCGGTAAGTTTCAATCATGCTTCGTCCTCTCGTGGGCTTGCTGTTCCTGCCTCAGGCTTGAGTTGCCGAGCCGAGCGGCGGCTTGCTTGGTCCAATGCCTGCGCTGCACCTCGGGCGGACAGAAGGCTATGCCTGGTAGGTCGTGAGCACGACATAGGCAGCCTGGTCTCGCAGCGGGATCAGAGCCTGGTATGATGCCGATGCATACCAGGCCTCCAGCGTGGTTTGGTCCTGAAACTCGATAACCACCACGAGATCGTACCCGTGGCTTCCGGCGAGGACCGAGACCAGCCGGCCCCTGAAAAGAACCTTGCAGGCAAAGGGCGCCAGCGACTGCTGAACGCCTGCAACGTAGTCCTGCCAAAGCTCATCGTCCTTGACCGTGATGTGACCCACAAGATAAGCACTCATATCTCACCCGCCAAGGCAAGGGGTCTCGGCTTCGAGAACCCCGGTTTGGTTGCTGTCTTCGGAGGATACCATACCAGCTTTAGTGCTTTTTAAACAGGCTCTTGAACCTCTTGTCCAATAGATAAAAACCAGTGCCACGCCCCTGGCCCAGCTGAGCGAGTCCAGCTCTGCCGCGGCTAAACGAGCGGCCTGTCAAGGCGGTCACCAAAGGTATGCACTGGCCTTGCGGCCCAGGATGCTCATTTCAAAAAACATTCTGCAGGGGCGCCCGGCGGCCCCGCAACAGACATGCAACGGCAACAGATGTTCTTCGCGCGGATGGCAGTACCTTGCTCCGGGAGCCGCTTCCCAACGGGCCAGTCGCTGCCCCCTGGCCCGTTCGTCAAGATCCTGGTATGAGCATGTGTCGATCAGCCACCCTTCAAAGGATTCGTTCATAGCCTGCGTCTCGGCAGTCACCGGCGTGAAAAATGCTCTCAGGTTGTGGAATGAAAACCCGGAACCCAGGACCAGTACAGCGTCTTCTTGCAGGCCGGCCAGAGCCTTGCCAATCCTGATATGTTCCAGCGGGTTCAGGCCCTTGACCAGGGATAATTGAAGGCACGGGATATCTGCCTCCGGGTACATGATTTTCAGAGGCACGAACAGCCCGTGGTCAAACCCCCTCCGCTCGTCAAGCTCTGCTTCAATGCCCTGGTCTTTCAGGAGTCCGAAGACCTTGCGTGCTAACACCGGTTCCCCTGAAACGGGGTATTGAATTTCGTAGGATTGTTTTGGAAACCCGTAGTAATCGTAGATGAGCGGCGGGTTGGCGCCTGCAGTGATGCTTGGCTTTTCTGCTTCCCAGTGAGCACTGATGACGATGATCGCTGCAGGCCTGGCTATCAGCGCTGCGACATGCCTCAAATTGGCCACCAGCTCCCTGTGGCTCTCATCTCCCAGCAACGGCAGAGGCCCGCCGCCATGAGAAACGTATAAAACGGATAAAGGGATGTCCGCAGTGTTAGGCATGACGTTTTCCTCTCCCCGGCGACAGCTCAAGCGGTTTTGCCTGGAGCGCAGGCCTGTATTTTACCAGCAGGAACGCCCTGGCCCATATATCGTAGATGCATACCAAGCCTTTGGCAAATGTTCTGATTGATGCCCCCGGGATGCCGTGCCGCGAGCTAGAGCGCCGGCCCCGGCCTGGCAAACCCTGATCTGCATGATGACAGCTGCCGGCAATCTGTGCGAGAATCACCCATGCGCCGCTTCGCCAACCTCTATATCGTCCTGTTCCTGGTCGATGCCGGACTCTCCCTGGTTGATGAAATCCTGGTCGCCGCCTCCGCACCGGTGCCGCTGCTGTCCGGAGGACGCCACGCGGTGTCCTACGCTGTCCTGGCCCTTTCCATAGCGCTCTACGCATGCCTGGGGATCGACCGGCGCCTGCCCAAGCGGGTGTTTTTACCCATGGTCCTGTACGTCTCGTGGTGTGCCCTGGTGATGTGGCCGCTCTCGGCAGTCGTCGGGCGCGATGCGCTCGGCCTGGTGGCTGCCGCCGGCCAGGTGCTGCTCGGCGGGATCGTCGTGCTGCTGCTGCGCGATTCCGGCGGCCGGATCCTGTTGAGCACCGGGAAGCTCCGGGGGCCGCTGTTCGGCTGGCGCAACACCCTGGTCTTTACTGCTGTCAACCTGCTGATGCTTCCAGTGGTCCTGGTTTTTACCGCGATGGCCGTCGCTGACTACTACCTCGAAGAGCAGACCGCTGGCTTCCTAAGACTCAGCCCGATCGGCATCTACATGGCCGAACGCAGCTACCATCGCGATGTCAAGGTCGTGCGTCTGGCGGGGATGATGCACATCGGCAAGGAAGACTACTACCAGGAACTGGCCGGCTCGATGTCGAGCGGAGGGACGATTATCCTCACCGAAGGGGTGACCGACCGCGACCGGCTGCTCGAAAACCCGTTCAACTACAGCAAGCTGGCCCGGGTCATCGGTCTGACCTCCCAGGAAGCGATGCGATTCGATGGCCGCCTGATCGACCTGAAGGACCTCGATGAATTGCAGCCGGGCGCCGGCGGGCCGGGCAAGCCCGACATCGCCCGGGCCGATATCGACCTCAAGAACTTCGATCCGCAGACCATCGAGTTCCTCAACGTGCTCGGCAACACCCTGTTCAGCGGCAAGCCGCTGGCCGTGGCCCTGGCGGAATACAACGCCTGGGTGCAGGAGAATATGACCCCGGCGCTGATCGCCGGGGTCATGGCCGACATCCTCGACAAACGCAATGCCGTGGTGATCGACAGCATGGTGAGGACCCTCAAGCGTTACGATACCGTCATCGTCCCCTGGGGGGCGATGCACATGCCGGCGATCGAGGCGGCCGTACTGGAGCAGGGGTTTAAGCCCGCTGTGGAACAGGAGCGGCTGAGCCTCGATTTTCGCACCATCCCCTACGCGGAGTTGTGGCAGAAGTGGTCGGAGGCCTCCGCGGGCGAATAACTTCCGGTCGACGAGGGCACGACCGAGGGTCCGGCCTTTTGCGCCGGGCCCTGCCTTTTCTGCGATGCCGTTTACTGCCCTCTGAATTAATCGCTAAAGTGCTGTGTTTGGTGGAATAATCCATTGATATTGGCCATTTTCGCATAAAATAAGCCCGTCGACTCAGTTATGATAACGGCGTAGCTGGCTCACCTGGTTTGTCACTTGTTTGTCGGGATTTTTTCTGTAGGGGATCGAGCAGATGGAATCAATTCGCGAACTTTTTCGCATCGGAACAGGGCCTTCAAGCAGTCATACTATGGCGCCGCGCAAGGCCGCAGAAATTTTCTTACAAAAGGCTCCGCTGGCGGTGAGTTTCCGGGTCACGTTGTACGGTAGCTTAGCCGCCACAGGTCGAGGGCATCTTACTGATCAAGCCCTTCTGGATGTTTTTCATCCCCACCCGCTTGACGTGTCCTGGAAGCCGGACGAGGCATTGCCTTTGCACCCCAATGGCATGTATTTCGAGGCCTTTTCTGCCACCGGGGAGCTGCTTGCGGGTTGGCGGGTGTACAGTGTCGGGGGGGGCGCGCTCAAGGATGAATCTGCGGAGGAACCGGCCCGCGCCGTTTATACCTTGACGACTCTGGAGAGCGTTCTGCGCCGCTGCAGGAAGACCGGGGAATCTCTCTGGGAGTATGTCCTGGATTGCGAAGGTGAGGACTTCAGCATTTTTCTGGGCGAGGTATGGGATGTCATGTCAGAGTCGATCGAGCACGGGCTGAATCGTGCTGGTATCCTGCCCGGAGGCCTTGGCGTCGGCCGCAAAGCGCACTCTTTTTACCGCAAAGCCTCCCTCTATGGGCCCCATCTCAAACATAACGCTCAAGTCTGGGCGTATGCCCTGGCGGTTTCGGAGGAGAATGCTTCCGGCGGCGTGATCGTGACGGCCCCAACCTGTGGCGCTAGCGGGGTTTTGCCTGCCGTGTTGCGCGCTCTCGACGAGGAACTCGGCTGTGGCCGAGAGGATCTACTGCGGGCTTTGGCGACTGCCGGCCTGATCGGTACTCTCGTCAAGCACAACGCTTCTATCTCAGGCGCTGAAGTCGGTTGCCAAGGTGAGGTCGGCACTGCTTGTGCAATGGCGGCCGCTGCCGCAACGCAGCTTTATGGCGGGACCGTCCGGCAGATTGAATACGCGGCGGAAATGGGCCTGGAGCACCACCTCGGACTCACCTGCGATCCGGTCAACGGGTTGGTGCAGATCCCATGTATCGAGCGCAATGCCCACGCTGCTACCAGGGCGTTAGGCTGTTGCTACTTCGCCTTGCTTGCCGGCGGTGAGCATAAGATTACTTTTGATGAAATTACCATGGTCATGAAGGAAACGGGCCAGGCTTTACCTCCGTTGTATAGAGAGACGGCCGGAGGGGGGATCGCGGAAGCATATAGGAACCGCAAACATGGTTAAGCGCTTTCATCGGCTTCTGCAGGAGTCGTCAAGCCTGTTTTTACCTGACTATTGACCGCATTCGTTACCAGGCCCTGGGTGTTTGAGCCATTGAAAAACCCACGCCTGGATGCGCTTCTCCGCTTGGATAATGGTTTCGAGCAACCCGTCTGTCATGACAAATCATGTGTTGCTAATGCTTTCAGTATGTCAGAGTGGGTACGCTTTGCAGGCAAGCCCGAAGGTTGGAATTTAGTGACCCGTCCTGAAAAATATGTTAACGTGTGAATGTTAATTCCGCGCGCAGAAGTACGGTTTTGTTCGTGATTTCGGGGGAATGTTTTGTCAACCGACGCCCACCTGCTGAAAACCCTGGAGAGACGCAACCGGGAGCTTGAAGTTCTCATTGAGATCGGCAAGGCCCTGACGTCAACCCTGGATCTCGAGAACGTCCTCACTCTGATCATGGATCAGGTCAGCCGTCTGCTCAAGACTCAGGCCTGGTCCTTGCTGCTGCGTGACGAACAGACTGGCGAGCTGACCTACGAGATCGCGGTATCACCGGCGGCCGAGAAGCTCAAGGGCATCAAGGTTGCTGTCGGTGAGGGAATTGCCGGATGGGTGGCTGAGCACGGCGAAGCCCTGGTCATCTCTGATGTCAGCGAGGACGGGCGCTTCTCCGACCAGTTCGACAAGGCCTCGCAGTTCATCACCCAGTCGGTGCTGTGCGTGCCGGTGCGCAGCAAGGAGCATGTCCTCGGTGTGATCGAACTGGTCAACGGCCCCAACGAGCGAGTCTTCAAACAGGCCGATCTGCAGATTCTCCTGACCATCGCCGATTACGCGGCAATTGCCATCGAAAACGCCCGCAACTTCATGCGCATCAACGAGTTGGTGATCACCGACGACCTGACCGGCCTCTACAATGGCCGTTACCTGCATACCCTGATCGAAGAGGAGATCGAGCGGGTGCGCCGTTTCGGCGGCAAGCTGTCGCTGATTTTCATCGACATCGATTTCTTCAAGAAAATCAACGATACCTGCGGGCACCTGGTGGGCAGCCGGACCCTCACCGAGGTCGGCAAGCTGATCAAGGACAACGTGCGCAAGATCTGCAAATCTGCCCGCTACGGTGGAGACGAGTTCGTCATCGTCCTCCCTAACACCGGAAAAAGCGGCGCCATGACCCTGGCGACCAAGCTCTGTGAACTTTTCCGGGCCTATGATTTCCGCGATGACAACGACGTCTCCTTCAAGATGACCGCCAGTTTCGGGATCGCCACCTACCCCGATGATGCCGATTCCAAGGACAAGTTGATTCGCCTGGCGGACCAGGCGATGTATCGCGTCAAGGAAACCTCCCGCGACGCCGTCATGTCAGCTTGATCTCTTTTTTTCGCGAGAGGTTCCGATGGCCCACCACACGCCTCGCTCCAGCTACAAGAAGCTCAACGATCGTCTGAATCTCTTCTCCCAGGGCGCCCCACCTTCGGAACTCCTCTATCGCATCCTTGCCCTGCTTTTTACCCGGGAGGAAGCCGGACTGGTTGCCGGTCTGCCGATCAAGCCGTTTACCGCCGAGAAGGCGGCGAAGAACTGGCGGGTACCCCTAGCGGAAGCCGAAACCACGCTGCAGCGCCTGTCCAGCCGGGCTCTGCTGGTCGATTTTCAGGTGAACGGTACGACCGAGTACGTGCTGCCGCCGCCGATGGCAGGCTTCTTCGAGTTCGCCCTGATGCGGACCCGCGCCGATATTGACCAGAAGCTGCTGAGCGAACTTTACGAGCAGTACATTACCGTCGAAGAGGATTTTATCCGGGACCTGTTCCTGACCGGCACGACCCAGCTTGGCAGGGTCTTCGTCCAGGAGGAGGTGCTCAGCGGCGAACACGCCCTGCACGTGCTCGATTACGAAAGGGCCACGGAGGTCATCGAGACCGCCACGGACATCGGCGTCGGGCTCTGCTACTGTCGCCACAAACGTCAACACCAGGGCAAGGCCTGCAACGCCGAAATGGATATCTGCATGACCTTCAATGCCGTTGCGGCATCGCTGATCCGCAGTGATTTTGCCCGCCGCGTCGACCGCAGCGAATGCAAGGAGCTGCTGCACAAGGCCTGGGAGCAGAACCTGGCCCAGTTCGGTGAAAACGTTCAGAACGGGGTCAACTTCATTTGCAATTGCTGCCCCTGCTGCTGTGAGGCGATGCTCGCTGCCCAGCGCTTCGGCCATGAACACCCGGTCCATACCAGCAACTTCATTGCCCGGGTCGAGGACAACTGCAGCGGCTGCGGGCGCTGCCTGGCGGTCTGCCCGGCCAAGGTCATGACCCTGGAAGCCGAGGGCCATAACGGATCCGGACGCAAGCGGGCGCAAATCGACGAGGCGCTCTGCCTGGGCTGCGGCGTCTGCGTCCGTAATTGCCGGATCGGTGCCTTGACCATGCAGCCCCGTGCCAGCCGTGTCATCACGCCGGTCAATTCGACGCACAAGGCCGTCATGATGGCGATCGAACGGGGCAAACTGCAGAATCTGATTTTCGACAACCAGGTCCTCTGGAGTCATCGCGCCCTGGCGGCCCTGTTGGGCGTGATCCTGAAGCTGCCGCCGGTCAA
>JAHEEU010000171.1 GCA_024640545.1 Geobacteraceae bacterium
CGGCCTAAAGTATGACCGTATTGGAGAGGGCAACGGGAGCGATCCCTTTACCTCAGGAGTCATTCAATATGAAATGAAGTCCCTCAGTGATTTCTTTTTATGAGGGTTACCCTGGTTATTTGAGAATAGTCAATAAACATAGCAGCTGTTTTATACGGCGTATTGACCTCGTTGTAAGTACAACTCATGACGTTTTTCGAAACACTTAATACGGTGACCTCTTGTGCTCTGCCAAATTTTCTCTCAATTAAGACGACATCACCCGGTTTCAGTTCAAAAACTTTGCCCCCGATAACCGGGCCTAAAACAGGAGGATTCTCGCTGCCGACAGTCCCCTTATCCTGTGCCTCGACAGGAGCAGCCACTATCTGCAAAAACTGCCGCTGCTCAGCAGTCAACCCTTTAGGGTAGCGACTGTAAGGAGGCAATTTCTGCCACCAGTCGCCATACAGGGTCAAGCCAAACCGCTCGACTTGGACCTGGTGGATTCTCGAAAAGCCCACCGCCAGATTCTGTCCCTGCGTGTTGATGACGAGGTCGGTCAAGGTCACGATCAGAAGTTCCCCAACAAGGGGCTCGCCACCGGTCAGGGTGACCACCACGGGCTCCCCTCCCGGAATGAGCACGCCGTTTTCAGGGGCCTTTACATAGACCTCGCACGCCGTCAAAAACACAGCCATAATACTAAACACCAGCACCCGCCTCATCGGGCATCTCCCGCCAGCGGGATCTTGGTTTCGAGGAAGCGCTGCTCCATGAAGGTTTTTTTCTCAAGCCAGAGTTGAGCGGTTTGCTGGATCGCAGCGCTGCCTGGTTGAAAGCCCGGACCTTTGGTGACCGAGCCGGCCTCCTTGAACCAGTCCTCCCGCAGCCACTCGACATAGAACCCGCCGGAGCGCAGGAAAGTGGTGCGTACGGCGCCTGGAGCCGGTGGCTCTGCCGGGAAGAACAGGGTATGGCTCTCGCCGGGGGAGGTCATGAAGTAGGTTGCGTCATTCTCACGGAGCGGCGAGAGAATCCGTTCCGCTTCGTGTCCCGGCAGATCATCCACCGCCGCCGCGGCAACGGATCGAACCGTTGCCGGCGAAACAGCCTGGTAGCCGACCCCGACCCACTCCACCATCCAGTTGTCCGGCAGGAAAGAAATCCGGATGCGAGCCTCAGGTCCCTCAGAAGGAGGCAGGGTGACCGCCACCTCGTGCCAGGCAATCGGACCGGTGGGGTTCAGGCTGGCTGCCGAGACAAAGCGTTCGCCATCCCAGGACTGGATGCGCAGTCCGTAGTTCTGATCGAACCAGCGGTAGATACGCCAGGCAGAGAGGGGATTCCGGGTCTCCTCGCCGAGCCAGTCCAGGGCGTGAATCCCCTGGGCTTTGAGCATGACGTCGTAAAGCAGTACGGTCGCCATGAGGGTGTTGCGCAGGCGCAGGGCAAGGACCATGGGTTGCCCCCGTTTGTCCGGGGGGATCGGAATTGATAGATCTATCCAGTCTTCGGCGACGACTCCATCGGCGAGTTCACGAACCAGTACCGGGCTGGACCGGTAAACCGCCCCGTCGCGCGCAGTCAACGCGGCAGTCGGGTTCTCTCCCATACGGCTCCGGGCGGTAAAGGGGGCGTTGCCCTCGGCAACCAGGATCTCGCCATCGGGAGAGGGAAACGCCCTGGTGCCGGCGGCGTGATCCACCATTTCAAGCGTGAGGTTGTTGATGTAATGGGTTTCCGGAGCCTCGTTGGCCACCCTAAGATGGTAGCCGCCGTTGCGCAGGGCGGTTTCACTGAGCAGATCGAGATCTTTCCCTTCGAAGCGCCGGCTGATGCTGTGACTGAAGAGTTCGGCCTCCAGTTGCGGCTCACCCTCCAGGGAATAGACCGTCGGGCAGGAACCAAAAATCGCCTTGAATAAAGCGATAGCCCCGATAACGCTAATCGCGACCACAGGGGTGGTGGCTGCGGTGCTTGTCACCGCATCCAGCTTTTTCTCGTACTGCTCGAGAGCGGCCACCTCGCTCAATGGCACATGGTCGACCAGAGTGCGATGCTCCCGGGTCAGGTCGTATTGTTCCCCAAGTCCCTTGATTTGGTCGCCGGCGACCTCAAAGCCATTGGGAAACAGGACCACTCCGCCGTCCTTGAGATGGGCCTTGGTTGGGGAACTGATTTTCGCATCCGGCTGGGAGGTAAGCTGCCCCGGCTCGATGGTTGTGGGTTTGACTTCGTAGAATCCGCACCCGGAGACAGCCATGGTGAGAGCCAGAACCAAACAGGTACAAGACCTGAATCTCCGCATGGCGTTGCCTCCTTAACCTCAGGGAAATTGATGTCTAATTGCGCTTCGAAAACAAAAAACCGCAGCCCGGCATCATGCCGTTGACAGCGGTCGTCGTTTATCCCGATGGAGTATCGTCGATTTTACTTGTGCCATTGCCTTACCCCTCGGGCCAAGACAAACATAACTTAAATGATCATTGCGGGATTTTTTTCGCTTTGTCAAAGCAATTGTGACGACGGGCAACAGGGAGCTCCTTCGTCCAAGGCCATCTCAAAGGGAGGTGGTTCCGCCATAACCAACCAAACGTTACCGACCTGGAGACCTTGCCTCTTATGTGACCCCAGCAGAACAAACTGTCGTGGAGAGATCCGAGCTTCGGTCTCGACAATGCCAAGGAATAAATCATCAATACCCTGGTTGCTCCGTTGAGGGCGAGACCGGCGCAGTCGATTCGCCCGGCGTGTGGCTCCACAGAGATGAACGGGCTAGTTCATCTTTACGGACTCCAGCAGGTGCACATCAAGACGCCCGGATGGATAAATAATGTAAATCAGGCTCATGGGCCGGCCGGCTTTTTGCGGAGTCTGATCATAAGGAAGGTCAATATCAAGGGACCATTGCAGGCCATCACCATCTCGCCAGCTGACGAAAGCTTTCCTGGCCGGAACTCGCTGTCCCGGGAATCCGATGTCCAGCGACCTCTGCGGCAGGATCGCGTTGACAGAGCCGAACCATTGCGCCGGTTGATGATGGATTTTGACATCCGTGATCCTGCTGCCTGTGGCGTTTTTGACATAGACCCGGTCGAGGATGGCGGAAGATTTTACGCAGGCCGTCAAAGCCAAAACAAGAGAAAGACAGGCAAGAACAGGCAACCAGCTTTTCATTTTTTCACCACCCTGAAAATCCGCGTGACCTTACTGTCCATGGCGAACCTGTTTTGCTGCACAACTCCGACCATCTGCACCGCCTTTTCAACGACTGCGCACGAGAGACTGGGCCAGGCAATATCAGGACATGGTGCCCATCTTGAACGCATCCTGCTCGCTTGCGCCTGTGCAGGCCCCAGACAGGAGAAAGTCGAAAACGAACCGCCCTCATTTTACTGCCAGCGGCAATGAGTGCGCCGTAAACTGGCCGGCAAGATCATGACTCGCAACCCATATGAGTGAACAGGGCCGACAGCCTCAGATGATTTTTCTGCCCTTCAGTACGCGAGGCGCCATCCCGCGCACCATCGTCAGAAACTCCAAGCGCGTTCCGGCGCGACGGTGCTCAGACAGGGATTGGTAGTCAGAGTCAGCATACCATTGACGCGCTTGTTGCTCCGAGGGAAACTTCAGGATGATCACTCTGCCCGGCCTGGGCGCAGTCCCTTCAAAGGTGTGAGGATTGTCGTCGTAGGTCAGCAACTCGCCGCCGTATCGCCAGAGGATCGGGAAGAACCCCTTCTCGTACTTGCGGTATTTGTCTGTATCTTGCACAACCAGGTTGGCAAGTAAGAATACCGGAACGTCAGGCATAGCAATCCCCATCATGAAAGTGGCGAGAACGAGACCAGGATCGTCCCACCTATCTTGGAGAGAAGATCACCTTGGAACGAGTGGGACGAGTTTGACCTCTTCCAAGGTTTGACGAAATGTGTCGATGAACGGGCCGCCAAGGTCTACAGCACGCTGCGCCGCAGTCAGGGCTTCTTGCCGCCGGCCCTGTTCGACCAAGACATGGGCAAGATTGTTGAAGGCCATACCGTTTTGTGGTTGCAACAGAGTTGCCTGGTGGAAAGCCCCGGCGGAAGCATCTAAATCATGCAAATTGTACTCGCTGTTACCAAGCCCCATCCAGGCGACAAAACTCGTATTCCAGCGTTGCAGAGCCGTGGAATAACCGATTGCGGCAGCCTGCCACTGCCCGGCATTTTCCAGTCCGGCAACAGCGGCAAGCCACTCTCCTTCTACAGTTCCATCAGGCATCCGGTCTGGTGGCAGTACCAGCAGGCCCCAGTACTCACCCCGCCGCCAGATATTCTTGAAGGTCCAGAAGCTCAGGACCTCTCCGGCGTTGAGTCCCGAGTGGAGCGTCACCTCTTCCTTCTTTTGATCATAGCCAATAACCACAGCATAGTGCCATTTCGGATACCAGAAAAAACTGAGGTTGACCAAAACGATCACCGGATGGCCGGCTGAAATCTCGGCCATCAGGGCATCGATACCTGAGATGGGGTAAGCAACCCGGCCATGCCTGCGGGCCGACCCGATCAGAGAGTTTTGCAGGCTGCCCTGACGCCCGGGGGTATAGACCTCTGAGGTGAGGTTGGCAGGATCGACGTCAACCCCACTCCAGTTCAGCACCATGGCAAGGGCCGCTGGCCCGCACTGAAATTCCTCCTGGGCAAAAAAAGGCACTCCCGTAACCATGGCCTTTGTCGGTCCCTGCGGTTCTTGAGGCAGCGGTCCACCCGGCGGGAAACTGCAACTGGACAGGAAAACGGAGAGCACTAAACATAACAGGCCGGCAATCATCCGACTGCCGACCTGTCCCAAACGAGCTTCCGTTTTCTGCTCAGCGTTGGTGGTTAACAAATGAGAAAACACTGGTGAAACCCAGGATGTCCGTAATCAATAGAATCACAAAAACGAAAAGCGCGGCACCTACGACCGTACCCAAAGCACTCCCACCGGCAGGCAACTGCTCCATGGAATTGGCAATTTTTGCCAACTCGGCACTTGAAAGGCTGTCCACTCTTTTTTGTGCTTCGACAGCATCGACACCGTATTGAATCATGACCTGCTTGACATCTTCACGGGCCAGAAAATTGTTCACTTGAGCCCGGTGGCCGGCATCCTGCTGGTCTGCGATGACGGAATGGGTCCCAACCATCTGGGCCTGAGCCGTGTGCACCGTACAATTGAGCATGAGGAATGAAAAAACTAAGCATAAACTCACCGGCCTGATCATTTTCTTTAACATGAAGAACCTCCGTTACTGATTGGAATTCAGAAGAGACCGCACCCAAGCAATATTCCAAGTGATTTTAATTGCTGTAGGAATTCTTGGCAATATTAAAACTCAGAATTGATGAGGACGTTATGGGAGATTGGGCCAGAAGACAGCTTCCACAATCGTGACCGCCACTCATCAATCAAGCCAAGTAGCCAAAGGAACTGACCCGCGGCAAGCTGCGGGGAATCAACCCTCTAGTCGATTGCAAGGAATCAGAGCGACTCTGGAACTCTGGACTGTAAGGAAATGGCCCTTTGGTTTGTGTGCAAGGCGGCCGAAATCAGGAAATTACTGCCGCCGATCAACCCTTCTTTGCGGCTTCGAGTTCAGCCAGGCGCTCGCGCAACTGCTTTTCCTTGAGGTGCCGTTCGGTAATATCACGCATGATCGCCGCGACGCCGACCGGCCTGTCGTCGTCATCAACCAGCACAGCATTATGATGGAGAACTCGGTCGGGAGACTGGGCAAGGATCTTTAGGCTGAGCTCTTTCAGGTCGAAATGAGACATAATGCCCTCCGGGTTGGAAAATCTGACCGGCCCCATCTAAAAAACTGTAATTGTAGCGCAACTATGACCTTTACGCCTCAGCGTTCAACTTTTTCAGGTTATAGCGCCGAAAAAAACGGTCCCGCCTGTGCTGGCGGGACCGCTGCCGTTTGAACCTGAAGGAGGGTTTGCAAACGGTGGCAGGCAATCAATCGTTGGCGGCTTTAGCCAGGACGAGGTCTTCCTCTTCCTCGAAAGCGCCTTCGAGAACCGGGACCTCGGCCCTGCGGGTCCTCAGCGTCCCGGCGAGCATGGCGCCGACCACCAGCAGGGCGCCGGCGGCAGCGAAGGACATGGTGAAGCCGCCGGTCTTGACCTTGA
>JAHEEU010000172.1:0-4451 GCA_024640545.1 Geobacteraceae bacterium
GGCAGGCCGATCCTGACGTAATCCTCCACGCAGTTGATGGTGGCCTTGTCCATGATCTCCATGGTCGAGGGAATGATCTTGGCGGCAATGATCTTCGAGACGGCGTCGCCGGCGGTGCGGACATCGTTGAAATAGGCCAGGAAGGTGCGCTTGTCCTTGGGCGGCGGGATCAGTTTGACGGTGATCTCGGTGATGATGCCGAGCGTCCCTTCGGAGCCGACCAGCAGGTCCTTGAAAGAATAGCCGGCGACGTCCTTGACGCTCTTGCCGCCAGTGGTCAGGATGCTGCCGTCGGGCAGCACGCACTCGAGGGCCATGACGTAGTCGCGGGTCACGCCGTACTTGAGGCCGCGCAGGCCGCCGGCGTCTTCCATGACGTTGCCGCCGAGCGTGGAAATCTTCTGTGATCCCGGATCGGGGGGGTAGAACAGCCCCTTGCCGGCCACGGCGTTGAACAGGTCGAGAGTGACCACGCCGGCCTCTGCAGTGGCCGTGAGGTTCTCTTCATCGATTTCCTTGATCCGGTTCATCCGGTTGAGGCACAGGACCATGCCGCCCTTGACCGGCACGCTGCCGCCGGAAAGACCGGTCCCCGAGCCGCGCGGCACGATCGGCAGCCCTTCGTGCTGGGCGATCTCCATGGCGGCGAGAACGCCCTCGGTCGTGGTCGGGTAGACGGCAACTTCGGGGAGATGATGGACCCCCGGGGTGGAGTCGTAACCGAGGACCAGCAGGTCCTCCTTCTCGTGGGCGACGTTTACTGCGCCGAGTTTTTCGATCAGGTGCTGAATGGCCGTTTTTGAAATCATGGGGTTGTCCTTAGAATGCCCAGGGTAGATGGAAATGAGCTGGTGCACCGGAAAGATATTCGATCGGAGCGCCGGTGGTCAGAACCCCTCTTCATGGAAACCTGCCGGAATCCGCACCACCAAAACCGGCTGAGCGGCGCTGTGCAGCACCTTGCGGGTGGTGGAGCCGAGCAGCGCCTCGCCGAGAGCCGTGTGGCGGTGTGAGCCCATGATGATCAGGTCGGCAGCACACTCTCTTGCCGCCGCCAGCACGACCTGGTCCGGCTGACCCTCTTCGATGAGGATTTCCCTGACCCGCTGGGCACACTGTGATTCAGAACCGCATTCCTTTTCGCACAGTCGGGCGATGCGTTCCCGCAACCGCTCCCTGGCCTGCAGCTGTGCCGCGTGATGCAAGCCTTCCGACTGCTGGTGGGAGATGTGCAACTCCACCAGGCTCCGGGCAAACGTCGACAGGGGCTCCAGGGCCGAGACGGCGATGATCTGGGCGTCGTGCTGCTCGGCTATGGCCAGAGCGTAGCGGAACACATGCGGGGCGCCGGCGTCCATGCCGGTCGCGTAGAGTATGTTTCTGATTTTCGGCAACATCTTGATCTCCCCGGCAGCTGTTAGAAGGTTAAAGAGTTAGTTGCCGAAAAACACATCCGGCAGCCAGGTGATGATTTCCGGAAAAGTGATCATGAGCGCAAGCCCGATCAGCTGGATGATGACAAAGGGAATGATCCCCCGGTAAATGTCACCCATGGTGTATTCCGGTGGAGCCACCCCCTTGAAATAGAACAGGGCATAGCCGAAGGGTGGTGTCAGAAACGATGTCTGCAGGTTGATGCAAACAAGCATGGCGAACCAGAGCGGGTTGAAATCGAGGTCCATGGCGATTGGTGTAAAGATGGGCACCACCACCAGGAGGATCGCCGCCCAGTCGATGAACATGCCGAGGAAGAAGACCACGCTCATCATGATGGCCAGGACCACGTAGGGGCTGACATCCATGCCGAGCAGGGCATCAGCGACCACGTCACCGCCGCCCATACTCAAAAACACGACGCTGAACAGTTTGCCACCGATGAACAGTGCCATAATCATGGCGGTGGTCCGGGCCGTTGAGATCGAGGACTGGGTCAGCACCTCCCAGTTGAGCTTGCGATTGAACAATGCCAGGACCATGGCCCCGATGCAGCCGAGGGCTGCAGCTTCGGTCGGGGTGGCGACGCCGGCGAGGATCGTGCCCATGACCGTTAGAATCAAGCTGAACGGCGGCACAAAACTCTTCATGGTCATGGCGAACTTCTGGCCAGCGGTGTGCGTGCGCTCTTCCCTCGGGATTGGCGGGCCGAGCTTGGGGTTGATACCGCAGCGCACGGCGACGTAGAGCAGGTACAACCCTGACAGGACCAGGCCGGGGAGAATCGCGCCGGCAAACAGGTTGCCTACCGAGGTCTCCTTGAGACCGGTCAGGCCGCCGTAGACCACCAGCATGATGCTTGGCGGGATCAGGATGCCTAGGGTGCCGGAAGAACAGATAATGCCGGCTGACATGCCGCGCTCGTAACCCCGACGCAGCAGGGCAGGTCCGGCCATCAGGCCCATTGCGACCACTGAGGCGCCGATAATGCCGGTGGTGGCAGCAAACACGGTCGAGACGACAATGACCGCCATCCCCAAGCCGCCACGCAGCCCGCCAAGGACTATGTACAGGGCATCGAACAGCCCTTCGGAGACCTTAGAGCGGTCGAGGATCTGGGCCATGAAGATAAACAGCGGGACGGCCACCAGGGTGTAGTTGAGAAAAATCCCCCAGGCGTTGTTGACGAAAAGATCGAGTAGGGCCGGGACGTTGAAACCGTTATCGATCAGGCCATAGAGGGTCGCCACGCCAGCGAGCGTGACTGCTAGGGGGTGCCCCAGGGCTATGGCGAGCACCAGGGTGCCGAACATCAGAATGGTTAGAACTTCTGGACTCATAATAGCGTATCTCCGGGAGACGTGCGGTTAGTCGTTACTGCGCAGGGCGCTGAAATCCTGAATCAGCCTGGCCACGCCCTGCAGTAGCAGGAGGGTAAACCCGATCGCCATCAGTGCTTTGTAAGGATAAACGGCCGGTGCCCAGGACGAGGAAGCGAGTTCCCGCATTCCCCACGAGGTGGCGGCATACTTGATCGACCAGATGGTCAACAGGCCAACTGTCGGAATGAAGATCACCAGATTGGTGACGATGCGCAACAGCGTACGAATCCTGATCGGCAATCTGGCTTCGAAAACATCGATGGCTACGTGCCCGTCATGCTTGTGTGCGTATGCCAGTCCGAGCATGAAGTGAACACCATACAGGAAAGTTGTCATCTCGAAGCCCCAGGAGGTCGGAGCATCGAAGACGTAGCGCATGAACACCTCGTAGACGACGACAGCGACCAGGGGGAGAATCAAGTAGGAACTGGTGACGCCGATCTTCTCGTTAAGGGCGTCGATCGAGCGGGATATGATTTGCATAGGAAACCTCTCGGCGTTTACGCGATTCCCGGTATAAAGGGCGGCGAGGGCCCTTTGAGCCCTCGCCGCGGTTGAGCAAGATTACTGCAGTCGTTTGCCGTTGATAAAGTCGTCAATCGGCCAGGGGGTCAGGCCACTACGGATTTCACGCCACTCGGCGAAATCCTTCTTGAACAGCTCCTGGGAGTCGAGAGTTTTCTTGACGTCGGGATGCTTGGCTTTGAGCTCCTCCAGGTATTCCTTGGTCCGTTTGGCGAAGGAGGTAATGGCCTCATCGTCCATGCGCACGAACTCGACTTTCTGCTTGAACAGTTTGATCGCCTCGATGTTCAGGTTTTCCTGCCATGCAGAGGACCACAACTGGGTTTCCTTGGCGGCGATGTCGACAATCCATTTCAGGTCGGCCGGCAGCTTGTCCCAGGCGTCCTTGTTGATGAAGAAAGCACACTGGACCGAAGGCTGATGCACGCCAGGTTCGATGACGTACTTGGTGATTTCGTCGAAGCCCATCGGGTAATTGATTGCGGGGGAACTGAATTCGGCGGCATCGATGACGCCGCGCTCGAGAGCCAGGTAGACTTCACCGCCCGGCAGTGGCGTTACCGAAGCACCCAGGCTGTTGAGGATGTCCATGTACCAGCCGGGAGTACGGACGCGCATCCCTTTGAAGTCAGCCATCTTGCTGGCCTTCTTGTTGGAGAACAGACCCATTTCCTGGCCGCCGTTGCCGCCGGGCAGGGCATAGAGGTTGTAGCGGCCGTACAGCTCCTGCATCTGCTCGAGACCGCCGCGCTCGTAAAGCCAGATGTTGTAGCCCTCTGTGTCGAGACCGAAGGGAACAGAGGCGAAGGAAACAAAGTTTTCGTTCTTGCCTTTCCAGTAGCCGGGCCAATCATGACCGATTTCGGCAGAACCCTTGCTGACTGCGTCGAAGCTTTCCATGGCACCAACCAGTTCGCCGGCCGAGAACAGTTTTATTTCCAGGCGGCCACCCGAAGCCAGGGCGACGGAGTCGGCAAAATGCTGGGCCATATCGTAGAAGAGCAGGCCCTTCGACCAGGGCATAACCATTTTCCACTTGAATTCTTCCGTAGAAGCTTTGATGGTGCGCAGTTCCTTCTTAACCTCCTCGTGACGCTTGTCGGCACCGAA
>JAHEEU010000172.1:4551-6137 GCA_024640545.1 Geobacteraceae bacterium
CTGATGCGCTTGTAACTCTGATACTTGCGGTTGTAGTGATCGACGAAGTAGTCGATCAGCAGGGGGATGTCCTCGCGCCGCTCGCGCAGCGGCGGCAGGTGGATCGGCACGACGTTGAGCCGGTAGTAAAGGTCCTCGCGAAAGCGGCCGGTGGCGGCCTGGGCCGCCAGGTCACGGTTGGAGGCTGCGATCAGGCGGACATCCACAGTCTGCGGTTCGCGGCCGCCGATTTTATAAAAGGTTTGGTCCTGCAGAACGTTGAGCAGCTTGGCCTGGAGGTGTAGTGGCAGTTCGCCGATTTCATCGAGGAACAGGGTGCCGCCGTCCGCGTGCTGCAGAAGCCCGTCCTTGCCCTTGCGGTCGGCCCCGGTGAATGCTCCCGGTTCGTGGCCGAACAGCTCGGCCTCGAGCAGGTTCTCCGGGATCGCTGCGCAGTTGACCTGCAGCAGCGGGTGCTGCTTGCGGTCGCTGGCGCGGTGCACGAGCCGGGCCAGCAGCCCCTTGCCGACCCCCGACTCGCCCGACAGCAGGATGGTCGAATCGGTTTTGGCGACGCGCAGGGCCAGGTCGATGATGCTGGTCATGCGCTCCGACGAGGTGATCATGTCCTCCTCGATGAGCATCTGGCTGCGGGCGGTGTCGGCGTCGATGGATTTGCTGTACTGGACGACCGTCAGGTCCCAGATGGTGTTGAGGATGTAGCGGATTTCCCCCTTTGGGCCGAAGATCGGCTTCCCCTTGACCAGCAGCTTGCGGCCGCTCTTGGTGGAGTAGGTCGCGGTGACCGGCGTCTTGCGTTCCATGACCAGCAGGCTGGCTGAACCGGTGAAGTAGTTGCCCGGGCCAACCAGGTCCCTGAGATTACGCCCGACCAGTTCGGCGTTGGTAAAGCCGGACATCTCCTCGAAGGTCCGGTTGACGCGAATCGTCACACCCTGGCCATCCACCAGGTATATGCCGTTGTCGACGTTGTCGAAGACCAGCTCGAGAAGTTCCTTGTCGAGATCGGTTGTCGCGGTCAAGAGGCTTCCCCGCTCAGCAGGCGGTCCAACCGCAGTCGATGGTGAAGTCGGTGCCGGTCATGCAACCGGCAGCGTCGGAGCAGAGATAGAGCACGGCGGCCCCGATCTCATGCGGTTCGATCATCTTCTTGATGGCGGCCTTCTTGAGCATGACGCTGCCGATCACCTCATCCCGGGGGATGCCGTGGGTGGCTGCCTGGGCGTCGATCTGGTTGTCGACCAAAGGCGTGCGCACGTAGCCCGGGCAGATCGCATTGACCGTGATGCCGTGCGGACCGCCTTCCAGGGCGGTGGTCTTGGTCAGCCCCATGATGCCGTGTTTGGCGCTGATGTAGGCAGACTTGAATTCGCTGGCGCGCAGGCCATGCACCGAGCTGATATTGATGATCCGGCCCCAGCCGGCGGCCTTCATGTGCGGCCAGGCATACTTGGTGAGCAGGAAGGGCGCGGTCAGCATGAGGCGGATCATGAAGTCCCACTTGTCCTCGGGGAAGTCTTCCACCGGGCTGACATGCTGAATGCCGGCGTTGTTGACCAGTACGTCGACCGAACCATACCTGGCGA
>JAHEEU010000028.1 GCA_024640545.1 Geobacteraceae bacterium
CGCGCTGTTCTTCCTCGGCGTCACGCTCACGGCGTTCGGTTCTGCCTTTTATCACCTGCGGCCTGACAATCTCTCCCTGGCCTGGGACAGGCTGCCCATGACCCTGGCGTTCATGGGGCTGATGGCCCTGGTGATCGGTGAGTATGTCGATGTCAATGCCGGGCGGCGGCTGCTCTGGCCGCTGTTGGCCGCCGGCATCAGTGCCGTTATCTGGTGGCAATATACCGAGCAGCTTGGCCGGGGGGATCTGCGCTTCTATGGCCTGGTGCAGTTCCTGCCGATGCTCCTGCTGCCGCTGGTGTTGCTGCTTTACCCGCCGCGCTGGAGTCGCGGTAGCGACTACTGGCTGGTCGGCGCCTGGTACCTGGCCGCCAAGCTGTTCGAGTTCTTCGACCGGCCCGTGTTCTACAGCACTGGCGGAATCGGCGGCCACACGCTTAAGCACCTGGCTGCGGCCATGGCCGCCTGGCAACTGTTGCGGATGCTGAGGAAAAGGACAAGGCAGTAAATCAACTCGACCTGTCCTGCCGGGAAACTGCAGTGTTTGTTGATGATTTTTGGTGGTGTGCCAACATCCTTTTCATGGATTAAACAATCATCATAGCTGCAACTTTTCAGCGATTTTGACAAATCCCCGCCACGTGAGATAATTCTCATATAAGCGCCCGATAAAGCCAACCCTGCCGTAAGGCGGGAACGGAAAGCGGCGGGTCTTTACTCGACAAAAACGACATGAAGATGGCCGAGCTGCCGAAGGACGGAAAAAGTTCTTTAGGGTAGTTCGGTTTTTTTCTCTGTTGCTTCAAGCTGGGCGAGGCTGCGTCCTTTAGAAACGGCGCCGCAAGCACCGATCGGAAGGCACGGAACAACGGGAGGAAACATGTCTAGACTTGAACGGCGGACATCATCTCCTGAGCACCTAAATAGTATTGCTTGTTCTGAAATGATCACACTGGTTATTTTCCTTGTCCTCGTTTCCGTGACCATGGCGTCGGCATTTTTATTCGTCAGGCGTAAAGATGTCGGCCCGGTTTTTTGTTCCGTGGAATTGATTTTGAATAATCCTGCTCCCTGTCTTGAGATCTTCCCAACAGGAGTGCAAACGGCCCACTTTGATCCAGGGGTTCTGCATGAACATCGCCATGGTGCTCCGGAAGGTTATCAAGACGTTGTTATGTCTTATCTTATCGCTGCGGAACAGGGGGATGCAAAGGCACAGTACAATCTTGGTGTCCTTTATGAATACGGCCGTGGCGTAAAACAGGATTATCTTGCCGCCTCGAGGTTTTATCGCATGGCCGCTGAGCAAGGGGTTGCCGAAGCCCAATACAACCTGGGGGTCCTTTATGAAAACGGCTATGGCGTGTCACGGGATTTTCTGGAAGCCTCGAGGTGGTATCGCGTGGCGGCCGACCAGGGTTTTGCCCCGGCACAGAACAATCTTGGCGTCCTTTATGCGTCAGGGCAAGGTGTCCGGCAGGATTACGACAAAGCTGCCGGCTTGTATCGCATGGCGGCCGACCAGGGCTTTGCCCAGGCACAGAACAATCTTGGCGTCCTTTATGTGTCAGGGCAAGGTGCCCAACAGGATTTCGCAGAAGCCTTTAAATATTTTCATTTGGCCGCAGATCAGAACTTCCCGGAAGCGCTTTGCAACCTTGGCGATCTGTATCTGAACGGCTGTGGTGTGCCGCAGGATTATGATGAGTCCGTACGTTTGTATCGCATGGCCGCCGAGCAAGGTGACGCCATAGCTCAATCAAAGCTGGGGGCCATCTACGCCGAAGGCCAAATCGCAGCTCGAGATTACTCTGCCGCAGAGTATTGGTTTCACTTGGCCGCCGAGCAGGGAGTTGTAAAAGCCCAGTACAATATGGGCGTCCTCTACGAAAACGGTTACGGGGTGCCACGCGATTATCTGGAAGCCTCGAGGTTTTATCACATGGCTGCCGACCTGGGCTTTGCTGACGCCCAGAACAATCTTGGCGTGCTGTATGCTGGGGGGCTAGGGGTGGCGCTGGACTTTGGAGAAGCCTTTAAATATTTTCGTATGGCCGCGGAGCAGGGGAACGCCTCTTCCCAAACTAACATTGGCGTCATGTATGTCTATGGGCAAGGTGTTCCCCAAAGTGATGAATATGCGTATGCATGGTGGACTCTTGCCGCGGATAACGGTGATCAAAAGGCTCAGGGATACCTGAGGTTCGCTGAGGAACACTTGAGCCCTGGCGTTATAGAAAAAGGACGGCAGCTGGCCAGGTGGATCAGGATGCAGCTGAAGAACTCATTGAAACAGTGACAATTTAAATCTTTTGATGGCGGGAGGTCCGGAAATGGCTTGCGGAGTGAAATTATTCCTTCTCCTCCTTATCGAAGCGCTCCTTGCCAGCGTGCCCTGTTCTGCAGATGAAATCCGGCTTCGCTGTTCTGAAACTCCCGTCACATTTGTCTATGAAAATGCAGAGGAGATGAGGTGCCTCTGCTCCACGACAGCCAAAACGATCAATTTTCTGAAGTCAATCGGTCTTGAAACAAGCAAAAATATCACGATCAGGGTGGTTGAGCAGATTACGGATCAAAAACACGTCGAGCTTTTTGGTGCTTACAATCCTGAGACCCGAGAGGTCTTTATTCTCACCTATGCAAAACTTGAGGAATTAGCAGAACAGAACAAAAGGTTTCTGGGCCAGAGACTTTCAGAAGATATCTGGTGCAGTTTTGCGGCGCATGAATTGGCTCATGCAATCAGCTGCCAGTATATTCGCCCGGAGATAAAGAACCAAACAGCAGGGGAATATATCTCTGCAGTGACACAGTTAGCGGTTCTCAGGCCTGAGAATCGTGAGATGATCCTAAAGGACTTCCGAGATGTTAAAGCCTACAACTCCATAGATGAAATCTCTATTCTCTATTATCTGTTTGCACCAAACGAGTTCGTCGTGAAAAGTTACCGGCATTTTGTGGCACTCGATAACCCAAAGGAGTTTGTCGAGCGGCTTCTTGCGGTAAAAGATAAATTTTGGAACAGCCGCTGAAAGTCACATCCTCAACCCTTGCGACCAAGGCCCCCTGATTCCAGGGGGCCTTTTCCTGTTGGTCAGGAACTCTGATCATGAACGCCCCTGGCCCACCAACCAAGCTCACATGGCAATGAGACGGTCTCCTCGACGCTCTGGGCGTGAATCAGTCCAGGCCGAGGATCGAACCGTCTTCCCGCAACGTCCATCGCTCGGCACTTGGATGTTTCGGAAGTCCTGGCATGCGCAGGATATCCCCGGTGAGGACCACCAGAAAACCTGCCCCGGAATTGACCTGGATGCCTCGCACTGTAATGTCGAAATGGCGCGGCCGACCGTACAGGCTCGGATCATCGGATAGGGAGCCGGGGGCTTTGGCGATACAGACCGGCAGCTGATCGAATCCGAGTTGCTGTACCTGAAGTAGATCGCGGGCCGCCTGCTTGGTAAAAGCGACATCGTCAGCACCATACATCTCCCGGCAGATGATCCGCACCTTCTCCTCGACCGGCAGGTCGAGAGGGTAAAGGGGGCGGTAGGGCTGACACTGTCTGGAGACCTCAATCACCTGCTTGGCCAGCGCAATCGCGCCTTCTCCCCCGGTGGCGTAATGATCGCACAGAGCAAAGGGGGTATTCAGCTCCTGGCAGCGAGCATTGATGATGGCCAATTCCGCTGGGTTGTCGCTGACAAACCGGTTGAGCGCGACAACCGGCTGTCTGTCGAATTTGCGAACGTTCTCGATATGTTTTTCGAGATTTTCCAGCCCCTTGCGGAGTGCTGGCAGGTTCTTGTCGCCGAGCTTCTCCTGTTTGCTTCCACCATGCAGCTTCAGGGCTCTGGTGGTCGTCACCAGAACCACTGCCTGCGGATCGAGACCGCCCAACCGGCACTTGATATCGAAGAACTTTTCCGCCCCCAGGTCGAAGCCGAAACCGGCCTCAGTGATGGCCCAGTCGGCATAATGCTGTGCCATTCGGGTCGCCAGCAGGCTGTTGCAGCCGTGGGCGATATTGGCGAATGGGCCACCATGTACCAAGGTCGGCACGCCTTCCAGGCTTTGCACCAGGTTAGGGTGGATGGCCTCGCGCAGCAAGGCAAGCATCGCGCCGGTCACCTGCAGCTGTTTGGCAAAAACCGGCTCACCGCTGAAGGTGAAGGCAACCAGGGTATTGTCGAGGCGCTGGTAAAAATCATTGAGGCCGGATGCCAGGCAGAGCATCGCCATGACTTCGGAGGCGGCGGTAATGTCAAATCCGCCTTCCCGCGGGATGCCATGGGGTTTCCCGCCCAGCCCGAGCACGATATTCCGCAGACCGCGGTCGTTCATATCGATAACCCGTCGCCACAGCACCCGTCGCGGATCGATGTTCAAATCGTTGCCATGATAGATATGGTTGTCGATGACAGCCGCAAGCAGGTTGTGGGCGGTGGTGATGGCGTGAAAATCACCGGTAAAGTGCAAGTTGATTCGATCCGCCGGCAGGATCTGGCTGTAGCCGCCCCCGGTGGCTCCCCCTTTCATCCCCAGGCAGGGGCCCAGGGAGGGCTCGCGGAGGGCCAAACAGACCGATTCCCCAAGCTTTGCAAAAGCCTGCCCCAGACCGATCGAGGTCGTGGTTTTTCCCTCGCCTGCGGCGGTTGGGGTGGTCGCCGAAATCAGTATTAAGCGCCCCTTCTTACGACTGGGCCTCTGCAAGGCCTTTATGTGGACCTTGGCCATCTCCCGGCCGTAGGGGAGCAGATCCGATTGATCGATACCAAGCTGCTCGGCAACCTGACCGATCGGTTTGAGCTGAACTTGCTGTGCAATCTCGGCGTCACTGGGCATGGGGGAATCCTTTTCGAAACGGAGATGTGCCGTCAGGTGATGCCTTTAGCCTCGGCCTTGGGGGTGATCACCCCTTGGTCCTGACGGCCGGGCGGTGAAGCAAGCAAACAAGGCTCACCCTCACGAAACCAAAGCCAGGGTGATGTTTCTCTCATTGAGCTTGTCTCATCTTTTACAGTATAGCGGCCATAAGAGAAAAAACAGGCGCTCTGCTAATTGAAACACCGAAAATCAATACAGAACCGGAACAGAGTCAAACTGAAAACTGACTTGATTGAGGATGGGCATGGCGGTATGCTGATGACTCGGTAGCTCATTGTCATGTTATTGGCGCCATTGCGCCGCGGCACACCGCGAGGCTGTATTCCCCATGTCACACCCAACCGACCCGCGCCGGACGTTACTCGAAGTATTCGGCTACAGTGATTTTCGCCCCAGCCAGGGAGAGATCGTCGAGACCCTGATCGCTGGTCAGGACGCCTTCGTCCTGATGCCGACCGGGGGCGGCAAATCCCTCTGCTACCAGATCCCGGGCCTGCTCCGTGATGGCCTGGCGATCGTGGTGTCGCCGCTGATCTCCCTGATGAAAGACCAGGTCGATGCGCTGGTTGCCAACGGTGTGCGAGCGGCGTTCTACAATTCATCGCTCAAGGCCGACGAGTCCCGCCAGGTCCTGGCCAGGCTGCATGCTGGAGAACTCGACCTGCTGTACGTGGCACCGGAGCGGTTGCTCAGTAACGGCTTCCTGGACCGGCTGAAAAAACTACCGCTGGCCCTGTTCGCCATCGACGAAGCGCACTGCGTCTCCCAGTGGGGGCACGATTTCCGTCCCGAGTATGTCCAACTCGGCCAATTGCGCAGCCGCTTCCCAGGGGTGCCGATGATCGGCCTCACCGCCACCGCCGATCCGCAGACCCGGCAGGATGTGCTGGAACGGCTTGGCCTGCAAAACGCCCGCTGCTTTGTGACCGGGTTCGACCGGCCGAACATCCGCTACACCGTGGTCGAGAAGCTGAAACCCTTCGAGCAGTTGACAGCTTTTCTCGCTGAGCGTCGGCAGGATGCCGGGATCATTTACGCGCTGTCGCGGAAACGGGTCGAGGAGGTTGCCGACCGCCTGGCGGCTGCCGGTCTCAAGGCGCGGGCCTACCATGCCGGGCTGGGTGACCGGGAGCGCAGGCAGGTGCAGGAGATGTTCCTGCGTGACGACATCCAGATCGTCGTGGCGACGGTCGCCTTCGGCATGGGCATCGACAAGCCAAACGTGCGTTTCGTGGTACACTACGACCTGCCGAAAAACATCGAGAGCTACTACCAGGAAACCGGGCGCGCAGGGCGCGACGGCCTGCCGGCCGAGGCGCTGCTGCTGTTCGGCTACGGCGACATTGCCATCAGTCGCGGACTGATCGAGAAGGGCGGCAACCCCGAGCAGAAACGCATCGAACAGCACAAACTGCAGGCGATGGTCGGTTTCGGCGAGGCCCTGACCTGCCGGAGGCGGGTGCTGCTCGGCTACTTCGGTGAGCGTCTCGACAAAGATTGCGGCAACTGCGACATCTGCCTCAATCCACCGGAGACCTACGATGCCACCCTTGATGCGCAGAAGGCGCTCTCCTGCGTGTTCCGCGTCGGCCAGCGTTTCGGTGTCGGGCACGTGGTCGACGTGCTGCGTGGCGCGCAGACGCAACGTATTCTCGAGTTGCAGCACGACCGGCTGTCCACCTACGGCATCGGTGCCGAGAAAGTCGCGGAGGCCTGGAGCAGCCTGATCCGCCAGCTGATCCACCGCGGCTACCTGGTGCAGGATGTGGCCAGCTACTCGGTGCTGAAGCTGACCGAGGCGGCGCGCCCGCTGCTGCGCGGCGAGGAGCGGCTGGTGCTGGCCAAACCGCGCATCCGGGTCAAGACGCTGCAGAAAAAGGGCAAGCCGCAGGTCGGCGACTTCGATTACGACGACGAGCTGTTCGATGCCCTGCGCCTGCGGCGCAAGCGTCTGGCCGACGAGGCTGGGGTGCCGCCGTACGTGATTTTCGGTGACGCGACCCTGGCGGAGATGGCGGCGAAGATGCCGACCGACGAAGAGGCACTGCTGGCGGTCAACGGCGTCGGCAGGCACAAACTGCAGCGCTTTGGCGGTGAGTTTATCGACGAGATCATCAGCTACCTCTGCCGGTGACCTGGCGTCGCGGGGAAGACCGCGACGCCAGGCCCGACAATGGCTCCGCCGGGCGGGACGCATCGCCAGGATTCCCGGGGGCGATTCTGCTATGCTGTGCTTATGCCCGGGCTGCCGGTTGGCTGTTCCCCCTTTGATGCGAGGCCCTTATGGACATTCAGCAGATCCTCGAAGAAATCCTGGCCGAAGTGCAGCCGCTGCTTCACCAGGGTCAGGTCGCCAGCTACATCCCGCAGCTGGCCGCGGTGCCTGCGGACAAGCTCGGCATGGCCCTGCGTACCGTCGACGGGTCCGTCTATGCCGTGGGTGATGCCGCAGAGCGGTTTTCCATCCAGAGCATTTCCAAGATCTTCACCCTGACCCTGGCCATGCAGCTTGCTGGCGACGCCCTCTGGCAGAGAGTCGGGCGCGAGCCCTCGGGGAACCCGTTCAACTCCCTGATCCAGCTGGAGTACGAAAACGGCAAGCCGCGCAACCCCTTCATCAACGCCGGGGCCCTGGTGGTGACCGATGTCATCCTCAGCCATCTCGACGACGCGAAGGCGACCGTACGCAATATCGTGCGGGTGCTGTGCGGCAAGGCCGATGTCGATTTCGACCTGACCGTCGCCCGCTCGGAGCAGGCCACCGGGCACCGCAACAAGGCCATGGCATATTTCCTGAAAAGCTTCAGCAACCTGGACAACGAGCCGGAGCGGGTTCTCGATGCCTATTTCCACCACTGCTCGCTGACCATGTCGTGTCTCGAACTGTGTGAAGCGGTCCTGTTCCTCGCCAACAATGGGATAGCGCCGCTCAGCGGTGACATGGTGATGAGCAGCAGCCAGGTTAAATACATCAATTCGCTGCTGTTGACCTGCGGTACCTACGATGCTGTCGGCGACTTTGCCTACCGGGTCGGGCTGCCCGGGAAAAGCGGTGTCGGTGGCGGCATCGTCGCCGTGATGCCCGGCCATTTCAGCCTTTGCGTCTGGTCGCCGGGGCTCGACGCTTCGGGCAACTCCTTGGCCGGGACGAAGGCCCTGGAACTGTTTACGACCAGGACCGGAATCTCGGTTTTCTGAAGGCTCCGGGCGGCAGCGCTGCTGCGGCCATCAACCGGAAAGTATAAAAAAAGGCGGGACAGCATGCTGTCCCGCCTTGGCGTTGGACCGTCGAAAACCGCACCTAGCAGTCGGGCATTTCACCGTCTGCATTGGCCACCCGCCGGGCGGGCTCAGCGGGAATCGCCGGGGCGACATTGGCGTAGCGGTAAGTTTCGCCGCGGTAGTTCTTGAGCACGACCTCCTCACCGACGCTCTGCAGGTAGTCCGGCAGGATCGGAATCTTGCCGCCGCCGCCCGGGGCATCGATGACATAGGCCGGCACACCGAGTCCAGAAGTGTGACCGCGCAGGGCGCGGATGATTTCGATCCCCTCCTCGACGCTGGTTCGGAAGTGGTCGGTGCCCTGGACCATGTCGGCCTGATAGAGGTAGTAGGGGCGGACGCGGATGGCCAGCAGCTTCTGCATCAGCCGTTTCATAACCACCGGATCGTCGTTGACGCCGCGCAGCAGCACCGTCTGGTTGCCGAGCGGGATGCCGGCGTCCGCCAGGCGGGCGCAGGCCTTGGCCGAGGTCTCGGTGATCTCGTCCGGATGATTGAAGTGGGTGTTAAGGTAGATCGGCTGGTACTTGCGCAGTACCCGGATCAGCCCCATGGTGATGCGCTGCGGCAAAACCACCGGAATCCGGCTGCCGATGCGGATGATTTCAATGTGGGGGATGGCACGCAGTTCCTTGAGGATCCAGTCGAGCTTTTCGTCGATGAGCAGCAGCGGGTCGCCGCCGGAGACGATGACGTCGCGGATCTCGGTGTGCTCGCGCAGGTAACCGAGGCCCCGCTCGATGGTTTCCCGGTTGACCAGCATGCTCTCGCCGCCGACCTTGCGCTTGCGGGTGCAGAAGCGGCAGTACATGGCGCACTCGGAGCAGACCAGGAAGAGGGCGCGGTCAGGGTAGCGATGCACCAGGTTGGGCACCGGGCTCTGGTTCTCTTCCTCGAGGGGGTCGGCCGGGCAGACCGAGTCCTGCAGTTCCTTGGTGGAAGGGACTGCCTGGCGCCAGATCGGGTCATCAACATCTTTGATCAGGCTCAGATAGTAGGGGTTGACCCGCATCGGGTAATGCCCTGTGACCTCCTCGAGCGCGCGCGGATCGATACCGTACTTGCGGGTCAGGTCGCCTGGTTTGGTGATGCTGGCTTGCAGTATCTTCTGCCATGTTTCCATCGCTGGTGTTCTCCTTTGTCCGCGATCAGAATCGTTTGACATAGGTGAGACGGTCGTCGCCGGGTTTGTAGAAGTCGCGAATGCGCGACTCCTCGACGTAGCCGGCCTGTTCGTAAAAGGTCCGGGTCCGCAGGTAGCCGCCCTGCGAGGAGGTCTCCAGGCAGAGCAAGCGGCCGCTGCGCTGGCGGACCTGGTCTTCGACATGCTTCATCAGGCGTCGGCCGACGCCGCTCCCCTGGCTGTTCGGGTCAACAGCAATCCAGTAAAGGTCGTAATTCCCCTCGGTCAAAGGGACCGGACCGAACAGCACATAGCCGGCCACGCGATCGCCGATGTCGGCAACAGCCACTTCATAATCCTGCTGGAGCGGGTCGTTGACCACCGTTTCCAGGAGTTCGACGGCAACGACGACTTCCTCATCGGTGAAGGCGCCGGTTGCCACCAGGATCTCTTCAAGCATGGGGATGTCATCGTGTCTCAGTTTGCGCATAGCGTTAACCTCAGTTTTTTCGTTTGCTGGCAATAGCCAGAATGCGGGCGATCAGTTGCGGGTAGCTGAGCTTGGCCACCTTGGCGCTGCGGGCCAGGCCTGCGTCGGGGCTGATGTCCGGGTTGGCGTTGACTTCCAGGATGTACGGAACCCCGTCGCGCAGGCGAAAATCGACCCGCGCGTAATCACGGCATTCAAGCAGCTTGTAGGCTCTCAGGGCGACGTCGCGCAGCAGCATTTCACTGCGCGTTTTGAGCTGGGCCGGGCAGACCGGCTCGGTCAGCTTGTACTGTTGGGACTGCTCCAGCCACTTGCCTTCGAAGCTGACGATCGGCTGGGCCAGGTCAGGATGAAACGTGATTTCCGAGAGCGGCAGAACGTCATGGGGACCGTTGCCGATGATGGCGGCGTTGATCTCCCGCCCCTCGATAAATTCCTCGACCAGGGCTCCCTGGCGGTAGGTGCGGTGGACATAGTCGATTCGCGCCAGCAGCTTCTTCTCGTTTTCGACGACGCTTTCGTTGGAGATCCCCTGCGAGGCGTCTTCCCAGCGCGGCTTGACGATCAACGGGTAGACCATGTCCTTGACCCGGGAATAATGCTCGCCGAGCTTGACCAGGCAGTACTTGGGCGTTGGCAGCTGGTGTTTCGAGAGGAGGTCCTTGGTGCGGGCCTTGTCCTGGGTCAGGCCGAGGGAAAGCGGCGGGGCGCCGGTGTAGGTGATCCCGAGCAGGTCGAAGAGCGCGGCGACGTGCATCTCCTTGCGGCTCTCTCCCCAGAAGGCTTCACAGAGGTTGAAAGCCAGGTCGGGCTGAAGTCGGCGCAATTCGGCGGCAAAAGTGGTGACATCCTCACCGAGAGCGACCAGGAAGGGCTTGTGGCCGAGTTCACAGAGCGCCCCGGCAACGGCGCGAGCTTCCTGCTCCGCACCCTGTTCGGCGATGCGGTCGATGGCTTCGCCGCGCGTCGGGCGCGGGGGTACGAGGTTAAAGCATACGGCGACGTTCATGATTCAACCCTGCAGGCAACTCAAGCCGCGTAACGGCAGCGTCGACAACGGCCAGGATCATCTCTTGATAAGAGAGCCCGGAGGCCCTGGCTGCTTTGGGGAAACAACTGTTCTGCTCCGGGCGGGGCAGGATGCCGGGGAGGGGGTTGAGTTCGATGACCTGGGGCCGTCCCTGGGCGTCGAGGCGCACGTCAATGCGGCACCAGTCGCGGCAGCTGAGCGCCTGGAAGGCGGCCTTGCACAGTTCCTCGATCTGCAGGCGCAGCAAGGGCTCGAGCCTGGCCGGGCAGGTGAAGATCTGCAGCGGATCCTCCTCCTGGTCCCAAAGCCACTTGGCTTCGTAGGAGTAGATCGGCTTGACCCCCGCGGGCAGTGTGTCGAAGTTGATTTCGACGATCGGCAGCACGGTCAGGTCGCGGCCGTTGCCGAGCAACGCGGCAGTGAACTCGCGGCCGGGGAGGAATTCCTCGATCAGGGCGGGCTGGTGATAGCTGTTGAGCACCCATTCCAGCTGGCGGACCAGCTCCTGGCGGTTTTCGACCAGGGCCTTGTCGGTGACCCCCTTGCTCGACCCCTCGAGGGTCGGCTTGACCATCAGGGGGTAGCGTAGCCGGCTCGGGATCTCGCCAAGGGAGGTGACCACTGCGAACTGCGGTGTGGCAATGCCGTGGTGGGCCAGAATCTCCTTGGTACGGCGTTTGTCGAGGCAGAGGCCGAGGGCTAGCGGGTCGCTGCCGGTGTACGGAATGCCGAGCAGGTCGAGCATCGCCGGGATCTGGGCTTCGCGGCTGGCGCCGTGCAGACCTTCAGCGATATTGAAGACCAGGTCGGGCCTGAGCCGCCGGTAATTTTCGAAGGCATCGAGGTTGGCCTCGACCAGGCTGACCTGATGGCGAGACGCCAGGGCAGCTTCCACGGCCTTGATGGTGTGGATGTCGTCCCATTCGGCGAACAGGTCGTCGGAGGGTAAGTCGGGAGGTTCCGAGGGAGGCTCGGCCGGTTCTTCCATAAGACCGACCGCATCCCCCTTCAGGTTGAAGGAGAGTGCAATATGCATGTGTCAACCCCTAAAAATTCCAGCTGCGTAAAGTTATTCTTCCGTTAAGGAAGGGTTGATGGCGTCTTCAGGGCCGGTTAGCCTTGCGGCTTGCGGCTGGTTCAAGGGGTCAACTCTTTCAGCGGGCACGTCTTTGGGTCCCGGCCCCTGAACGCCAATCATTTATAGCTCATATACGCCTGTGTTTTTTGCTTGTCAATAAAAAAATATTAACCAGAAAACAGTCGTTATTACAGGCGTTTGCAAAGATCAAACCAACCGCCTTCCGGCCCTCCCGGCGATAGTTCTTTCTGCGCGTTTCCCTGCCGGCGCAACCACACCCTCGGCGCCATGCAAAAACCCACAGGATTGCCGGAGGAATCCTGTGGGCCTGGTGTGTGAAAACACGGTCGAACCTTCTGGTGCTGCCAAAACTGTGAGCCACCGGTTGCAGGCATGAGGCTGTCTTCCCTGAATCTGATTCGTTGATGCTGCCATCAATCGACCAATCGAGAATCGCTCTGCTTGCTTGCTGTTGCCAGCCAAGAAGCCGCCTGGGCTCCTGACGCTCGTCCTTTCAAGTTGCAATGTCCCATGGCCGGCTCCGCGGCGAGCAGGCTGTATGCCGCCGGGACGCACCTTGCCCGGGAAACGCTCGGTGATTAGTGGGCGCTCATGCAATGTTGAAAGTTTAGCACGGACTGCAGCCTCTGCAAGCCGAACCTCGGCCCTCCGTTTAAGCCCCGAACGTCCCCAACCATAGGCCGGCAAAGAAGTGCCGGGCGTTGACGCCGATGTTGCGGGTTCGGTAGCCACCCTCCTGGACCAGGAGGGTGGGCATCTGCATGCGGCCGATCTCCTGGCCGATCCTGGTGAAATCGTTCCCGGTGAGTTCCCAGGTGCCGGTGGGGTCACCCTTGGCCGTGTCCAATCCGAGGCAGATCACCAGGTAGTCAGGCTGGAAGCGCGCGACGCGTTTGAGAGCCCTGGCCAGCGCCACCATGTACTGCTCGCTGGTGAGCTGCTCGGCCAGCGGCAGGTTCATATTGCAGCCGGCGCCCTCGCCTTCGCCGATTTCGTCTTCGAAGCCGCTGAAGTAAGGGTAGGCAAAGCGCGGGTGGCCATGGATCGAAACAGTCAGCACGTCGCTGCGCTGATAGAAGATGACCTGCTGGCCGTTGCCGTGGTGGTAGTCGATATCGAGGATCGCGACGCGGCCGAAGTCCGAGAGCATCTGCGCGGCAATGGCGGCGTTGTTGAAGTAACAGAAGCCGCCGAAAGCCCGCCGCTCGGCATGGTGCCCGGGCGGGCGAACCAGGGCGTAAGCCAAGCGACTGCCTTCCAAAATCAATGTGGCAGCGGTCAGCGCACAGTCGACGGCTCCCTTGGCGGCTTTCCAGGCGTTGGCATTCAGCGGCGTGAATGTGTCGATGCAGAAGTAACCGGCTCTCACCGCCAGCTCTTTGGGCGGACGGGCCGTGTTGCGGATGGGGAAAACGTAAGGGTAGATCGATTGCCCGGCCGCCAGGTTGCGGCAGACCTTGCGGAAATATTCGACGTAGTCGCGATCATGGGTGCTGGTGAGGAACCGCTCAGAGTAAATCCGGGGCGGATAGCCCTGGAAGAGAGCGGTTTTTTCAAGCTCCCGGAGGATGCTCCGCACCCGGACCGGTGATTCGACGTAGCCGCGTTCTCGGACATGGTGGATTTCGTGCCGCTCGTTGACGACCAGGGCGATGCGCTGCGTGCGGGAAGCCCCCGGAACTGTCTCGACTGGTTTTTTCTTCTGGAAGCGCGGGGGGCGCAGCAGCACCGGATCGTCCTTGAAAGAGTCGACCACGTGCTTGATATATTCCGGGGAGCAGACCTCGCCGTAGCGCCGCTCGAGGATGGCCCGCACAATCTGCCGGGCCTTGGCGCAGGGGAGAGGCTCGGCCTGCCCCAAGGCATCGAACACCAGGTAGGGCGGGTTGTCATCGTCCGGTTTGAGCGGGGTCTCGTAGGCGGTGCCGATAATCGGCAGGGCGCCGTACTTCTCGTAGAACCGCAGGCGCGCCTGGTTCTGTTTGAGGACCTCCGGGTCTCTGCAGAGGGCCGGGTCGTCCGGCAGGCACTCGAAGAAAATCCCGAGGGCCCCCATAGCCAGGGCTTCTTCGCGAATATGCTCGTAGAGCGCACCGCCGATGCCACCGCCGGTGGTGCGTTTGGCGGCGGAGATGTAGTCCAGGTAGCAGAAACGCAGGTCCGGTTCATGGGAGATCAGTGCAAAGCCCTGAACCTTCTGCCGGGCGTTCTCAGCGACGTAGAGGATCGAACGGAACCCATGCTTGACCGGGTTGCTCAGCAGCTCGGGAATCTTGTCAACGTCGTTCTTGGCGAGGAGGGGGAACTGGTCGCGGAGAATCTGCTCAACCTGGGCGATGGCTTCGCGGTTGAGCGGGCGCAGGTCATCGTGGATACGGCGGATACGAAACATAACCATGCCTTGCGGGGACCAGCAGTGCGCCACCCTGCGTGGCGCTTGTGTGCCCCATGAACAGCTCTTATACGCTGATTTTGACAACTGTCAACCGCAACCGTCCGCCGCGCGATTTTCCCTTTGTCCTTTGCCGCCATTTCGACGTAGAATCCGCTCCAGTCGTCCCATCACGGGGCGGCTGCTTTGCTTTGGAGTCGCGCTGTTTGAGTCTCTTATCCAGGTCCCGGCGAACCGTATCGGTTACAGCAGCCTGTCGCTCGGTCAGCTCAAGGTTCTCCAGGAGGTCATTACCCTGTCGGTTTTCGTGCCCTTCTCCCTATTCTACATGCAGCAGCCACTGAAGCTCGACTAACTCTGGGCCGGGTTCTGCCTGCTTGGGGCGGTTTATTTCATCTTCCGTCATTGAGACGGCGAAGCCCGATGCCGGGGAATAGCGAAAACCGGTGCCTGAGTGCGGTTTCAGTCGTTGCAAGTTTCAGCACCGGAGGATAGGGAGGGCAGGGTGCCAGGTGGTCGAACAGCCGGGGTTGCCGCCGGCTTCCGGGTGGGCCGGCCCCTGATCAGGGGCCGGGCGCTAAGGTCGGTGACGGGGCCGCGATGAGGGTCAGTCCGAGTAGTCTGCCAGGAAATCCATCGCTTCCTCAACGGTGTCATAGAGGTGGAAACGGCGCTTGCTGAACATGGAGACCGCGTTGAAGACCACTTTGTACAACCCGGTTACCCCGACAACAGCCCCAGCCTTGACGTAGGGAGTGTTGTCGCGGGCCAGGTCCTTGAGTTTGGAAATGGTTTCGCCGCCGAATGAACTGCCGCCGGCGATTGTCAGGGTTAATACCGATTTCTCCGGCTGGTTGCGTACCTGCCGGATGCACTCCTCGATGACCTGGTTCATCTCTTCCAGCGAAGCGTCTTTACAGTCCATTGTAAAAATCTGCTTGCCCTTGTGCGTTACAAACCTGGCTCTATCCATTGCCGCCCCTTAACAAAATTTGCCGTCGGATTTTCTAATCCCGATATTAGCCGCTGGAAGGCCCTGATGGCAAATAAGAATCGCGCCGCATTACAGGCCTGTTTTAATGGGGGGTGCCGCTTGGCGAAATGCTGTGGTGAAATCGAGAATTGCTGGAACATTTTCCGCTAAATTGTCATCCCTTGAGCATTGGCTAGCAGATGCGCGGCAGCTGCTCTCCGGCGAGCATTTCTACGGCCCGCAGGCCGCCGACTGCAGTCCGCAGGCGAACTTTGCCGGGGGCTGCGGCGGACACTTCGCCAATGATGGCGGCCCGTCTGCCAAACTCGTGGTTCAGCAGGATGGACAGGGCCTGTTCAGCCGCTTCGGCGGCGACAAAAGCCAGCAACTTGCCTTCATTGGCAACGAACAGCGGGTCGAGGCCGAGAATCGCACAGGCGCTGGCAACCGCAGAATCAATCGGCAGCGTGGGTTCCTGCAGGATGATTTCAACCCGTGATTGCCGGGCGATCTCCTTGAGGGTGGTGGCGACACCGCCGCGGGTGGGGTCGCGCAGCGCATGCAGCCGGCAGCCCAGTCCGTCGACCAGCTGCTGGACCAGATCGTTGAGCGGCGCACTGTCCGTGACAATGTTGCTGGCCAAATCCAGCCCCTCGCGGCTGGCGAGAACCGCCATGCCGTGATCGCCGATGGTCCCGCTGATGAGAATCTTGTCCCCGGGTTGTGCGTTGCTTCCGGAAATCTCCACCCCCTCGGCAATCACGCCGATGCCGGAGGTGTTGACAAACAGCTTGTCGGCCTTGCCGCGCGGCACCACCTTGGTGTCGCCGGTGACAATCCTGACCCTGGCGCTATCCGCTGCCGCACGCATGCTCATGAGGATGGTTGTGAGTTCGCTGACGGCCAGGCCTTCTTCGATAATCAGGCCAACGCTGATGGCCAGGGGGCAGGCGCCGGCCATGGCCAGGTCGTTGACCGTGCCGTGAATTGCCAGTGAACCAATATTGCCGCCGGGGAAAAAGATCGGGTCCACTACGTAGGAATCGGTTGTGAATGCCAGCCTGCCACTGACTGCCGCGAGGACTGCCGCATCATTCTGCTCGCGCTGTTCGATGCCGGAGAGAATCGGCACGATCAGCTTGTCGAGCAGCTCGTGGCTGAGTTTGCCGCCGCTGCCGTGACCGAGCAGCACAAGGTCGGATTTCATGTCTCTCTCCATGGCACAATGGCCGGGGGGCGGGGGACTGAAGGCTGGTGGCGGCCTGCCTGAGTGCCCCTGTTCCTAGCCCCCGTATTGATATTCAGCCGCGCAGGTCCCTTCGCTGGAGACCATGCAGGCGCCGACCGGGTCTTCGGGAGTGCAGGTGGTACGAAACAGCCGGCAGTCCCGGGGGTGGGCTTTGCCCTTGAGGATCTCCCCGCACAAGCAGCCCCGGTGCTCAAGTGGGGGCTCGATTGCGACAGGCAGCTGCCTTGCAGCGTCGAAGCGGGCATACTCGGGGCGCAGTCGCAGGCCGCTTCCGGGAATATTGCCGATGCCTCGCCAGCTGGCGTCGCACGGTTCGAAAACCTGGCCGAGGAGCGCTTTGGCCTTGGGGTTGCCTTGCGGCTTGACGACGCGGCGATACTGGATTTCAACTCTTGCCTGGCCCGCGACCCGTTGGCGGGTCAGCATCAGCACCCCCTGCAGCACGTCCAGCGGTTCAAAGCCGGTGACCACACAGGGCACCCGGTGAGCGGCCACCAGCGGCTGGTAGGCATCGGCCCCGATGACGGCCGAGACGTGCGCCGGGCAGAGATAACCGTCGACCTGCAGCTCCGGGTCGCCGGCAAGGGCGGCCATGGTCGCCGGCATGGTTTTGTGTGAGCAGAGGACGTAAAAATTGTCGAGGTGTTTGCCGGAGGCGGCGAGGACGGCCCCTGCGACGGTCGGCGCGGTGGTCTCGAAGCCGACGCCAAGGAAGACCACCGCGGAGGCCGGGTTGTTTTCGGCCAGGGTCACGGCATCGAGCGCCGAGTAGACGATCCTGATCAGCGCACCCCTGGCTTGTTCATACAGCAGGCTGGATGAGGAACCCGGGACGCGGACCATGTCGCCGAAGGTTGCGATGATGGTGCCCGGCCGCCGGGCCAGGGCCACGGCGTGGTCCACATAGCCGACCGGGGTGACGCAGACCGGGCACCCCGGGCCAGAGATCAACCGGACCTGGTCCGGAAGCAGTGAACGAATGCCGTGCTGATAGATCGCCATGGTGTGGGTGCCACACACCTCCATGAAAGTCATGGGCCGGGTGCAGCCGGCAAGCGTCCGGCGCAGGGCCTGCAGTTGCAGGCCGGCCAGTTCCGGGTCGCGGTATTCGCTCTGGTGCTTCATTCGGCTTCGAGGCCCATATCAAGGGCTCCACGCAGTGCCTGCAGGGTCAGCCGCGCTTCCTCCTCGTCGATCTTTTCAATGGCGAACCCGGCATGAATCAGCACGTAGTCGCCGACCTGGATGTCATCGACCATCATCAGGCTGGCTTCGCGCTGCACCCCGTCGATTTCGCAGACGGCCATGTCTTGTGCGATCGTTTTGACCTGCATGGGAACACCCAGGCACATCTCTGTTCACTCCTTCAAGGGGCCCTGCCGGCGGCGAAGCGTCAAGCAGGGGGAGGGACAATCAGGCTCGCTTGCGAATGAACTCTCTGCTCAGCCAGTCATACCAGGTGGCCAGCCCCTCGCCGCTATGACAGGAAAGCTCGATGATCTCGACCAGCGGGTTGACCTGGCGGGTAAACTCCTTGCACTGCTCGAGATTGAACTGCAGGTAGGGGAGGAGGTCGATCTTGTTGATCAGGACCAGGTCGGCGGCCTGGAACATTTGCGGGTACTTGAGCGGCTTGTCTTCTCCTTCGGTCACCGAGAGGACAACGATCTTGTGGTCTTCGCCGAGGTCGAAGGCGGCCGGGCAGACCAGGTTGCCGACGTTCTCAATCATCAGGATGTCCGTGGCTTCCAGGTCGAAGGCCTCGACGCCGTGGCCAACCATGTGGGCATCCAGGTGGCAGCCGGCGCCGGTGTTGAGCTGCTTGACCGGCACCCCGGTCGCTGCGATACGGTCGGCATCGTTCGTCGTCTGCAGGTCCCCTTCCAGGACGGCGAAGGTGATCCGGCCTGCGAGGTCACTCAGCGTGCGCTCGAGCAGCGAGGTCTTGCCGGAGCCCGGTGAGCTGACGAGGTTCAGGGCCAGGATTTTAACTGCCCTGAAGCGTGCCCGGTTGCTCGCCGCCAGGCGGTTGTTCTTGGCCAGCAGGTCCTCTTCGATGCGGATCGTTCGCGACGTTCCGCCGTCGTGGTGATGGCCATGCTGGTCATGCTGATGGGCGCTGCCGGGGTGGCTGTTGCAGCCGCAGTCGATACACACGTCAATCGACCTCCATCTCGGTAAATTTCATCTCCTGTCCCTGCATGGTTTCCAGGGCCAGGCTGCCACAGAGCGGGCAGACATGGGTCAGGGCCTCGAGTTGCGACTCCCGCAGGCAACGGAGGCAGCGGCCAACGCCGGCAATGCGTCGGATATCCAGCCGGGCGCCTTCCGCCATGGTCCCCTTGCTGCAGACATCGAAAGCGAACGCGACGGCATCGGCAACCACTCCCGAAAGGGCACCGATTTCCACGGTGATACTGCGAATCGCCACTGCATTGTTGCGGTTGGCGTATTGGACGGCCAGCTCGACTATGTTTTGTGTCAGACTCAGTTCATGCAAGGCTTCGCTCGTTTGCTCAACCAGACCGGAAGTTCCGAACCATGTTCAAACTATAGTGGTTTGGCCGTAAAAATCAATATTCCGCCACGTCTTGACCGCTTCCCGAGACGATCCACGCCTGGCTGAATAAAGCTTCCTGCAGAGCGGGCGGCAGTTTTTTCGCTAGAAAAGGGTTGCCCCCACGGTTACGGCACGGCTGATGCAAAGGCCCTCTCCAATCTCTTCTCTTAAAGTTTTGTCAGGGGCCCAGATCATGAAGCGTGTGTTGGTTGTTGATGATGAACCACTGCTGCGGCGGCAGATCGCAGAAATTGTTGCAGGTTACGGGTTCGACGAGATTCTCGAAGCCGAAAACGGCGTGCAGGCTGTCGAAATCGCAACCCATCAGGAAATTCTGCTGGTGGTGATGGACGTTGGCATGCCTGTTATGGACGGCGTCTCCGCTGCTGAAAAAATAGGCAAAGTCAGGCCGGTGCCGATCGTTCTGGTGACCGCCAACACCGAAGCCGGCACGATCGAGCGGGCACGCCTGGCCGGAGTCATGAACTACGTGGTCAAGCCGGTCCGCGCCGAGCAGCTGTTTGCCGCGGTGGACCTGGCGATCCACCAGTTTGTCGAACTGTCGAGCCTGCGCGCGGAGGTGGATAAGCTCAAGGAGACGCTCGCGGCCAGAAAGGTGATCGATCGCGCCAAGGGCGTGCTGATGAAGCGCGGCATGGATGAGCCGGAAGCCTTCCGAAGGCTGCAGAAATTGGCGATGGATAAACGCAAGTCACTGCGCGAAGTTGCCGAGGCCGTGCTGTTGACGGAAGAATGATGTCCTCTGCCGGCCTGCTCACCGGATGTCGCAAGCCTGCCAGGAGGTGATATACTTGCGGCAGGTGAAGTTTCAGGATTCCGGAGGCCATATGTCTGACACAGCCAAAAGCGACTGTAGAAACCAAGCCGGGCATCAATTGCATCTCTGCCAGTTGAAGAAAAAGGGTCTGCTGAAAGAAGTCTCGGCCCGGTCGAATGCTCCGGGTTATATCTGCCATAACTGCAACGCCGAGGCCAATGATGCCGAGGACCTCTGCAATCCCAGTCCGTTCATGAAGCGCTGAGAAACAAGACTTGACAGGCAGGACGCAACCGGGTTAAATAAAACCATATTCATCTTCAATCGAAAGGAGTTGCATATGGCCGTATGGAATTGTGAAAAATGCGGTTACGTCAAAGAAGGCCGTTGCAAGCCGAAGAAGTGCCCGGAGTGCAATGAGCAGACTGTGTTTGTCAAGCAATCGCAATAACTGAACGAGATCAGGCGCCTGTTACCCAGGCTGCCATGCTTTATAAAGAGAAGGGCCCGCCGTTATCGGCGGGCCCTGTCTGTTTCTGGAGGGATCACTCGGTCAGTGAGCTCAAGATTCGCCCCGCGCTTTCCGAAAAGCTGACCGTGGCAAGGTGATCGAAGGCCGTTGCGGTGCGGTTGATAAAGATCAGGTGGGCCCCACCCTGATGGGCCACCATGGGGAATTGATTGGCGGGCTGCACTTCGAGGGATGAGCCAATCATCAGGAACAGGTCGCAGTCGGCAGTTGCCCGGTAAGCCTGTTCCATGGCCTCAACCGGCATCGCCTGGCCGAAAGAAACCGTGTCCGGCTTGACCAGCCCGTGGCATGCAGTGCAGTGCGGATCGAGCTCACCTGCTTCGAGACGCTGCTGGATCTCAGCGATCGGCCATTGCCGGCCGCAGTCCAGGCAGGAGGCGGACATGTTCGTGCCGTGCAGTTCTATGACCCGTTTGCTGCCGGCGGACTGGTGCAGGCCGTCGATGTTCTGCGTGATGACGCACCGCAACTTGCCTGCCTCTTCGAGCTTGGCTAGTGCGTGGTGTGCCGGATTGGGCTGCGCCGCAATCAGCCCGGGAATCAACTCCCGGCGCATCGACCAGTACTCGACGCGGCTTGCGTGGCTGGCGATGAACTCCTGAAAAGTCACGATGCGATAGCGCTCCCACAAGCCCCCCTGGCTGCGGAAATCCGCTAGACCGGATTCCGTCGAGATCCCCGCCCCGGAGAACGCCACGATTCTCGAAGCAGTGCTGATCAATCCCCTGGCCAGGCGAACCTGCTCATCAACGTCAATCATTGTGCGTGAGCCCTCCACCATGAGAGCTTAAGGACCCGTCGGCCCCTGTCGACAGCGTGCGCGGTTAACCGGCAATCTTCTGTAAATCAGGAAAATACGGGAACAACCCGGCCAACTCCTGCATGCGCTGCCCCTGCTCGACCGCTTCCCGTAACGGTCCCATCAGTTGCATGTCGCCGTAAAGCGCGGCGCCGACCATCTGACCGTCGTGGCAGGCAAGACCGCGGTAAGCGCCGTCCTGCTGCACTTCAAAGAGACGGGTACTGGCATCGATCGCCTGCATCTGTCCGATACTGAACAGTTCGACATCGAGGACCTTGATGCGGTTGGTCATGGGAATTCCGGAAAACTCCAATGAGCCGCCGACGGCATTGGCGCCGGCGATCAGCCCCTGGGCGTAACTGGCCGGCCATATTCCGTAAATACGGCCCAGGTGTTCGGTGACATCCCCGGCGGCCAGGATATGCTCGTCCGAAGTGAAGAGCCGGTCATTGACGACCACCCCCTTCAGGACCTTGAGCCCGCACTCGCGCGCCAGGTGGCTGTTGGGTCGTACTCCGGTGGCCAGTATCACCAGGTCGGCAGGGAATTCGCGGCCGTCCTCGAGCAGCACGCCGCGGACCGCTTCGTCTCCGGTGAACTCCTTGACCTGGATGCCGCATTCGATGGTCAGCCCCTTCTCCCTGAGGTGGTCGAGCAGCAAGG
>JAHEEU010000029.1 GCA_024640545.1 Geobacteraceae bacterium
GGGTGGCCATTGCCTGTGGTTTGGCGCGGTGCTTCGGGATTGCAGGTCAGCCCAAGGCCACGTCAAGGAGCATCATCACGGAAAAGCCGGCCATGGTCGTCATGGTCACCAGGTCGATATTCGCTGTGACACGCTGGGATTCCGGGATCAGTTCTTCGACCACCACGAAAATCATCGCCCCGGCAGCAAAGCAGAGGGCATAGGGCAGGATCGACTGCATCGACAGGACAAACAGCGCCCCGCAGACCCCGGCGATCGGTTCCACGATGCCGGAAGACTGCCCCAAGAAAAAGCTCTTCCACTGGCTCATCCCCTCCCTGCGCAGCGGCATCGAGACCGCCGTCCCTTCGGGGAAGTTCTGGATGCCGATGCCGATGGCCAGGGCGATTGCGCCGCCAATGGTGGCAGACGGAAGACCGGCGGCAACGGCGCCAAAGGCGACCCCGACCGCCAGACCTTCCGGGATGTTGTGCAAAGTGATGGCCAGCACCAGCAGGGTGCTGCGCTGTAACGAAGTCTTGACCCCCTCCTTCTGGTCCATTTTCAGGCCGGGGTGCAGGTGCGGCAGGAACCTGTCCGTCAGGCGCATAAAGATCCCGCCACCCATGAAACCGATCACGGCCGTCAGCCAGGGCGTCTGCCCCATCTGTTCCGCCATCTCGATGCCGGGGTTCAGCAGGGACCAGAAACTGGCGGCGATCATCACTCCTGCAGCAAAGCCGAGCATGGCATCCAGCAGTTTGGGGGAGACGGTTTTTTTCATAAAGACCAGTGCCGCGCCGGCCGCGGTGACTCCCCAGGTGAAGAGAGTGGCCAGGAACGCCTGCATGACAGGGTCTAGCTGCTTGAACGCTTCAAACATATTGCATCCTCCACGGGACTGAATTGGGCTTAGCAGAAGGTCTCAACACCTGTTAGAAAAACAGGATCCACCCGGTAATTCTTAACACAACTTCGGCAAATGCGAAAGCGACCGCTCCACTTTGTGCCGGTCCTGCGTCCGGCCGCGCAGCTGTTGTGGGGTATCGGTGGTTTTCGGGAGCTGCGACGGGCAGCCATGGTGCTATAATGCCAAAAGCCCCGGAGCCCTTATGCGTACCTGCTTTGTGCTGCTGAACGTTGCTTTCGTGCTCAACCTGGCGGCCTGCTCGGGTCAGCAGACCTATGGCATCGGTCAGGCCTGGCAGAGGAACCAATGCTTCAAGATCGATGATGCCCAGGAGCGCAGCCGCTGCCTGGAGTCTGCGGACACGTCCTATGAGCAGTACCGGCGCCAGTCCGCGGGCGCTCCGTAGTATGCAAAAGTGCCTTCACCTCGCGTTGGGCATGTCTTGCGCGGTCCTTCTACAGGTCATTAACATCATAGCCAACGACTGGGGCATAGCCTCTGGTAGCAGGCGGGGCCCAATGTTATCGGGCCCCGGTGGTGTTGAACGCAATGCTGTGGAGGCTTGTTCCTTATCATGCAATCAAAGCCCTTCGCAATGGACTTAAACCACCCCCTTCAAAGCGTCCACAACGCCTGACACGGAGACGCACACCTCGCAGACCTCCCGGGGGCCTAACGCCAGGCCGTGCATTGCGGAAGTTGCATTTTTCTGCTTGACATATCTGACTATTTAGGTAAGATATTCACAACAGAGCATACTCCTTCATGTTCAACCTCCTAAAGAAAAACCCTAAAAAACCCGTTGCCCCACAGTCACTCTCCTGACTGTGGGGCTTTTTTTCATATCAACCGGCTGCCAGGAGCCTCTGGAATGGCCGACAAATGTCCCCGCAAGACCATTCCAGCACATCATTCACTTGTTTCCGTTGCCGCCCCTGTGATCAAATGACCCGGTTGACCCGTGGGGGCCCCTCCCCGCCAAGGGTGATCCCGGCGCCGCTGGTGTCAGGCTGGTGAAAAGTTACCCCTGTCGCTCTTGCGCCATTCGAGAAAGCAACGACATGTCCACCTCGACACCTGCCTCCCCTGTCCGTCCACTGCTCTGGCTGCTGGCGGGTTCGACCTGTATCAGCTTCGCCCCGGTCTTCATCCGCCTGGCCGACGTTTCCCCCGACAGCGCAGGTTTCTACCGCATGCTCTTCGCGAGCCTCTCCCTGTTCCTGCTGCTGCGCATGAAGGGTGCCAGCCTGTTGATGCAGCGCAAGACGCTGCTGCTTCTCGTTTGGTGCGGACTTTTCCTGAGCCTTGACTTCATGTGCTGGCACCGCAGCATCCACTATGTTGGGCCGGGGCTTGCGACTCTGATCGGCAACTTCCAGGTTTTCTTTACCGCTCTCTTCTCTTTCCTGCTGTTCAAGGAAAAAATCAGCCGGCTGTTCATTGTCGCGATCGTGATGGCCCTGTCGGGGATGTTCTTCATCACCGGGGTCGACCTCGGCGCCCTGGACGAGGGTTACCGCCTGGGCATCCTGCTCGGGATCGCCACAGCGGTCATGTACTCAGGTTACATCCTCTTGCTCAAGGCGGCCATGAACCATCAGGAGATCAGCGGTGTTTCAGCCATGCTGGTGGTTTCGATCATCACCACCGGCGTCCTCGGTGTCGTCACTCCTGCCACCGGGGCCTCCTTTGTGATCCCAGACGCCATCTCCTTCTGGGCCCTGTTTGGCGCGGGGGTCGGCTGTACCACGATCGGCTGGTCCCTGATCTCTTCAGCGATCAAGCACACCTCCGCGACCCTCACCGGCCTCGTTCTGCTGCTGCAGCCAGCCCTCGCCTTCGTCTGGGACGTACTGTTTTTCTCACGGCCGACCTCCGGCTGGGATGTCGGCGGAGTGCTGCTGATCCTCTCGGCCATTTACGTGGGGTCATATCGGCGCTAAAAAAGAGCCGGCATCAGCATGGACCGAGGGTTTTTAGAAAAATTTTGCCAGAACAAGTAAAGGCCGCTCGGGAATGAGCGGCCTTTACGATTGTTTCGTCAGGATGGCCTGTTACGGCGCACAGGTCCCGAGCACAAAATCACCTGATGCATTGGAACCGTTGATGCAGTAGTCGCTCTCGTTTGGTCCAAGCGTGAGGGCCGCCTGTGAGCCATTGCTGCCGGTGTAATCGACCTGGCCCTCGTAAGTCGCTTCAAAAGTATTGTAAGGGACAAAGATCGGTACGGCAGTGGCGAAGTCCACGTAACCGTAATCGCTGTCGTAGTACCGGCCGCTGGATGTGCTCCGGAGCCCGAAGTTCTCATCAATGTCGTGCATTTGATAGTTGTTCAGCCAGTATGAGTGCCCGGAGAGGTCATCCAGGGTGGCCTCGATAGTGGAATCAAACACCAGGAAGCCGGAAAAATTGTCATACGATTCGGATCCTGTCATGCGGCCGTACAAAGCAAAAGCCATGTCGCCATCATCAACCTGGATCGGGTTCATGGTCATTGCCATCTTGGTCATAAGGAACGTATCCAGGTTGAGGGTCATGGAGAGGTAGGCCGTCCCGTCAAAGAGGACCCCTTCCCCAAGGTCGCAGTTGGTGAACGTAACGTCACCCTTAACTGTGACGCTTGAGCCGCTTTGTGAATCTTTGAGGGTGTCGCTTGTGAATCCATCAGGGTAGTTGATGCACAACTCGTCCGGGGAAAGCAAATCCTGGGGGCTGACCTGGAGATCCTGCTTCACCATTGCGGCGGTCTGCTTGATCAGGGTCGCCAGCTTGTAGGGGTCGTTGAACTTGTCACTGACGACGTCCCTGGCACCAGGTTTTGCAGCCAGAGGGATTATCACACCGAAATCCCCATAGCCATAGGCTCCCAGGACCAGGGCTTCGGCGTTTTCGGCGTCGATGGCGGCCTGGGTCCTGACGCCGGTATAGGCGTCATCTGCAATCGTTTTATCATCACCCCCACCCCCACCGCCGCCTCCACCGCAGGCGGGCAGAAAGAGCGCGACAGCGGCAACCGCAACCAACCAAATCTTGCGCCAATTTTTCATAAGCACCTCCCATTCTTGCTAACCTGTAAGAGAATGACCTGAACTGCGCTTGTGAATTATATCCCAGAAAGTTTCCGCGCAAAGGTAAGGAAAAAAATATCAGTTGTAGTAAAAGCTAATGAATAAGGCGATGATTCCTTGGCGGGGGCTATCGCCTGCTCCTTAGCAACGACGGGGAAGCGAGTCTCCGCGGCACCATCAAAAACGGCTTTCATCTGATGCGTTCTATTGTGCCGCGCCTGTAGACTCAACCTTGACAGGAGGCGTTACTCTTGCCGAGACTGGCCATCTCCCCGCCAGTCCCGTTGTCAGCATGGCCATCCTTGCAGGAAAGCTTTTCTCCCGAAAGGGTTTCGTGTTATAAGACCCCGAATATTTGAAGAAATTCTTGCGCCATGACCTTCGGCGCAATGCCGGGGAGGCCCCCTCTTGGACAAATACAACATCAGCCTGGTCAGTCTCGGCTGTCCGAAAAACCTGGTGGACGCCGAGGTCATGCTCGGCCACCTGCCCGCCGAACGCTTCGCCATCGTCACCGATGAAAACCAGGCGGACATCATCGTGGTCAATACCTGCGCCTTCATCCGCGAGGCGCAGGAGGAATCGGTGGACACCATTCTCGAGGTCGCCGACTACAAGCAGAAAGGCCGCTGCAAACTTTTGATCGTCAGCGGCTGCCTGCCGCAGCGCTTCCAGGATGAACTGGCCAGGGAACTCCCCGAAGTCGACTTCTTCATGGGTACGGCGGACGCCCCGCGCATCCTGGAGCTGCTCGACAGCCACCTGCAGGGCGCAGGGCAGCAGGCCATCGGGCTGCCCGACTACCTCTACGATCACACCACGCCGCGGGTCACGTCGTCACCTTTTTACTCGGCCTACGTCAAGATCGCCGAGGGCTGCGCCAACCACTGCTCCTACTGCGTGATCCCGAGCATTCGCGGCACCCTGCGCTCACGGACCATCCCGTCGGTGGTCGCTGAGGTCGAGCGTCTGGTGGCTGAAGGGGTCAAGGAAATCAACCTGATTGCCCAGGATGTCACCGCCTTCGGTGCCGAGCGCGGCGATCAGCCCGAGCTGGCGGCCCTGCTGCGCGAGCTGGTGAAAATCGACGGCCTGGTCTGGCTACGCCTGCTCTACGCCTACCCAGATGGCATCACCGATGAACTGCTCGATCTGATTGCCGCCGAGGAGAAGATCTGCAAATACCTGGACCTGCCGATTCAGCACATCGACGACCAGATCCTGTCGGCCATGAACCGCCGGGTCGATGAAGCGGGCATTCGTTCGCTTCTGCAGCGCATCCGCACGCGGATTCCCGACACGACCCTGCGCACCTCGCTGATCGTCGGCTTCCCCGGCGAGACCGACGCCCAGTTCCGCAAGCTTCTGGCTTTCGTCGAGGAAGGCCATTTCGAGCGCCTCGGCGTCTTCCGCTACTCCCGGGAGGAAAGCACTCCCGCGGCACAGCTGGACCGGCAGGTTCCGGAACGTACCAAGCAGTCGCGCTACAAGCGCCTGATGAAAGCTCAGTCACGGGTCGCCTTCAATAAGAACCTGGCCCTGAAGGGGCGTATCGAGCCGGTCTTGGTGGAAGGCTACAGCGAGGAGACCGAGCTCTTGCTGCGTGGCCGCAGCATTCGCCAGGCGCCCGATGTCGACGGCCAGGTCTACATTACCGCCGGACATGCCGATGTCGGCGACATCGTCGCTCTCAAAATCACCGACTCTTCGGAATACGACCTGATCGGCGAAATCTACGAGGCATAGCCGTGTCCTGGAATCGCCCCCTGATGATCGTCCTGCTGGCAGCGGTACTGGCACTGACCTGGTGGCGGCTGCAGCCGGCAGACGATGAGATCCGCCGCAGCCAGCTGCTGATGGGCACGGTTGTGGAAATCATGGCCGGCGGCCGGCCGGCCGGTCAGCTGGAAGACGCCGTCGATGCCGCTTTCGCCGAGATGGCCAGGCTCGACCTGCTGTTCAGCAGCTACCGCCCGGACAGCGAAGTCTCACGCCTGTCGCAGAGCACCAACGGCGGTACCGTCTCCGCGGAAACCGCCGCGGTGATTGCCCTGGGCCTGGAGGTGGCGCGGCGCAGCGGCGGCGCTTTCGACCTGACCCTCGGCAGGCTGAAATCGATCTGGGGGCTCGAGCAGGAGCATCCGGCGGTTCCCGACCGGCAGGCCGTCACCGACGCGTTGGCCGGAATCGGTCCGAACGCCCTGAGCCTGGACGGCCGGCAGCTCGGCAAGCGCGAGCCGCAGCTGCAGATCGACCTGGGCGGGATCGCCAAAGGCTACGCCGTCGACCGGGCGATTGCCGTGCTCAGGGAGCAGGGTGTCGCCAGCGCCGCAGTCAACGCCGGTGGCGACATGTACCTGCTCGGGCAACGCCCGGAGCGACCCTGGCGGATCGGTATCCAGCACCCCAGGATGAAGGATGCGGTGCTGGAAACGGTCGAAGTCCGCGACCGCGCCGTGGTGACCTCCGGTGATTATGAGCGGTTTTTCGAGCAGGACGGCCAACGCTACCATCACATCTTCGATCCGCAGAGCGGCTTTCCGGCCAGGGGCTGTCAGAGCGTGACCGTGATAACCGACAGTGTTGCTCTGGGTGACGCCCTGGCCACGGCGCTGTTTGTCCTGGGCCCCCAGGAAGGGCTGCGGCTGCTCGACCAGTATCCCGGCACGGAGGCCTTGATCGTCGCCGCTGACGGCAGCCTGCATGCCTCGGCAGGCTGGACAAAGTACCCGGTGTCGCCTTGAAAGCCCCCTGGCATTACATGACCGGCGGCGACTGGCTGGTGATCGTCCCCCTGCTCTGTGCCGCCCTGGCCGGCGTGGTCTGGGTGGCTGCCGCGCCCGGCGGTACGCGCGTGGTGGTGACAAGCGGCGGCCAGACCTGTTTCACCGCACCGCTCGACCAGCCACGCAGCGTCGATATTGAGGGCCCGCTCGGCCCGACCCACCTGGTCATCGACGAACAGGGCGTCCGTATCACCGGTTCGCCCTGTCCTCGCAAGATCTGTCTCTCCATGGGTCCTGCCAGGCACACCGGCGACCTGATCGCCTGTGTGCCGAACCGGATCCTGGTTCGCATCGAGAGCTCTGGCGGCGAGGAGGCCCCTTATGACCTGCTCAGCCGTTGATGCCAGGCAGTTGGCCCGGATGCGTCGCCAGGTTTTCCTGGCCCTGTTTGTCGCCGTGGCCGTGGCCATGCACACCCTCGAGACCCTGCTGCCGACGCCCGTCCCCTGGCTGCGCCTCGGCCTGGCCAATATCATGACCCTGGCGGCCCTCTACCTCTATGACGGCCGAGCCGCCTGGACGGTCAGCCTGGCCCGGGTTGGCATCGGCTCCCTGCTGCTTGGCAGGCTGTTCAGCCCCGGCTTCTGGCTGGCCCTCTGCGGCGCCATCGTCGCGACATCTGCTATGATTGTCGTCTACCGAACCGCCGGCCGGCGCTTGAGCCCTGTGGGCGTCTCGGCGGTTGGTGCGGCAGGCCATGCCCTCGGCCAGGTTCTGGCCGCCCGGTTGCTGGTGATTCAGCACCCGGCAATCTGGAAGATTTTCCCGTTTTTCCTTTGCTTCACGGTTTTTGCCGGGATATTGACCGGGTGGATTGCCTGCGGCCTGCTCGAGCAACTCAAGCAGCACCCGGCATTTCAATCGGCAGACGGTACGGACCGGACCGCTGCGGCGGCCGCTGACCGGTGATGCCGAGCGGCGAGCTCCAGGTGGCAAGGTGCGGGGTTAGAGAGAGCCCCTGATCTCCTGCAGGGCGGCCAGGTCAACCAGGTAGACCTCCTTGCAGTATTCGCAGGTCACCCGGGCCTCGCCGAGCTCCCCGATGATGCGGTCGAGCTCATCGGCCCCAAGGGAGCGCAACAGCGCGCGAGTCTGCTTCTGGCTGCAGTTGCAGGTGAAAGCCAGCGGCGTGGTGCCGAGCTCCCGGTAGGGGAAATCCTCCAGCAGCCGTTCGGCGATCACCGCGGGCGGAAGCCCCTGCCGCAGCATGCTGGTCGTCGGCGGCAAAGCGGCCAGCCGCTCAGCGAGCCGGTCCGCCAGTGACGCGTCGGCACCGGGCATCAGCTGCACCAGGAACCCCCCTGCGGCAGCGACTTCGGCCTGTTGGCCGAGTTCGACCCCCAGGGCGACACTTGACGGTGTCTGCTCAGAGATGGTGAAATAGTAGGCCAGGTCCTCGGCAATTTCGCTGCTGACCAGTTGGACCATGCCCCGGTAAGGCTCTTTCAGGTCAAGGTCCTTGACCACGTGGAGAAACCCGGCGCGGCCGACGGCCCCGGCGACATCGAATCGGCCGTCGCGTGGCGGCAACCCTGCCAGCGGCACCTTGACCGTCGCCCGCACGTGACCATGGGCATCGGCCTCGGCCTGGACCCTCTGCAGCGGCCCGTTGCCCTCGACCGTCAAGCCGATGCGCTGGCTGCCCTTGAGCAGGCTGCCCATAAGGGCGGCCGCAGTGGCCAGGCGGCCCACCGCAACCGTGGCGGTCGGATCGGTCTGCTGGCGCCGGCGCACTTCCTCGACCAGCAGGGTGGTTTCGGCGACGCTGACACGGATGGCGCCATCGAGAGTCAGGATACGAATCAGGTGGTCGGACATTTGCGGGCCTCCTCGAAAGCAGGAATCTTAGCCCAAAGCAGTGCCGGCAGTAAAGAATCAACCGTCGGGTGCAATTTGACGAGATCGAGATAACTATATGTTGACCAACCTGCCCTGGCTCCCCTGGCTGATGCCGCCCCTGCTCGGTGCGCTGATCGGCTATGTGACCAACTACATCGCCATCCGCATGCTTTTCAGGCCGTTGCGCCCCTGGCGGCTGTTCGGCGTGCGCCTTCCCCTGACCCCGGGGATCATCCCCGCCAAGCGCGGCGAACTGGCGCAGCGCATGGGCGAGATGGTCGGCTCGCACCTGCTGACGGCCGGCGACGTTCGCCTGGCCCTGGAAAAACCGCTCTTTCACCGTGAGCTCAAGGGTGCCGTCAACGACAAGCTCGGGGCGTTTCTCGAGCGCGAGCTCGGCCCCCTGGACAGCCTGGTGCCGGAACCTTACCAGCGGCGCTTTCGCGAGCTGGTGACCTCGGTGCGCACCAAGGTGGTCGGCGCGGCAACCGACTACCTGGCCAGCAGCGAGTTCGAGAACCAGCTCCGGGCCTTCGTCCGTGACAAAGGCGACGCCCTGCTGGCGCGCGACCTGGAAAGCTTCCTCACCCCGGCGCGCTACCAGGGGTTGCACGACCACCTCGATGCCCGCCTGTGCTCAATTCTGCAGTCGGCGGAGACCGCGAGAACCGTCGAGCGATTCGTCGATGAACGCCTTGAGCGGCTGCTGCTGAGTGACCGGCCCCTGCGTTCACTGCTCCCGGGAGACCTGGTCGAAGTCCTCCTGCAGCAGCTCGAAAAAGAGGTGCCGCCTCTCCTTGAACGTTTCGGCGGGCTGCTCTACGACCCCGACTTCCGCCAGCGGCTGGTGGAGCGCTCCCGCCAGGGGATCGACGCCTTCCTCGATTCCCTCGGCGGGCTGGCCGGTCTCTTGACTGGTTTTATCAACCTCGACAAGATCTACAGCCGGATTCCCGAATTTCTCGACAAGGCGGGCGAGGAAGTTGCCCGTTGGCTGCGCGAGGAACAGACCCAGCAGCAGGTTGCCGCCATGCTGCGCGAGCGGCTGGAGGGCCTGCTGGACAAGCCGCTAAGCCGTTTCCTGGAAAAGGCTCCTTACGAGAAGGTCGCCGGGGCCAGGCGCTACCTCAGCGAGCGGTCGGTCACCGCGGTGCAGAGTCGCCGGACCACGGAGCTGCTGATCGGTTTTGCCGACAAGGGGCTGCAGCGGATCAAGGACCGGTCGTTCCGCAGCCTGCTCGACGAGAACCTGCCGGCAAACAGCGCAGAACGTCTGCAGGCTGAGCTCGGCGATCGTCTTCTCCGCCTGGCCCGGTCTGCCGAAGCGGCTGCGGCCATCGATGCCGTGGTCAAGGAGAAGCTCGAGAGCTGGGTTTTTCAAACTCCCCTCGGCCGCCTGGCTGAGCGCCTGCCCGCCGATGTCCTCGAGGAGCTCGAGGAGGGCCTCTATCGCCAGGTCGGCGAGGTCCTGCAAAAGGAAGTGCCGCCGCTGATCGAGACCCTCAATGTCGCGCGCATGGTCGAAGACAAGGTCAACCAGCTCGATATTCTGCAGGTCGAAGGCCTGCTGATGGGCGTCATGCAGGAGCAGTTCAAATACATCAACCTGTTCGGAGCCGTCCTCGGCTTCCTGATCGGACTGATCAACCTGGCCGTCTGGTGGATGGCCTGAAGCACGGAGCCGCACCATGAATTCTCGTTTTTACCTCGGCTGGGAGCATATCCGACGGGCTTGGAGCGGCATTCTCGGCTCGGACGATCTCAACAGCCTGCCAAGGGTGGAAGCGGACCTGCCGCCGGCCGACGCCGACCGGGTCAAGCGTCTCATGGAGGCGTGCCTGGCCGGTCGCGGCGGCGTGGTTTCGGCGCGCCAGCGTGCCGCCGTGCTTGGCGAGCTTTACCTGACCCTGAGCGCAACCGGGCGCAGGAACTTTCTCGAAACCCTGGTGGACAATTTCTGCGTTGATCGGGAGCAGGCCAAGACCACGGCCCGGCAGCTCCTGGAAACGGCGGACAACAGCAGCTTTCAGCAGGTGGCCGGCCGGATGCGCGAGATCCTGGTCTCGCCGCAGCAGCAGCTGCTGCGGCAGTTCAATGCCCTGCCCCAGGGGGTCAAGTTCCTGGTCGATTTGCGCGCCGACCTCCTGGCCTTTCGCGCCGACCTGCCGAAACTGGCCGACCTTGACCGGGACCTCCAGGCGCTGCTGGCCACCTGGTTCGATGTCGGTTTCCTGAGTGTCGAGCGCATCACCTGGCAGAGCCCGGCGGCCCTGCTGGAAAAGCTCATGGCCTACGAAGCGGTCCATGCCATCAACTCGTGGAGCGACCTGCACAACCGGCTGGAATCGGACCGGCGCTGCTACGCTTTCTTTCATCCCGGCATGGCCGATGAGCCGCTGATCTTCATCGAGGTCGCCCTGGTGGAAGGATTGGCGAGCAGCGTCCAGGAGCTGCTCGACGAGAGCGCTCCGGATGTCGCCCCGGAGGAAGCCGATACGGCGATCTTCTATTCGATCTCAAATACCCAGCAGGGGCTGCAGGGGATCAGCTTCGGACCCTTCCTGATCAAGCAGGTGGTGACCAGCCTGCGGCAGCAGCTGCCGAACCTCAAGACCTTTTCCACTCTCTCGCCGCTGCCGGGGTTTCGCCGCTGGCTGACGGCCTATCTGGCGGGAGCCCAAAACGCAGTGGAACCGGGCCCTGCGGTGCAGGCGCTGCACGAGGCGGCGCGGCAGCTCAAGGTCGCGGCGCAGCCGGATGCGGTCTTCGACACACCAGGGTGGTGGGAAAACGAAGCAGTGGCGGTCGCCCTCAAAGAGCCCCTGCTCGCGCTTTGCGCCCGCTATCTGCACGAGGCCCGGGCAAGGGACCGGGCACCCCTCGACCCGGTTGCCCGCTTTCATCTCGGCAACGGCGCCCGCATCGAGCGCATCAACTGGCTCGGCGACATCTCCGCCAAGGGGATGCAGGAATCCTGTGGGATGATGGTCAATTACCTGTACCAGCTCAAGGAGATCGAAAAGAACATCGAAGCTTACGCCACCGGTAAGGAGATCGCCGCAGCCTCGCGGGTGCGCAGCCTGCTGCGTGACGATGAGGAAGAGCAGGGGCAGCTGGCCCGCCTGCGCCGCCGGCTGGCGGTCAGGCGCAGCAGCGGGCCGGCTGACCAGAGCCAGTCGTAAACGGCTGCAAAGAGCGCCTCTTTGCCGCTGCGGCGTATGGACCCAAGCCATTGACTGAGTTGCCTTTGTCCGTCGTGGTTAAAAGCCCTGGCGGCCATACGATATTTCGTCTTTAAGTCGGCAAACCTAAAGCAATCCAGGAGGAGACATGAACCTCAAACCGGAAGTTGTGGAGCAGTTGGAGCGGGTGCTGTCGTCGGTCGAGCAGTTGCTGCCCAGGGCCGTTGAACCGATCGACTGGCAGGCAACCTGGGCAGCCAACTGGCGCCGCCACTCCTTTGCCGGCTACCTTGAACCGATCGAAGAGATCGAAAACACCCAGCTCGAAGACCTGGTCGGCATCGACCGGCAGAAGCAGGTCCTGGAAAAAAACACCCGCCAGTTCCTGCGGAACTATCCGGCCAACAACGTCTTGCTCTGGGGATCACGCGGCACCGGCAAGTCCTCGGTGGTCAGGGCCCTGCTCAACAAATACGCCGGCCAGGGGCTGCGGATTGTCCAGGTGGACAGGAACGATCTCGATTTCCTGCCGGACATCTTTGCGCAGATCGGCAGGCAGCCATACCGCTACATCCTGCTCTGCGATGACCTCTCCTTCGAACCGGACGACCCGGGCTACAAGATCCTCAAGAGCGTGCTCGACGGGTCGGTTTACGCCTCGCCGAAGAACGTGCTGATCTACGTGACGTCCAACCGGCGGCACCTGCTCCCCGAGTTCCACACCGACAACCTCGGCGCCAAGATGGTCAACGATGAAATCCATCACGGCGAATCGGTCGAAGAGAAGATTTCCCTGTCGGACCGCTTCGGCCTCTGGCTGTCGTTCTACGTCTTCAAGCAGGACCTCTACCTGGAAATCGTCCGGAAGACCGTCGCCCGACTCTGCATCGAGCACGGCGTCGAGCCCCAGTGGGACGAGAATCTGGCGCAGGCCGCCATCAAGTGGTCGCACGAGAAGAGCAAACGCTGCGGACGCACTGCGCTGCAGTTTGCCCGCCACTGGCTTGGACAGCATATGTTGGAGGGAGAGGGTTGAACGCGTGAAAAGAGGTCAGGCCCGGCGGGTTTCTGGATAATCCCGCCGCTGCCCTGAGTCGTGAATTGAGCCGGCAGAAAGATTCTTGGCGGTCAAGCTATCTGCTCAGCCCAGTAAGAAATCCCCTGCATCAGCATTTCAATCGAATAGGTCCCGACCACCAGCGCGACGATACGCCCGGCGATTTCGACATATCGTTCGATGAGCGGTTCATTGTGAGTACGGACCACGTCATGGACCCATTTGAGCCCGATCATGATGATAACCACCAATCCCACCGCAAGGGCGATTGAGGCGATTGCAGAAAGGGGTTGCAGGTCTTTCCCGGCTAGAATCGAAGCACTGACGGTTCCGGGTCCGATCATGATCGGCATGGCAATGGCCCCGGCGAGATGTTCCGGTTTGCCGCGCATGTTCTTGAGCGCTTCCGGTCCCTTGAAAACGAACTGCACCCCAATCATCAGAAAAATAATCCCGCCGAAAATCTGGAACGAGGCGAAATGGGCCTGCAAAAGTGTCTCGAAGATCAGGTCACCAAGCAGTGCAAAGACAATGAAAACCCCGGAGCTGATCCAGGCCGCGCGAATGAGAACCCGGAAGAAATCCCGGAGTTCAAGTTCCTGAACCAGGTCAACCAGGTATACGATCAGCAGGAACGGGTTGAGCAGCATAAAAAGCAGCAGGCACGACTTAATAAATGGATCCATGGTTCACACCTTGCCATCGGGATTTCACTGTACGTTCGACAAAGCGGGCTATCGCTGAAAACCAGCTCTGGTCGAGCCCGACCGAAGAATCGTCTATGCAGATCGACAGAAAATCGGCCGGAGGCATGCCTCCGGCCGAGAATCTTTGTTCATACCAGCTTACTTGGCCGCCTTGCGGGCCTCATCTATCCAGCCGTTCCATTTCTCCTGGTTAGCGGAGATCCACTCCTTGGCGTGGCGCTCAATATCCTTTTGAGATTTTTCACCATTTTCCATCCTGGTATTCTGCACATTGATGTCACTCAGGGGAAGGTTGAAAACCTCGAAGAATTTTCTGGCGGCCGGGTTTTTGTTTACGAACTCCTTGTTGGCGACGATCTGGATGTCGCTGACTACGAAACCAGCTTTCAGGGGGTCCGTCACAGACCCTTCGATGCCGCTGACAGTCATCCGGTCCTCGCCCGCTTTCTGGGTCTCCAGAGGCATGATCTCGGGCACGTTGATCCACATCACGTCTGTACCCGGCTTGAGCATGCCAATGGTCCAGTTGGGTGCCCAGGTGTAGAAAAAGATCGGTTCGCCTGACTTGTAGCGGGCCAGGGTGTCGGCCATGCTGGCCGAATAACCAGCCTTGATCGGATTGATGTAGTCGTCGAGTCCATAGACTTTGAAATGATGGGTGATGACTTTTTCGCAGCCCCATCCTGGAGGGCAGGCGGTCAGGTCGGCTTTGCCGTCACCGTTGGCGTCGAAAGCCTTCATGACTTCGGGGCGCTTGAAATCGTCCAGCGACTTGATGTCGTATTTCTCCACTTCCTTTTTTGAGACCAGGTAGCCCTGCAAACCACCAGCCTTGACTACGTAGCCGATGATCTCAACTCTTTCTTCGGAATGTTTCGGCATCTGGCTGACATGGTTGGGGAACCAGCCGTTGGTCCAGTAGTCGACGTCACCAAGCATCACCGACTGGTAAAACAGCGGGTTCTGCAACTCCTTGGGAGCCGCGACATCGTAACCGAGTTCCTTGAGGCCGTCTCGCACCAGTGCTTCCTGGAAATAACCTGTGTTCCAGGTCGCACGGGCCGGCTGCACCTTGACGCCCTTCCCTGGCATCTGATCAGCGGCAAAAGCCGGAACGACAAGTGAAAGCACAAGTAAAACTAACAGAATACGTTTCATTCTTTTCTCCTTCTGTGGGTTATGGGTGAAAGTTGACAGGTTATCTTCGGGCAAAGCCCTGGGTGATTCGATCGAGCATCATGGCCAGCAGGACGATCGCCAGTCCGCCGATCGTCGCGAGGCCGATTTCCAGAGTGTTGAGACCCTGCACGACGGGGTTGCCAAGACCGCCGGCCCCGATCAGGGCGGCAATCACCACCATCGACAGGGCCATCATCAGCGTCTGGTTGAGTCCGGCCATGATCGACGGCATGGCCAGCGGGAACTGGACCTTGCGCAGTACCTGCCAGGGTGTTGCGCCGAAGGCCAACGCCGCTTCGATCAGTTCCGGGTGAACCTGGCGGATGCCGAGACTGGTCAGGCGCACGAGCGGCGGCAACGCAAAAACTATGGTTGCCAGAATTCCAGATACCGTGCCGATACTGAACAGCATGACCACCGGTACCAGGTAGACAAAGGGTGGGATGGTCTGCATGGCATCAAGAGCCGGGCGCAACATCAGCTCAAAACGATCACTGCGGCCGGACATGATGCCGAGCGGGATCCCGGCCAGGGCACAGAAAAAGACCGAGCTGATCACCATCGCCAGCGTGGTCATGGTCTCTTCCCAAAGGCCGAGATAACCGACCAGCAGAAACGTCACTATGGAAAATACCGTGACCCTTTTCCCGGCAAATCGCCAGGCGGCGATGGCAAACAGCAGGATCACGACCACCGGGGGGAGAGTGGTGAAAAACCACTCGAACCCTTTCAGGCAGAGTTCGATCGGGGCCTTGATGGCCTGGAAAATATCGCGATGATTAAAAACCAGCCAATCGACAAAATCCTGCACCCATTCATCAAGCGGGATAATTTTTTCTTTGAAAGTCAACAAATTCATCGGTTAGTATTCTCCCTCGTTACTGGCTGCAACGGCAGCCTGTTCCTCCTGATGGCCGCGGTGCAGAGTCCTCAGGAAAAGGTTCTTGGAAATTGCCCCCAGGTAGCGTCCATCCTCGTCGAGAACCGGCAGCGCCCAAGGATGGCTTGCCACTTCGGGAAGAATTTCCTGCATCGAATCGGTGGCATTTGCAGAACCGGCCTCTTTGATGTAGGCATTTTTGAGCAGGTGCTCGCTATCGGTCCGTTCAATCAATTCCCGTAGTGAATCCGTAGAAACAATCCCCTGAAACCTATCTTCGCTGTCGATGACATATCCGTAATCGCGATCGTTCTTGATCAGGCGCTGCAGGGCGGCACGAGGATTCCTGCCGTCAGTGATCCGGATGGTAACCTGGGTATCGCTGGCGATATCACCTGCTGTCAGGATATTGGTTGGGTCGACGCCGCGGAAAAAAGCCCTGACATAATCATCGGCAGGGTTTTGCAGGATGTCCTCCGGAGTGCCGACCTGGACGACACGACCGCCCTCCATAATGGCGATACGGTCACCGATGCGCATGGCCTCGTCCAGGTCATGTGAGATGAACACGATGGTCCGTTTCGCCTTGGCCTGCAGCTTGAGCAACTCATCCTGCATTTCGGTGCGGATCAGCGGATCAAGCGCCGAGAAGGCTTCATCCATCAAGAGGATATCGGGATCGACTGCCAGGCCGCGGGCCAGTCCGACCCGCTGCTGCATGCCTCCGGACAACTCCTCCGGTTTACTTGCCGCCCAGGCTTCCAGGCCGACCTGTTCGAGGGCTTGTAATGCCCTGGCCTCCCGGGTTTCCTTGTCGACACCAGCTATCTCAAGGCCGAAAGCGGCATTCTGCAGGACGGTCATATGCGGCATGAGAGCGAAGGATTGGAATACCATGCTCAGCTTTGCACGGCGCAGCTTGACCATCTCCTCATCACTCTTGCTGACGATGTTTTCACCATCGATCAGCACTTCCCCGGCCGTTGGTTCGATCAAACGGTTGAGCATGCGCACCATGGTCGATTTGCCGGACCCCGACAGCCCCATGATGACGAAAATCTCGCCTTTATAAATTTCAAAACTGGCGTTCTGCACGCCAACGGTTGTCTCGGTCTTTTCAAAAATGATTTCCTTGTCCAGCCCATCCCTGAGCAGTGCCATGGCTTTTTTCGGGTGGGGCCCGAAAATTTTGAAAAGATTATTGACGGCAACTTTGACTTCTCTACTCATGCATGCTCCTGATTTTTGAAGTTGTAAGCAGAATTTTTTGTGAAGTGGGAATTGATGGCAACTCGGCTAACAAACTGAAAACACACCCCTAGACTCACAGTCAGAGAGTGGCGCTCAGAGTGGTCTTTGGCTGACAGCAAGACCCCGGGGTTCATGTAATCGTTATTTTTTGTGAAGACAGGGCGACCCGCGACCGGGCCCTGAAGGAAATCCAGAACCAGGCGCAACCCAGTAAGAAAAGATGATCTGTGAAGCGTTACTCGGGGCAACGTTCTTGACGATCACCTTGCGGGACAAGGACGAAACACCCTGGCAGGGTGTTGCCTTAAAAAAGAACTATACATTAATCCTGTGCTCAGGTCAAATCATGCCGGACAGGGTCTTGAGACTCTTTCATGCCAGGGAAAAACGCGGTTCGCTCAGGTGGGTGCTGCGGCACACCGGGCATTTCCCCGGGCGGGTCAGGCGGGTGCGTTTGTGAAATACAAATTGACAGTCGAGGCATGCCGCTGGCTTGACAACCAGGCAACGCTGCTGCGTTTTGAGGGTTTTATGCAGGTGCTGCAGGTGTTCGATGACGTCACGTTCGGACAGGCCGGCCGTCTGCGAAAGGTCCCGGGCGGCCAGGGGCTCGGCAGAGAGACACTGCAGCAGGCGCACACGGTCGCTCTGCCGGCGCTCGGGGGGCGGGTGGCGATCAGACATGCCGGTGCCTGCTGCGTTCAGTGATCACCCTTGATGTACTTCTCGAGCTGCTTGATGACGAAATCCTTCTCGTCGAGCGAGGCCTTGACCAGGTCGCCGATCGAAGCCAGGCCAACCAGCTGGCCATCTTCGAGGACCGGCAGGTGCCGGCAGCGGTTTTCGGTCATGATCGCCATGGCTTCATCGACCGAGGCCTCGGGAGAGATGAAGCTGATGTCTTCCGACATCGCCTGGCTGACTGCGCATTTCTGGGAGGAGTGGCCTTCGAGGTCGACCTTGCGGGCATGGTCGCGTTCGGTAAAGATGCCCACCACCTTCCCCTCCTCAATGACGACCAGGGCGCCGACCCCCTTCTCGGCCATCAGCGCCAACGCATCGTAAACCTTGGCATCCGGAGCGATCTGCCAGACGTCATTCCCTTTCAGCTTCAGAATCTGTGCTATGAATTTCGACATACCGTTCCCCTGTTGTGCGCGGTAGATTAGTAGTCTGTAAGTCTAGCAAAAAACCATAGAGAACAAAAGAGTAACTCCTCAATAAATATCAGCGTGCTGCTAACCGGCAGCCGCTACTGTGCGGCCGGGACCGTCTGCCCGGCAAGGAACCGGTCCTCGAGCATTATCTCGAACTCGGCCAAGGCGATCTCGTCGATGCCCAAAAGCTGTGCTTCCCCGGTGGTCGGCAGGACCAGGTCTGGTGACCGGTCCAGCCCGATCCCTAGCTTTCGACAGCCTTTGTTCGCCAACTTGACCAGGGCAACCATGATATTCCGGGGATCCAGTTCTGCATCATGGTGGTCTGCGACCACATCCTGATAGGGCTTGGCGAGATTCCATTCCTCGAGCAGCCGCACCCCCTGTTCGACGTGCATGGTGGCGAGGACCTCGACGACCAGCGAATCGGCAAGCTTGAGGCCGAACTCACCGCAACGGACAATCTCCTCCAGCGCGGCGAGCAGCAGGTGCTTGCCGACATCGTGGAGCAGGCCGGCCAGGTAAGCCTGCTCGGAGAGCCCCTGGTAGCCGCAGCGAATCGCCAGCCAGCGGGCGCCAAGCGCGCACCCCTGGGCGTGCCGCCAGAGGCTCGGCATGTAGCGCGGCACGAGCAGCCCCTGCCGCCAGCTTTGACCCTCGAGGCTGGCCTGCTCGACAATCTGGGCGGCTTTGCCGCTGCCCAGGCGGGTCACGGCCTCCTCGATCGAGACGGTTTTCTGCAGACCGGCAAAGAAGGCGGAATTCGCTGCCCGGAAGAGGCTGCAGAGCAGCGCTGGTTCACAGCCGGCCAAGGACCAGAAGCGCTTTGAATCGGGGCCTTCAGTCGCCAGACAGGCGGGAACCTGTTTGGCCAGCCTGGGGTGGAACGGTAGGCGCACTCGGTCGGCACCGATCATCTCCCTGATGATATCCGCCAGGGGTGTGCCGGTCATGGCGATTCTCCCAAAAGCCGCCGCAATTCATGCAGGGGGCGCGGCAGCACCGGGCGCGGCAGCCTGCGCATGACTTCGGCCAGGGAAACCTCACCGCGGGCCGCCTTGGCAATGCCGTCCTCCAGGAGGGTGATCAGGCCGGAGCTGTCGATACTGATGCGGCGGATGTCCTGCACCGTCTTGCGGGCGAGGACCGCTTCCTTGACCTCGTCGTTGAGGGTCAGGAGCTCAAAGATGCCGACGCGGCCCTGGTAGCCGGTAAACCGACAGGCCGCACAGCCGCGGCCGCTCTGCAGGCTGGCGCCGGCCAGGGCGCCATGGGTGTAGCCGAGCCGCCGGTATTCCTCCGGGGTGGGTACGTAGGGAGCTGCACAGTGCTGGCAAACCCGGCGCAGCAGGCGCTGGGCCAGCATGCAGCTGATCGTCGATGCGATCAGGAACGCCTCGATGCCCATGTTGAGCAGGCGCAGCAGGCCGCCGACGGCATCCTCCGTATGAAAGGTCGTCAGGACCTTGTGCCCGGTCAGGGAGGCCTGGATCGCAGTTTCCGCGGAGAAGGTGTCGCGGACTTCACCCATGACGATGATGTCGGGGTCCTGGCGGACAATGTGGCGCAGCGTTTCGGTAAAGGTCAGGCCGATTTTCGGATTGATCGAGCACTGGGAGATGCCGTCTATGACATACTCCACCGGCTCCTCTGCGGTAATGATGCTGGCCTCGAGGTCGTTGAGGTGGTTGACGCAGCTGTACAGGGTCGTGGTCTTGCCGGCCCCGGTCGGGCCGGTCACGACGATGATGCCGCTCGGTGAGGCCAGGGCCCCGTCCCGGAACTGCTGTAGCATGCGCGGCGCCATGCCGATGTCGTCGATGTCGAGCAGCTCGCCCTGCTTGTTCATCAGCCGCAGGACAACCTTCTCGCCATGCACGGTGATGTAGAAGGAGACCCGCAGGTCAAGGGCCATGCCGCTGACCGGGCTCTCGTAGAAGATGCGTCCGTCCTGGTGGCGGCGGCGCTCGGCGATATCCGCTTCGGCCATGACCTTGAGGCGTGTCGCTACCGGTGCGGCCAGCTCCCGGCCCATCTCCTTGTGCACCCCGAGCACCCCGTCGCGGCGGAAGCGGATGCGCAGCCGATCTTTCATCGGCTCGATGTGAATGTCGCTGACCCCCTGTTGTACGGCCTCGTCAAACAGGCTGTTGACGATGCCGATAATGGTTGAATCGTCCGCCTCTTGGACGGTACTGCGCCGGGCCCCGCGACGGTAAAGTTCGATTACTTCGCGGATTGCCTGGCGGGTGGCGATCGCCGGCAGGATCTCGCGTCCGAATACCCGGTCGGCGGCCTCATGGTCCTGCAGATCGAGGGGGTCGGCAAAAGCGACGATGACCCGGCCGGCGTCGCGCGCAACCGGAACGAAGGCGTGCTGTGCGTACATCTTGACCGGCACCCGGCCGAGCAGTTCCCGGTCGATCCCGGCAAAAACCGGTTCGACGAACGGATAGCCGAGCTTCGTGGCGAGAATCTCCATCAGGCGGTGTTCATCGATAAAGCCGTATTCGACCAGGATGTCACCGAGCTTCAGCTGCCGGTTTTCTCCCTGGATGGCCAGGGCGGCGTCCAGTTCCCCGTGGCGGATATGGCCCAGCTCAACCAGCAGGTCGCCGATGCGGATATTCGGCCGCTGCTGCTTGAGCACCTGGCTGAGTTGCTGGTTGGTTAGCAGGCGCAGCTCCTTGCAGATCTCAACCAAGGAGCGGTCGGATACCAGCTTGGCCTTGATGCGCTTGATGTAGGTCCGCTGTTCTTGAGTGATGATCCCCTGGGCAACCAGCAGGCTGGTAATCGTATCGCCGTTTTGCGGCTCGGGGGGAGTTGACGTGGCAGGAAGGCTCCGCAGCAGTTCACCGGAGCTGGGTGTCGTTGGCTCGGTCATGGTGGCAATCCATTACATGAGAACATTGCATTGGCTGGCAAAAACCGTCGGGCGTCCAGGCCCCTCAGCTCATGGCGCGTCCGACTGCCAACAAGCTTAGCACAGATCGCGCTGCGCGCAAAAAAAAGTGCCGTTCGAGAGCCTGAGGCAAGTAGCGGGCGTGGGCCAAGAAGCCCGGGGACCGGGCCGCCGCAAAGCCGGTCGTGAAATATAAAAGGCCTGGGTTGGCAGCGGATCAATTCCTCTCGAGCAGTTCGCGGATGACCTCTCCGGCCATGGTCAGGCCGAACAGGGGCGGGATCACCGAAGAGCTGCCGAGCGGCGCGCGTTGGGACTGGTAGCTCCCGGTTGCCGCCGGGTCGCCATCGCTTCGTCCGGCAGTCAGGGGGCGAAACAGTTCGGTCGAGTAGACCGTCTTGATGCCGCCGTGGATGCCGCGGCGGCGCAGCTCGCGGCGCAGGATGCGCGCCAGGCGGCACTTGTGCGTGTCGGCAAGATCGGCGACCTCAATGAGTGTCGGGTCGAGCTTGTTGGCGGCCCCCATAGAAGAGATGATCGGCAGCTGTCTGCTGACACAGGTTTCGATCAGGTGGAGTTTGGCGGTAATATGGTCGATACAGTCGAGGACGTAATCGTAGCCGCGCTGCAGCAGCTCCTCCGAAGTCTCCTGGCTGTAGAAAGCCTGCAGCGG
>JAHEEU010000173.1:0-4630 GCA_024640545.1 Geobacteraceae bacterium
GAGCCGGGCCAGTAGAGCCGGCCGCAGGCCGAGCAACGGTGGAAGTCGGTGTAGTAAAGACGGGTTTTCGGTTCGAGGAGGTGTGCCACCGCCGACTTTGCCACTTGTTCCAGCAGGCCGTTGCACCTCATGCAGCGTCGCCACAGCCGGACCCGTGGCCGGAGCTGGTAACGGACGAGGACTTCACGCACCTGGGCCGCGACGTCTTCGGCGCGCACCAGGTAGCCGTGCCGGACCCGGCGGTGCTTGAGGAGCCCCCGGTCGCGGGTGAGAATGATGCGCTGCAGGTCGCTGGCCAGCTGGATGATCTCGGCATCGCCGTAACGGTTGTCGTAGAGGCAGTCGAAACCGAGCAGACGCAGGCGGCGGGCCAGTTTGCCGAGGTGAACGTCGAGGATGAAGCTGGCGGGGTCGGGCGGCGGATGACTCAACGGAACCGGCGACTGCGCCGGCACCGGGGCGTACACCGGGTAGACGTCAATCATGTCGCCGGGCTGCAGCTGATAATCGAAGCCGACCGGGCGGCCGTTGGCGAGGATGGCGTCGACTTCGGTGTGCGGCACTCCCAGCGCCTCGATGGCGTCCTTGACTCCCGGGTGGCCGCGGAAGCGGTACTCGATCGGCCCTGACCGGTACCTGCGCACCAGCAGCTCCTGCAGGCCTGCCAGGCAGCGGAACGTGGCCGTGAACTGATCGGGCTGAAGGTCGGGCTCCATGAGGCGAACCGGAGTTTGGGATAAAAGGCAGAATACAGAATGCAGGAGACAGAATACTGAAGAGACTGAGGCAGGAGGTTCAGCCTCCCCTCTCCGTCTCCAGCCGGTCAGTTATTCGCGGCCGGCCAGCGACACCCCGCAGCTGCCGTCGCAATAGGGCTGGTCACCGGTCAGGCCGCAGCCGCAGATGAACACCTTCTGGCGTTTTTTGATCTTGAAGGCAATCGGCCAGGAGCCGCTGCCACTGTGTGATTCGTCGCAGAACGGCAGGTTCTGCGACTTGCCGCAGGTGCAGCGATAATAGGTGCCGGGGTCCAGGGTGATGCCGATCGGCATGCCGAGATCTTCTTTGCTCATGTACTCCTCCGTGACACGCGAAGCTTTGGCCAGCCGCTGCCCAGCGTGTATTCATGTAAATTATAACAAAAAACTACAACTACCTGTTTTTAAAGAATATAGTCACAAGGATTGAATTCGACGCTTTGCCTTGCAAGGTTATACAATCCAGCCCTGTTTCAAGTATAGAAGGTTTTCACCCGTTTACGAACCAGTCGTATGCAAACTTGCCGACGGCGCCGAGCACCACCAGCTCCACCAGAGTGATAACGACCATGACCCACGCCTTGCCCTTGCGGCCCTGCAGGCGCTTGGCCAGGAAACCGGGCATGACCCTGGCCATGTCGTCGTTCATGTTCTCCCAGGCTTCCTTGAAGACGCTGTCCCGGTGCTTGCTGCCCGGGGTCGGCTTGCTGCCGGGGGTCGGTTTCCTGCTGTGTGGTTTCTTACCCATGGCTGTTTCCGCAAAGGGGTGGACGCAGGGGACGTCCCCGCGGTGAGAAGCCCGGCGCGCGGCGGCAAAAGCGGCGATCCTGTCAAAAGGGCCGGCCGGTCCTCGTTCCCGGCGCATGTCGGGTCAACGGGCTGAAGGTACAGTTTTTACCGGGGATGGTCAACCGCTGATTGGGGCAGCATTCACATCAAGCACCGTCCGTATCCGCCGTGAGGTCCCCGGCCGGCGGCCGATCATCCACCTGCGTACAGTGACCGCGCAGAAACGCCGTCATCTGGTCGGCAGTCTGCGGCCGGGCAAAGTAGTAGCCCTGAATCTCCGTGCAGCGGCTGGCATAGAGATAGTCGAACTGGCGGTGGGTCTCGACCCCCTCGGCGAGCACTTCGAGGTTGAGGTTGCCGGCAATTGCCAGGACCGCCTCGACGATGGCCACGTCCTCTGCTTTGTCGGGGATGTTCTGGATGAATTCCTGGGCGATCTTGATGCGGTCGAAGGGAAAATGCTTGAGATACTGCAGCGACGAGTAGCCGGTACCGAAATCGTCGATGGCCAGTTTGATCCGGCGCACTTTCAGGTCGGTGAGCCGCTCCAGCCCCTGCTGGAGATTTTCCATGACCAGGCTTTCGGTCAGCTCGATTTCGAGGTCTTCGGGCGCCAGCCCGGAGATCCGCAGCTTCTCCTCCACCATGTCGATGAAATCGTGCCTGCGGAACTGGGTGCTGGAGACGTTGACCGCCATGCGCATACCTGGGAACCCCTGGTCCTGCCAGGCTTTTGCCTGCAGGCACGCGGTCAGCAGGACCCATTCGCCGAGGGGGTAGATCAGGCCGCAATCCTCAGCGACCCGGATAAAATCGACCGGATGAATAACCCCCAGGTCGGGGTCCCGCCAGCGCACCAGCGCCTCGAACCCCGAGATACGCCTGGTGCGCAGGTCGAGCTGGGGCTGGTATTCCAGATAGATCTCGCGGTTCTTCAGAGCCCGGCGCAGGCGGGTCTCCATGCCGAGCCTGGCCAGCATTCTCTGGTTGAGTTCGCTGGAATAGAACTGGTAGTTGTTGCGGCCGTGCTCCTTGGCACTGTACATGGCCGCATCAGCATTGCGCAGCAGGGTTTCGACATCGCGGCCGTCCAGCGGATAAACGGCGATGCCGATGCTGGCGCTGTTGAGGACTTCGATGCCATCGAGGGAGACCGGCCTGGCGAGGGTTTCGAGGAAACGCTGGGCAAAGTGGGTCAGCTCATCGTCGCTGGAAAAACCGTAGAGGATGATGACGAATTCGTCGCCGCCGAGGCGGGCGACCGTGTCGCCGTGGCGGACGCAGTCCTGCATTTTCCGGGCGACTTTCTTCAGGAGCTCGTCGCCGGTGGCGTGGCCGAGCGTGTCGTTCACCCACTTGAAGTGGTCCAGGTCGACGAACAGCACCCCGACCCGGTTGTCATCCCGCTGCGCCCGGATCAGGGCGTGCTGCAGGCGTTCCTGGAGCAGGAGGCGGTTCGGCTGCCCGGTCAGGGGATCGTAATGAGCGAGGTGCTGCACCTCCTGTTCGGCTTTCTTGCGCTCGGTGATATCGACGATGGCGGCCATGCTGTAGAGGATCTGGCCATGCTCGTCGCGCACCGACTTGGCCGAGATCAGGACGTCGAGGGTCTCGCCATCCTTTCTGACCATCTGGTACGGGATGTCCTTGACCGAGCCGATCTCGAAAAAGTGCGGCAGGACGGTCTCTTCGGCGAGGTCCCTGGACTTGACGGTGAAAAAATCGGTGAGCTTCCGGCCGATGACTTCCTCCCGCGGGTAGTCGAGCACCTCGAGCCAGTAATTGCTCACGGCCAGCAGCCGTCCGTCGCCATCGATGGAGTGCATCATCACCGGGGTGTTCAGGTAGAGGTTGCGGTAATCCCGGGCTTTGGGCCGTCGGCTTTTGCCTGCACTTTTCATGAAACCACTCCCTGGCCTGACCGCCCGCCTGAGAATTCCATAGGAACCTTTCGTCGACGGGAGGAGCCCTCCCTTTCAATCTGGCACATGGACACAATTTTTAACGCAAAGACGCAGAGAAAAAAGAAAGGCGCAAAGCTTTATTTTTTCATAAAAATTAGTAAGTACGCTTTTCTTTGCGTTAAGCTTTGCCTTTGCCTCAACCTTCTTTTCGGCGACCACCAAGTGACCTGGCGTCTTGAAGCCTCGACAGCAAAAGGCCTTGCCGATGGGCCCCGGAACCGTTCATTGCTCCCCGCCCATGTCGGCACAGGGTCCAGCGGGGAGCTTCAGTTGGCACTCCGCCATAAAAGCCTTGAACTGTTCATGGTCGAGGGACTCTTCGACGAGCAGCTTCCGGGCGAGTTTTTCCAGGACCGCATGGTTTTCGATGACGATCCCCACGGCACAGGCCTGGGCGGACAGGGCGATTGCCTTGATCTCCTGGTCGATGATCCAGGCGGTGCGGTCGCTGAAGGTCTTCTCGGTAGCCAGGCGGCGGCCGAGGAACGGGTGCTCCTCGCCGCGGGGATAGCTGAGCGGCCCCATGCGGTCGCTCATCCCCCACTGGCAGACCATCTTCTCGGCCAGGTCCATGACCTGCTTGAGGTCGTTATGGGCCCCGGTCGAAAATTCGTGGAAAAATTCCTTCTCTGCCGCCCGGCCGCCGAGCATGACCGTCATCCGCCCCAGCAGGTAGCTGCGGCGGAAGTGGTAGCGGTCGTCTTCCGGCAGCTGCTGGGTCAGGCCGAGAGCCTGGCCGCGCGGGATAATCGTGATCTTGTGGACCGGGTCGGTGTTCGGCAGGCAACTCGCGACCAGGGCATGCCCGGCTTCATGGACCGCGGTGGTCCAGCGCTCCTCCTCCGACATGACCAGCTTGCGCTCCATGCCCATCAGCTGCCGGTCCTCGGCCTTTTCGAAATGGGTCATGGTGACTTTTTCGGCATTATCCCGGGCGGCGATCAGGGCGGCCTCGTTGGCCAGGCTCTGCAGGTCGGCGCCGACCATGCCGGGGGTCCCTTTGGCGATCAGTTCGAGGTCGACATCATCGGCCAGCGGCATGTTGCGGGTGTGGACCTCGAGGATTTTGACCCGGTCGCGCCAGTCGGGGCGATCGATCACCACCATGCGATCGAAGCG
>JAHEEU010000173.1:4730-5947 GCA_024640545.1 Geobacteraceae bacterium
CCGAACTTGCTCAGAAAACCGCCGCCGATGCCACCCTGCTGCCGCGCCCGGTTCATGATGTACAGCCAGACTCCGATGATGATGAACCAGGGGAGCAGGCTGACCAGCAGGGTCTGCCAGGGGGAGGCTTCCTCGACCGGTTTGGCGAGCACCCTGACGCCCTGCTCGTCAAGCAGGGCGAGCAGGTCGGGGTCGCCGATGGGCGGCAGGACCGTGTGGAAGAGTTGGAAGATGCGCTCCCCTTCGAAGCGCACGCCAGTAACCTGGTCAGCGCTGAGCGGGATCTCCCGGGCAAAGCGGCCCTTGAGATCCGTGCCCTGCATGGTCACCTCGACGACCAGGCCGCTCTTCAGCTCATGTTTGAACAGGCTGTAGTAGATCTCCGCGACGGGTTCCGGCTGCTGGGCAGGGAAGAAATACATATAGAAGATGTTGAACCCCACGAGGAGGACCATCACCAACAAGATTCTCTGCAAGGGGCTCTTCATCCGATAGATTCCCGTGTCGTCAGCAGTTACCCCCTGAATCAGGGCGTTTGCAGCTCTTTAAATGGTAACAAAAATCCGGATGTCTGCTCTGTCGAATGATGTTTTCCCTGTGGCCGGCGCTTGCCCGGGGACTTTGTAACACGGCATCCCGAAAGATTATCGCCTCAGCTGCGCTATTCCAGGGCGCCAGGCTCGTCCCAGCCCCTGCAAAAGAGTTGGAATCTGTTAACATTAATTTAGACATGACAGCCGCCGACTGCGATGAAAAGCCACTTGCCATGGGATTGAATCGGCAGATTCGCGACCAGCTGCTGGCTTGCCGAGCATGAAGGGAGGTTTTCATGGATGACTGCCGCCTCAGCCCTGAAATGTTGCGCTGGCAATGTGATACTGCCCAGTTTGCGTTCAAAACGACCGGAGAATTGCCGCTGCTCGAAGGGATGATCGGCCAGGCCAGGGCCCTGGCTGCCATCGATTTCGGTCTTGGCATCAGGGACAGCGGCTTCAACCTCTTCATCCTCGGTCAGCCCGGCACCGGGCGTTCCTCGACCATCAAGAAGATCCTGGAAAAACGTTCCGCCGGGAAACCGGTCCCCGATGACTGGTGTTACGTCCACGACCTCGAAGACGGCACGCATCCCTTCCATATCCGACTGCCCGCAGGCAAAGGCCGCGAGCTCAAGAAGGACGTTGACCACCTGATCGAACGGCTGGCCGAGGAGATCCCCA
>JAHEEU010000030.1 GCA_024640545.1 Geobacteraceae bacterium
GGCATTGACGGCCTGATCAAGCTTCTGGTGCCCGGCCATGACATTGGCCTGGGCCATCGAGCCCGACTGGTCCATGAAGACGATAAAGTTATCGACCTTCTTGACCAGTTCTGCTGAAGCGGACATGGGAAGAACCAGGCCCAAACACAGGACAATGGTCATTGCGGTTAACGAAAGTCTGCAAATTTTTTTCATCGATATCCTCCTTTTTCCTTTTCTCTCATTTTAAGGTAGATCCTCAGAGGATCATGGTTTATCGCATCATTGACACAAGATTAGCCGACGCAACCAATTAGTCAACTGGCCGAACACACTAAATTTGCAGAAAAATAAAAAAATAGCTCACCAGCAGAGCTCGCACAGGAAAATTCTTGCAAAAATACGCACGATTTACGAGAGAATCGAGCACAGCCAGAATAACAGGCTCAAAAAAACCCGGTGCAACCGGGCTATCTTAATGAGATATTTAGAGAGTGTTCCAGGGTTTTGCTCAAAGGTATTTGTGCGGGTTGACCGGCACGCCGTTAAGACGCACTTCATAATGGACATGGGAGCCGGTTGAACGACCGGTATTTCCGACCGCCGCGACCAGGTCGCCACGCCTGACACGCTGACCGACCTTGACGTGATATTTGGAGTTATGTCCGTAGACCGTTCGGTAACCGTATCCATGGTCTATCGTCACGACCTTGCCGTAGCCGGGTTCGGTCCTGATGCTGCTGACGATGCCGTCGGCCGTGGCGTAAACAGAGGTTCCGGTCCGCGCGGCAATGTCGAGGCCTTCATGCATCTTGCGTTTGCCGTTGAACGGGTCGCGTCGCATCCCAAAATTTGAGGTCAGCCAGCCTTTGACCGGCCAGCCCGAAGGCTTGGCTGCGAGGAGCGACCGCTGATCGTTGAGAATTCCCTGAATCTCTTCCTGGCTCTCGCGACGCAGGTCGATCTGCCGTCTCACTTCATCGATTCGCTGCTGGATTGCGTTGTATTCGCGGCTGGCATCATCTTCCCGGGACGGGCCACCGATACCAGCCATGCTGTCGGACTTGGGAGCCGTCAGCTTCGCCATTACACGGACCTTGGCGTCATTTTGTGCCACAACGACCAGTTCTTGCCGCAGATCTTCCAACTGCACTGCCAGACGGTGCAGGTCTTCACGCTGAGAAAGGTTTTCAACCTGCAGGCGCTCCAGCTCATTGCGGTCGAGGTTGGTTGCGACATAGTCGACAACCAGCCCTGACAATCCCAGAACCAGAAGCACCGATACGGCAAGCGCCCACTTGAGGACCGTGCTGCGCAGGGCAAAACGGCGCACCTGGTGAGAGCCTTCCGGGATAACCAATATTGTGAAATGCTTTGGCGGCAAAACTCGAACCTCTCGCAAAATCCTTGCAGACGCTTGATTTAGAAGCTTATTAATAATGGATTGGCAAGCGCACTGTCAAGACTAAACACGCTAACCGGCAGCCAACATGCTTGTCTCGGCACGCTGTCCCTGCGGTTAGAGAGAGATGCTCAGGGCAATTTCGTCACATTCCGGGAACTTCGCACATTTGATGCAGTCCCCCCAGATTTTCTGGGGCAACTCGGACTTCTCGATAACGGCAAAGCCGAGTTTTTCGAAAAACGTCTGTTGATATGTCAGAGCAAAAACCCTGCCAATACCCAACTGCCGGGCTTCTGAAATGCAGGCTTCAACCAGGTGCCGGCCGATGCCGCGCCCACCGAAGTCTTCATGCACCACCAGCGACCGCACTTCGGCGAGATCTTCCCAACAGATATTCAGCGCAGCGGCACCGACAACCCTTTCGTTATCGACGTACACGTAGAAATCTCGAATCGCTTCAAATATTTCCATAAGCGAGCGCGGCAGGACCAGTCCATCCTTGGCGTAATTCAGCAGCAGCTTGTGGATTTGGCGGGCATCCTGAAGAATGGCCTTGCGAATCATATGCACTCCATGAACAGGCTGCCGTTCAGACAGCCGTCGAATTGGCAATCAGTTCTTTAGCATGCAGCAGGGATTGCTCGGTCACCTGTGCCCCACCGAGCATGCGCGCCATCTCCCGGACTCTTTCTTCACCTGTGAGACAGGCCATTGTCGCGAGCGTGCGGCCGCCAGCCTCGCGTTTCATGACCCGATGGTGATGATCGGCAAATGCAGCGACCTGGGGCAAATGCGTGACACAAAGAATCTGGGACATACGACTGACAGAGCGAAGCTTGCTCCCGACTGCCGTTGCTGCCGCCCCGCCGACCCCGGCATCCACCTCATCGAAGATAACTGTCGGCACCTTGTCGGCATCAGGGGCAATCCGCTTGAGAGCCAGCATCAAGCGAGAGAGTTCGCCGCCGGAGGCAACCCTGGCCAACGGCATGAGCGGTTCCCCGGGGTTCAGGCTGATCATGAATTCAGCCTTCTCGAGGCCATCATGACCGGGCTGGTTCAGCGGATCGAAGGCAACCTCGAAAGAGGCCCCGGACATCGCCAGGTCGTTCAATTCGTCGACCAGCATTTTCGCCAGCGGTCGGGCCGCTTTACGCCGGGCAGCAGAGAGCTCTCCTCCGAGACGCAGGGTTCGCGCCGTGAGGTCGGCAAGTTCATCAGCGAGTTTGTAACGGGTTTCACCGGAACTCTCCAGCTCAGCGATTTCTCGTCCCATGGCATCCTGCAGGGCCAGGATCTCGCTCTCGCTCGGGGCGTATTTACGCTTGAGCCTGGTCAGTATCGAGAGCCGCTCGGCGATCACCTCAAGCCTTTCCGGTTCGAAATTGATACGGCCGATGTAGGAGCGCAGCTGCGTCGAGGCGTCTTCAAGCTCGTAGAGGCAGCGCTGCACCGTTTCGGCAAGCGAGCCCAGTTCCGGATCGACTGTGGCGACAGACTGAAGGTCCGCTGTCAAACGACCGAGGTTTTCGCAGACGGCGCCATCACCTTCATACAGCGCCTCGTAGCCGCCACGCGTTATTGCCGCAAGGCGCTCGGCGTTCTGCAGCAACAGGCGTTCAGCTGCCAGCGACTCCTCTTCACCGGGAGACAATTGTGCCGTGCCGATCTCGTCGAATTGATGGCGCAGAAAATCGAGCCGTTGCTGCCGGTCACGTTCCGCAGCCTCCAGCCGCTCAAGCTGGCGGACCACATCCTGTCTTTTCTGGTAGAGGTCACGATAAGCCCGCAGCTGTTCATCGAGGTCACCGAACCGGTCAAGAATATCCAGGTGAACATTACGCTGTAAAAGGACCTGGTGTTCATGTTGACCGCAGACTGCCACCAACTGCTCAGACAGGGGCTGCAGCTGGGCAAGGGTCGCCAGGCGGCCATTGATATAAGCCCTGCTCCGGCCACCGCTTTGCACGACCCTCCGCAGCACGAGTTCATCATCAAACGGAAATCCGGATTCGGCGAACGTCTGACGGAGTTCGTCCCTGCCGGCCAGGTCAAACAACGCCTCTACCGTCGCTTCTTCAGATCCGGCCCGGACCAGGTCTGGACGTGCCCGGTCGCCCAGCAGCAGGCCGAAGGCATCGAGGATAATCGATTTACCGGCACCGGTCTCGCCGGTGAGGACGTTGAAGCCCGCATCGAACTGAACCTCGAGACGGTCAATAATGGCAAAATTGGTGATAATCAGGTTGAGGAGCATAGGGTCAGTGACGCGTGACGCGTGACGGGGGACGCGATAGATTCAAAATCAATAGAAAATTTCCGGCCATTATGAATATTTTCAATTTCGAGTAAGCGTCACAGTTCAATCTTCCAGAGATATATAAGGTTTTCGCGTGTCTCGCTGCGCGTCCCTCGTCCCAGGATCACCTCTCCCCCCAGCGCAGCTTGGTGCGCAGGACTTCAAAATAATCCTTGCTCGGGCTTTTGATGAGCAGGGTACAGTGATTTGATTTGCGCAGCTCCACGACATCGCCGCACTGCAGGGACATGCCCTCCTGGCCATCGGCAGTGAAGACCACGTCTTCATCCTTGGATTTGACCTGGATGCGGATCATGGCTTCGTCGGAAACGACGATCGGGCGGTTGGTCAGGGTATGCGGGCAGATCGGCGCCAGGACATGACAATGGTTCCCCGGGTAGATAATCGGGCCGCCGGCGGCCAGGTTGTAACCGGTCGAACCGGTCGGCGTCGAAACGATCAGGCCATCCGACTTGAAGGTGGTCAGGTAAGCGTCGTCAATCCAGGCTTCCATGTCGATAATGCGGGCCAAGGCACCCTTGTTGATAACCACGTCGTTAAGCACGCGATAGCGAGCCACCTCTTTACCGCCGCGCCGTATGATGGCCAGCAGGCGCATGCGCTCAGAAACGGAGAACTTGCCCTTGACCACCTGCTCAAGCATGGGGAAGAGCTCTGCGCGGGTGATTTCAGTGAGGAAACCGAGGCTGCCGAGGTTGACACCGAGGATGGGAGTGCGCAGATCACCAATCAAACGGGCAACGGAGAGCAGGGTGCCGTCGCCGCCGAGGACCACGACCATATCCACCATTGGAGGGATAGCCTGCCCCGGGTAACCTTGCACGCCGGACATGGCCTTGGCAAGAGGCTCGTCGACAAACACCTCGATCTTGCGTTCCACCAGCCAGGCAACGACTTCCTCGGCCAGGCGGATCGCATCCTTGTGATGACGCTTGGCGAAAATCCCGATACGCTTCATGGAAAGTCTTCCTCCAGACCGGGCGACTTTACCACAGCATACCGCCAAAGTCTATGGCTATCAATGACTTACAGCAACTGTCGCTTGTTCCTCAAAAGCCCCTGTGCTATTGTTTTGTTTCACCTCGAACTCACTGGTCAAGATGAATCTTTTTTCCTCGGCTACATCCGCGAAAGCACCGGCCCCGCTGGCCGAGCGCATGCGCCCCCAGCGTCTCGACGAGATGGTCGGACAGCAGCACCTGCTTGGCGCAGAGGGCATCCTGCGGCGCCTGATCGAGCAGGACCAGCTCAGCTCGGCAATTTTCTGGGGACCGCCCGGAATCGGGAAAACCACCCTGGCCAGAGTCATCGCCCAGACCACCAAAAGTCATTTCGTCGCCTTCTCGGCAGTACTGCAGGGGGTCAAGGATATTCGCGAGGTCGTCGCCAAAGCCCAGCAGGAACGAAATTACTACGGGCGTCGGACCCTGCTGTTCATCGACGAGATTCACCGCTTCAACAAGGCCCAACAGGATGCCCTGCTTCCCTGGGTGGAGAACGGCGACATCATCCTGATCGGCGCAACCACGGAGAACCCGTCTTTCGAGGTCAATTCCGCCCTGCTCTCGCGTTCGCGGGTCTTTGTCCTCGAGCCCCTGGACATTGACGACATTCAAAAGCTGATCAGGCGCGCGCTCTCCGTCACCGAGGGGCTGGGGCAACTCCAGTTGTCGATTGAAGACCGGGCCGTCGAGTTCCTGGCCGACCAGGCTCATGGCGACGCCCGGGTGGCCTTGAACACCCTGGAAGTCGCCGCGGCCACCGCCAAAAACCAAACCATCAGGCACGCCGATGTCGCAACGGCCATGCAAAGAGCTCCGCTGCTCTATGACAAGGGTGCCGAAGAACACTACAACGTCATTTCGGCTTTTATCAAAAGCATGCGCGGCTCCGACCCGGATGCCGCCATATACTGGCTGGCACGCATGATCGAAGCGGGCGAGGATCCGCTATTCATCGCCAGGCGCATAGTCATTTTTGCCGCCGAAGACGTCGGCAATGCTGATCCCCGCGCGCTGCAGCTGGCCGTCGCCGCCCAACAGGCAGTACATTTCATCGGCCTGCCTGAGGGACGCATCCCGCTGGCCCAGGCAGTGACCTATCTGGCAACCGCCCCCAAAAGCAACGCAGCCTACATGGCGATCGCCGAAGCCCAGAAAGAGGTCCGTCAGAGCGGCGCCCTGCCGGTCCCGTTTCACCTGCGCAACGCACCGACCGGCCTCATGAAAGACCTCGGGTATGGCCGAGATTATCAGTACGCCCATGATCATAAGGACAGCGTGGTCACCCAGGAGCACCTCCCGGAGGCCCTTGGCGGGAGCAAATACTATCGGCCCAATCAGTCCGGCTACGAAAAGACGATTCGCGAGCGTCTCGCCTGGTGGGCGGAGCAAAGGAATAAAAAGGCCGGAGACCTTTAGCCTGCCCCTGCCGGTCACAACCGTCGAGCCACCTGACCAGCCAGATTTACCACCGGAAGATGGCCTTAACCGGTCACAAGCCCCCTCGTCACACCACCCTGTTAGACGCCGTTGCCAAGGCCCGTTTCTTTACTCTGCACAGCATTCAGCCGCCAGATCTGCAACCCGGCATTAAATCCAGGGAAAAACCTCTATTTTTTCTACATATAAGGGATACATTTGAACATAAATTCTTGACAGTTGTTTTAATTTACATATAATTGTGCATAATTTTATAAAATTATACTGTAATTAGATCAACTGCCTGACCCAATTTATGGGAGATTCTTGCCCGGCAGTGAAAAGGGCTGCCTACTTAGGCTTCGGCCAGGGACATTTGTGCAAAGCGTTGACCTGAAACCCACCGTCCCTAACCCCATAGAGGCGCATCGTCGTTCGGATGATGCATCGGAAGTCCCTGTCACCCCTGCTACCCAGGCTGCCCGTAAAATCAGCCGGGAAACCCTGATCAATCGGCTAAACTACCTGCACTTCCAATCGGCGACCCTGACTGTACTGCTGACCCATCGTCAGAACGGTCGCAGCCTGCGTCTGCTGGCTACACCACAAGCCTGCACGGACGAGCGTTTCACCTGCCTCTGGACGTCGCCTCTGCCTCCCGGCATCGATCGGGGCGACTTCGAGATGCGCCATCTCGAAGTACCTCACGGCCACCACATCCTGCAGGTTGACCTGATCGAACCCCAACTGACTGCAGACGGCTTACGCTGCCGGTTGCCCGAGGTCTGTCATCAGTTGACTTCGCGCCGTATTCGCAGGCACTTCTGCACGAAAATCGACGTCAGCGTCATCCAGAACGGTGCGGTCTTCTCCGGAACGCTGGAGGATTTCAGCGCTGCAGCCTTCCGGCTCGAACTGCAGGCGAAACCACCACAGACCTTTCAGTGGCTGAAGATGAACGAGCCGCTGACGGTCATCTTCACCCAGGGGGGAAAGACCTTCTTATCCATTCCCGGCCAGATGTTGCGCAGCCACGGCAGACGCGACCGGCACACGGTGGTCATAGCCCCGGCTCTCACCCAGCAGCGCCGTTTTCCGCCCAAGCAGCATCGCAACCGGCGACTTGAGCTGCGCCCCGCCCCTGAAGCGGTGTTCACCCACCCCCTGACGAAGCACCTGATCCGTCTCGATGTGACCGACCTGTCCGGAGCCGGCATGGCGGTGGCAGAAGCCCCCCGGGAGGCCCAGTTGCTGCCTGGAATGCTCCTCGAGAGCCTGGAACTGCGGCTGGCGGATTCATTCAGCCTGAGTTGCCAGGCACAGGTCGTTTATTGCCAGAGCCTTGACGACTCGGACGAGTCGGCGCCCCTGCGCTGCGGACTGGCGATCCTCGACATGAACGTCTCGGATCACACGCGCCTGCTGGCGCTGCTGCACCGTGCCGACGACCGCAGCAAGGGGATCTGCCCGAAAATCGACCTGGACCAGCTCTGGGAGTTCTTTTTCTCCAGCGGCTTCATCTATCCGCAGAAATACCAGTCCCTGCAGGAATACCGCGAAGAGTTCAAAGCCACCTACGCCAAGCTCTATGATTCAGCCCCTGAGATCGCCCGGCATTTCATCTACCAGGAGAACAGCAGAATCGTCGGCCACATGGCCATGCTCCGACAGTTCAGCAACTCATGGCTGATCCATCATCATGCCGCAGACCGCACCTATTCGAAAACGGCCGGGCTGGAAACACTGCAACTGGCCGGCGAAGCGGTCAACGAGGCCCAGGCCCTTTACTCGGCACACATGGATTACGTGATGTGCTTCTACCGCCCCGAGAACCGCTTCCCGCAGCGGGTCTTCGGCGGAGTCGCCAATTATTACGACAACCCCTCCCTCTGCTCGGTGGACACCTTCGACTACTTTCACTACCGCAAGGAATACGACCTGCAATGGCGCGATGGCGGGGCCTGGGAGTTGACTCCGGCCAAGCACGAGGACCTGCTCGACCTGGAGGCTTTCTACCGCAACCGGTCGGGAGGCCTGATGCTGCAGGGTATGGACCTGACCCCTCAACACCAGGAGGACACGTCCCTGCAGGAGAGTTATCAGAAGTCCGGCTTCCAGCGGCAGCAGGCGTTATTCGCCCTGCAGAAGGATGCTCGGACAGTGGCCCTTTTCATGCTCCTGCGCACGGAGGTCGGGCTCAACCTCTCCAACCTGACCAATGCCATCACCGTTCTGGTGCTCGACAACAAGGCCCTGCCCCGCGAAGCTTTTTTCACCGCAGTGTCCATGCTGGCTTCCAAGTACCCGCACGAAGAGGTCCCGGTCCTGACCTACCCACCCGACTACGCCGCCAGCCAGTCGATCGAAGTTGAAAAACAGTACAACCTCTGGGTGCTCGACTGCCAGCACCTAGACCCGTATTTCGAGTTCTGCAGCAATTACTTCAAACGCATGAACCGTCCAAAGAAAGAGACGTCATCATGACCCCGAAACTTTCCAAGGATCTGCTCTACAATAGCCGAATCATCAACACCTATATCAAGATGTTGAAGAAGCAGCATCCTGAAATCGATACCGGCGCCGCCCTGGAATACGCGAACATGCAGGGCTATGAAGTCGCCGACCAGTCACACTGGTTCACCCAGGCGCAGATCGACCGCTTCTACGAGAAGCTGGTCGAGCTCACCGGCAACACCAGGGTTGCCCGAGAGGCCGGCCGTTATTCGGCCTCACCGGAGGCTATCGGCGCCATGCGTCAGTATATCCTGGGGTTGGTTGGCCCGGCTCACGCCTTCGGCCTGATCCGCAACGCCTCGAGCAAGTTCACCCGTTCCTCTCAATATCAATCGCGGCGCCTCGGCGACAACAGCGTCGAGGTGCTGGTCACCCCGTATCCCGGTGTCGAGGAAAAGCTTTTTCAATGCGAGAACCGCATGGGCTTCTTTGAAGCCGTCTGCATGATGTTCGACAACGACATGCCGCGCATCGAGCACCCGGAGTGCCTCTTTGACGGCGGTCAGCACTGCCGCTACGTGATCAGCTGGAAGCCCTCGGCAGCCGACTTGTGGGGCAAGGCCCGCAACATCTCCGCATTCGTACTGTCCGGCGCCTGTGGCGCGGCGGTCTTCTGGAATCCTCTGTTGACGCTGCAGACCCTGGTGCCCATATCCCTGGCTACGGTCGCAACCCTGGCCTATACGGCCAGGACCAAGGAAAACCTCAACCTGCGCCGCAGCCTCGACAACCTGTTCGATTCAAGTGAAAAGCTGATCGAACAGATGAACATCAACTACATCAACTCACAGATGAACAACGAGATCGGCCAGGCGATCAGCGCGCCGATAGAGTTGGATGAAATTCTCGCCAACGTCACCCAGGTCCTGGAAAACCGCCTTGATTTTGACCGTGGCATGATCATGCTGGCCAACAAGGAGCGGGACCAGCTGCTGTTCCGCACCGGTTTCGGCTACACCAACGAACAGATGCTGGAGCTCAACAGCATCTCTTTCCACCTTAACAAGCCGAGTTCACGTGGGGTCTTCGTGGTGGCCTTCCACGACCAGCGGCCGTTTTTGATCGACGACGTCCGGGGACTGCAGAACAAGCTGTCCGAACGCAGTTACTCACTCATAGAGAAACTCGGTGCCCGGTCATTCATTTGCTGCCCGATCATCTGCGAAGGCAAATCGATCGGCGTGCTTGCGGTCGACAATCTCAAGTCGAAACGGCAGCTGCAGCAGAGCGATGTCAGTCTCCTGATGGGGATCGCGCCGATGCTCGGGATCAGTATCCGCAACGCCGACCTGCTGCAGACCAAGGAACGTCAGTTCCACTCGACCCTCGAAGTCCTGGCCGCGACCATCGACGCCCGCGACCCGCTGACGGCGGGTCACAGCAAGAAGGTCACCGAATACGCCGTCGGCATCTGCCAAGCCCTGAATGTCAGTGCTGAGGAGACCGAGCGGATCAGGGTGGCATCCCTGCTTCACGATTACGGCAAAATCGGCGTACCGGATGCGATTCTCAAAAAGGAAGGCCGCCTGACCGAAGAGGAATACGATATAGTCAAAACCCACACCCGCAAGACCCAGAGCATCCTCGAGGGGATCAACTTCGATGGCATCTACCACAACATCCCGGCAATTGCCGGTTCTCACCACGAGAGCATTGACGGCAGCGGCTACCCGCTGGGACTGAAAGGTGACGACATCCCGCTCGGCGCGCTGATTATTGGCGTGGCGGACTTTTTCGAAGCGATCACCTCCAAACGCCACTACCGCGAGCCGATGCCGACTGAGATCGCCTACCAACTGCTCCGCCAGCATAGCGGTAAGCGCTTTGATGCGCAGATCGTCGAAGCGTTCATCCGCTATCACAAAAGTCAACAGGGCCCGCGCCTTGTCAGCGAAATCAGCCGGCCGCGCAGGATCCCATGCAAGACCAATGTTTCCCTGCGCACCGACAGCCATGCCAAGAACGGCCTCTCGGAAGATATCAGTACCAACGGGATGTTTGTGAGTATCCCGGAGCCGGTCCAGGAGGGCACCCTGATCAAGCTGCACTTCAGCCTGCCCAATCTTGACGCCCCCCCCATCGAGGCCCTGGCCAAGGTCGTCTGGACCAACAACAGCTGCAAGAAAGCCAAACCCGATTTCCCATCCGGCAATGGCATGCTCTTTACCAAGCTGGACAAACCGGCCACGGAGACCCTGTACAATTTCATCGAACAGGCCGGCAACAATCTCACGCACTGAGCTCAGCAGCGCACAAGAGGCATGCGCCGATGGCGTGGATCAGGCTTTGCGCCCGCAGCAGCGAATCAGGGGGGTATAGGTGAAGCGGCGCGGGTCCTGGAACGCCGTTGAGAATTCTTTGGCAAAGGCATTGAAATCCCCCCCATAACGGGCAAAATCGCAACCCGATCGCCGGGCGGCGACCATGACCTTGCGTTCCCAGTTGTAGCGCTCTGTATCGTTCAGCGCACCATAGATCAGGTGATGACTGCTCACATCAAGCCGGATATCCTGGTAACCGAGATCGAACAGATGACCGTACAGGCGACGCCCGGCATAGGGGTCGAAATCAGCTTTTTCCTCCAAACCACACACCACCTCCTCGATGGTCAGGTTCAACCGTTCGGGCAGGCCGGCATGGCTCAGGCAGTTGTAATCCAGATCAACCAGGCAGAGGGTCCCCCCGGGACGCACCAGACGGTTGAGGTTCGCCACCATTTGGCGTGCACGACTGCGGTGGAATTCTAGAACAAACCTGACCCAGACGAAATCGAAAGTCCCCAGGGGGGACAGGTCACCAAAAAAATCCTCCTGTTGGAACAGCAAGCCGTCCTGCTGGTAGCGGTTCCTGGCGTGCCGAATCCGTTCGGCAGAGAAGTCGACGCCGACCACCTGCCCTCCGGGCTGAACGGCTTCAAGCAGAATTCGGGAGGTCAACCCGGGCCCGCAGCCGATATCGGCGACCCGCATTCCGGCCGTTAATCCAGCCCAGCGCGCCTGGGCCAGCACCACGGCAGGGTCGGTCTTGCGCTCGAGGCGCTCGATTTCCTGCGGGTCCTCCATGAAGTATTCCAGAAAATCAGTCGTCATAGTTGCTGGATGTTAGCGGCGGAGCTTCGGGATTGCAACGGAATAGATTAGGTGCCGGGCGATTTACAGGGACTGGCTCCGATAGGTGCCTGTCCCATTACTTTAATCCGGGGACAGCCCCCGTTCGGGGACAGTCCCCTAAGCTTGGTACGAGGGACGCGAAGTGAAGGCTATACCATAATCAAAGCCAGAAGAAAACCGCCGGTCCCGGCCGGCAGCCTGCAGATGCCTTATCCCCCCCTACAGCTTAGGCGACTGTTTGGCCTTGCCGGTCATCGAACGAATCTGAATCTTGACGACCATGGTCCGGCTGTCGTGCCGTTCGATGTATTTGTGCCCTTCTTCAACAAAATCCGGTGAGTATTTTTCCACCAGCCAAACCAGGGCCCGGTACCTTTCGTCGCCCTGCACCACGGCAGCCTCACCGAAGGCGATAACACTTTCGAATTCCGTGCTGAACTCCTCTGGCAACACCCTGGTATGGCCGACGACACAGAACGAAACCCTGCGGTTGGCAAGCAGATTGTCAAGTTTCTGACCTTCCAGGGCGCAGTGGAAATACAGGCAGCCATCCTGGTAGACGTAGTTCAGCGGCACTCCGTAAGGCTGCCCCTGAACGTCTACTGTCGACAGGACGCCGTACTCGCCGGTCGTCAGAAGATGCGCAGCGGCATCCTTGTCCAGGGCCTTGTCTTTTCTCCTCATCAATCGGTCTCCTCTGCACCTGGCACGCAGCTCAATCCTCGCGCAGGCTTTGGTAAGGGGTGAAATATGACCGGTAACCCAGTCGCAGGATCAGGTAGGTGCTCAGAGCGACGCTGCCGGTGATGACGCACATGATGGCAATCTGGTATTTGACCGCGATCAGGGGCTCGGTCCCCGATAGGATCTGCCCGGTCATCAGGCCAGGCAGGAAGACCAGTCCCATTGCGGCCATGGAATTGACGGATGGGATCAGGGCCGCCCGGAAAGCGCTGCTGACAGCCGGCTCGGCAGCCAGTTGTACGCTGCTGCCAAGACAAAGGGCCGTTTCGATCTCTTCCCGCCGCTCGCGGAACTCCGCGTTCAGGCGCTCAACGGCCAGGCTCGCCCCGGTCATGGAGTTGCCGATCACCATCCCGGCGAGCGGAATCAGGTAGCGCGGGTCGTACCAGGGCTCCAGGCCTATCACCAGAGTACAGAAAAAGAACGTCATGCCACCGCAGCCGAAGAGCATTGACGTACCGACCACCCGGTAAAAGTGCGGCATTTTCACCTGCACCCTGGCGCCGATGGTTTGTACGGCAAAGCCGATCATGACGACCAGGACCAGCATGACCGGCAGCGCAGTTTTCAGAGCAAAAACCAGGTGCAGGACATAGCCAACCAGCAGCAGTTGCACGAACATGCGCAATCCGGCCCAGAAGATATCCCTGCCCTGCCCGGCCTTGAGCAGGTGAGCCAGGCCGATGCTCATCAGCAGCAGGCTGTAAACCGTAACCAGGTCCCACAGGCTGATATCGATAATCGTCGAGTTCATTCGATCGCGGCCTCTTTCTGGACTGGTTCCGTTGACAGGAATCGACGGGCGGCATCTGTTGCAGGGTGATGCAGCACCTGGTCAGCCGGGCCTTCTTCAACCACGGCTCCATCCAGCAGTATGGCCAGGCGATCAGCGCAACGCTCCGAGATGCGCAGATCATGTGTGACCAGGATCATCGCCAGCCCTCTCTGCCGGGCCAGCTGTCGGAAGGTCTGCGCCAGCTGGTCTGCAGTCGGTCGATCCAGAGCACTGGTCGGTTCGTCGAGAAGCAGCGCCTGGCAGGGGCCGACCAGCGACCGGGCCACACAGACTCGCTGTTGCTGGCCGATGGAGAGCTTATGCGCGTCACGATCCAGCCAGGACGGGCTGAGCTGGCATAATTCGAGGATTTGCTGGATGTCCGAGCCGTCAATATCCGGCAAAGCCGTTCGCCGCAACCGGGCCGGCATCTGCAGATTGCTGCGGACCGTACCGGAAAACAGGAAAGGTTTTTGGGCAACGAGGGGCACACGCGTACGTAGAACCGGCGGAGGCAGGGTCCGGATATCCTGACCGGCGAGCAGGATCTGCCCGCTGTCAGGTTCCAGCAAGCGATTGAACAGGCGCAGCAGGGTGCTCTTGCCACTGCCGGAAGGGCCGACCACGGCCAGGATTTCACCGCTGTCGACCTGCAGGTCGGTTGCCTGCAGGACTGGCTGACGCTGCCCGGCGTCAGCCTGACGGCTGAAAGTGACCGCGCGGGCGGCCAGCAGTGGCGCGGGCGGGCTCATCAGCCTTCATCCTCGGCATTCATCGCGCGCAGGACAGATTTCATGTCCTCCCAGACTTCACGCTTCCCTTCCGGGTTGCGCAGCAGATAGGCGGGATGATAGGTCGGCATCAGGGGAATCCCCCGGTAAGTCTGCCACTCGCCGCGCAACTGGCTGATAGGGACCCTGGTCTTCAGCAGGCTGTGCACGGCAAAACGCCCCAGGCCGACGATCACCTGCGGACGGATTGCGGCAATCTGGCGATTCAGAAAGGCTTCACAGGTTGCGACCTCTTCCGGCAGGGGATCCCGGTTGTTCGGTGGACGGCACTTGAGAACATTACAGATGTAGACCTCCTCGCGCTGCATTCCCATGGCATGCAGGATTCGGTCGAGCAGTCGGCCGGCCTCGCCGACGAAGGGTTCGCCCCGGAGATCCTCCTCGCGGCCGGGAGCCTCCCCGACCAGGACCAGCCGCGCGTTGGGGTTGCCGACTCCGTAGACCAGCTGCGTACGGGAGGCGGCAAGACCGCAGCGTTGACAATCGCCGAGGTCCAGGCGAATGGCATCGAGAGATTCCTGTCCCGCCGCGTTTGCGGCCAACCCCTGCTGCCCCCTGTTTTCGGCTGGCAAACGGCGGTTCAGGTTCTCCACGCCCAGATCAACGAGGTATTCGAACTGGCTGCGTGCCGCAGCCAGGGTCTCACGTAATTCATTTACGAGTGGTTCGGACATAATTGACTGAAAAATCCCGTTGCAAAGTGTATTATTCAATGAAAGGACGGTACACTAATCCAATGAAATGGCTGATCCCTGCGAGCTTGACTTGTGTCCTGATTATCCTGTTCCTGCCATCGGAGGCCATGGCCTGGGGAATCGGCGTTCACCTGCAGACCGGGGCCTGGATTCTCGACAACCTGGCCCAGCTGCCGGACCCGCTACGGGCCCTGCTGTCGCACTATCCGAACGATTATCTGTATGGCTGCATCAGCGCCGACATCACCCTCGGCAAGAAATACACCCACTACCTGAGGCATTGCCACTCCTGGCGCATGGGACGCAAGATTCTCAAGCAGGCCGCCACGGAAAGCCAGCAGGCCTGCGCTTACGGCTACCTCAGCCACCTGGCGGCCGACACCGTGGCTCACTCCTACTTCGTCCCTTACAAGCTAATGCGCAGCTACAACACAATGCTCCTCAAGCACGCCTACTGGGAAATGCGCTTCGAGGCCCATGTCACCCCGGAAATCTGGCCCCTGGCGCGCTCCATCGGCCGCAAGGACTTCTCGGATAACGACAAACTCATGCGCAGCATTCTGGCCGACACGATCTTTTCCTTCGGAACCAACAAAAGGCTCTTCAACTCGCTGCTGCTGCTCAACCGGCTGCAGCAATATCAGAAGGTGCTGCGCTCACTGGCCAACACCTCGAAGTGGTCGATCTCCCCCGAAGACCGCAAGGATTATCTTGACCTGACCAGCGAGGCCACCCTGAGCCTGTTGCAGGACATCGACGGCAGCCCTTACCTCCACGCCGACCCGACCGGAGAGCGGGCCCTGAACGCCGCCAGCATGATCCGCAAGAACCTGCACACCCTGTGGCTCGACGGCAAGCTGCGTGAAAGTGATGCCGGGCAGATGCTGGCCATGCTCAAAGTCCGCCTCAGGGAAGGGATCTGCCGCCCCGACGAGCTGCTGGTCCTGCTTTCCGCGGCCTGACCTTCAGCCTTTCGGCAGGAGCGCAGTAATTCTGTCAAGAAGAAGCCCGGCCACCAGATCCTTGGACATCTGCGGCAGCTCTTCGATTTTGCCGTCAGCGGTCAAAAGGCGCACGATATTGGTGTCGCCATCGAAGCCGGCGCCCTCCTGGGTCACATCGTTGGCGACAATCATGTCAAGGTTCTTGCCTGTCAGCTTCTCCCGGGCGTGCTTGAGCAATTCTTCGGTTTCCGCGGCAAAGCCGACCAGGATGCGATGCCCCTTCTGTCGGCCAAGCTCAGCCAGAATATCCGGATTTCGCTGCAGTTCGACCGTCATGGCCTCGGCCGGGCCCTTCTTGGTTTTTTGCTCACCACGCCGCACGGGGCGAAAGTCTGCCACGGCCGCGGCTTTGATGATCACGTCAGCCTGAACGGCCTTCTCCATGACCGCCCGGTACATCTCTTGCGCACTGACGACATGGACCGTCTCGACCCCCGCGGGTTCAGTCAGACTCACCGGCCCGGAGACCAGGATGACCCGAGCCCCGCGGTTGCGGGCGGCGCGGGCAATGGCATACCCCATCTTGCCCGAAGAGTAATTGCTCAGGAAACGGACCGGGTCAAGCTCCTCACGGGTCGGTCCGGCCGTCACCAGGACTGTTTTGCCGCTCAGTTCACTGCTGCCAAGCAGCACTTGGGCGGCGTTGAAAATCTCCTGGGGATCAGGCAGCTTCCCCGGCCCCTGCCAGCCGCAGGCCAAATCCCCGTAGACCGGTTCGATAAAATGGTAGCCGAGATCTTCCAGCTTGGCCTGGTTCTGCCGATAAACCGGGTTGTTCCACATGTTGCTGTTCATGGCCGGCGCGAAGAGGACTTTCGCCCGGGTCGCCATGATGGTGGTGGTCAGGAGATCATCGGCGATCCCATTGGCCACCTTGCCGACCAGGTTGGCTGTCGCGGGGGCGACCAGCACCAGGTCGGCACGGTCGGCAAGCGAGATATGACCGATTTCCTGCTCCTGGATCAGGTCAAACAGCTCCGTGTGGACCGGGTTGCCGGAAAGGGTCTGAAAAGTCAGGGGAGCGATGAACTCCCGCGCACTACGTGTCATGACGACGTGGGCCTCGGCCCCGGACTTGACCAGCAGGCGCAGCAGTTCGGCCGCTTTATAAGCAGCAATGCCTCCACTTACTCCCAGGACAATGCATTTGCCTTGCAACATGTCGCTCTCCAGACTTGAGCTCACCGCCCGGGCGGGGAGCCGCAAGGAATTAACGCCGGGCTTTATCACCGACAAACGGGTTGTGGCGCCGCTCCTGGCCGATCGTGGTGTCAGGGCCGTGACCCGAGTGGACGATCGTCTCGTCGGGCAGGCTGAACAAATGCTTCCGGGCGCCGGTAACCAGGAGGTTCAAATCCCCCCCGGGCAAGTCGGTCCGACCGATTGATCCGGCAAACAGGACATCGCCGACGAACAGGTGCCCGTCGCTCAGCAGGCAGATGCTTCCCGGAGAATGGCCCGGCACGTGAAACACCCGGAACGAGTGGGTGCCGACGGTAAAGGTATCACCATGGTCCAGCAACCGGTCAGGTTCCGGTGAAGGCACAACGGACAGGCCGTAAACCTCGGCGTGCTGCCTGGCATGCTGCAGCAATGGCAGGTCCGCAGCATGGATCATCAGGCTGGCGCCAGTCGCTGCGATCACCTGCTGATTTGCACCGATATGGTCAAAATGGCAGTGCGTGTTGACAACTTTACTGATCTGCAGCCCTTCTCTTTCGGCAAGGCCAAGAATCCTGGCCCCCTCGTCCCCCGGGTCGATGACCATGGCGTCGCCGGTTTTCCCGCAAGCCACCAGGAAACAGTTCACCTGCAGCGGGCCGACACTGAAATGGTGGATTACCAGTCCTTTACTCATCTTTGCTCTCCTGCCTTTCAGACCCGGGAAGGTCGAAATTTTTCGCCCTGAGCTGATCTGCGAGGGTATTGCTGAAGCCTGACCGCGAGGCCCCGGTGCGGCGATTCTCAAGGGCTGCCGCCGGCCGCTCGGCCGACCTCTCCACAGGCCTGGCTTGCAGATTTGCAGCCGCTGGGCGCAGCGCCTGACCCTTGTAAAAATAGCGATCGTACAATCGGTGATACTGGGTCCAGGCCGATTCGCTGTCCGGCTCCCGCTCGATATGGGTGCGCACTCCGTTGATCTTGGAATCCAGGTCGTCGAGGAAATTCAGGATCACCGCCTCCATGGTTTTCGGCCGCTTCGGCGAACCATACTCATACTGGCCATGATGTGACAGCAGCAGGTGCTTGAGGTGGACCGCCAACTCAAGGGGGAAATCCTGCATCGTGCGCAACTTCTCGTCAACCATCTCCACGCCGATCACAATGTGTCCGAGCAGTTTGCCGGCATCCGTGTATTCAAACGAACGCCGGTAGCGTAGTTCAGCGACCTTACCGACATCATGCAACAGGGCTCCGACCACCAGCAGATCGCGATCGATATCCGGATAACGGCGGCTGATGTCATCGGCGAGTACGGCGACCGACAGGGAGTGTTCGAGCAGACCGCCAAGATAGACGTGGTGCATCGTCTTGGCCGCCGGGGCGCGCGTGTAACCGGCCATGAAGTCATGATCCGCCAGGAAAGCCTGCATCAAAGTCCTCAGGGCAGGCTCAGCCAGACCTTCGACCAGCGAGGTCAGTTCGGCAACCATTTCGGCAACCGGGCGCGCTGACACCGGCAGGAAATCAGCCAGCTCGACGACGGATTCCTCGAGCCGGTCCAGCTCCTGGAGAACCAGCTGCATTTTACCCATATAGACGCTGGCCTTGCCAGCGACCTGAACAAAGTCATCCCTGTTGAACCGGGCGGACAACTCATCGACACGATCCCAGATGCGCCCTTCGACTTCGCCCGAGCAATCCATCAGCTTGATCGTCAGGTACGGGCGGCCGTTCTTGGCCATGCCGATGATCTTGTCCCTGACCAGAAAGGGCGCATCCACCCAGTCGCGCTCCTGGATATCCTTAACAAAAGTTTTTTTCAAAAGTGACTCCTTACCTGTTGCTGCACAACCCCGCGCCGGCAGATGTCCGGACAACCTGATCAGCAGCCCGCAAACCATCCAGCGCCGCGCTCATGATGCCGCCGGCATAACCCGCACCCTCGCCTGTCGGGAAGAGCCCCGGGTGGCTGACCGATTCGCCCGACTCGCCACGGGTCATCCTGAGCGGTGCCGAGGTCCTGGTTTCCACGCCGATGAGGACGGCCTCGGCCGTGACGAACCCCTTCATCTTCCTGTCAAAGTGCGGCAAGGCCCGTTGCAGGCCATGGTACACGAAATCCGGCAGGACTTCACGCAGTTCCGTCGCCACAACCCCCGGCCGGCAACTGGACACGACCGGGCCGCGCCCGCGACCGATAAAAGCCATCATGTTCTGGGCCGGCGCCTGGTAATCCGAACCAGCAACCGCATAGGCCCGGCGCTCCCATTGCTGCTGAAAACGCATACCGCCAAGTTTTGAGCCGCCCCAGTCTTCCGGACCGACCGTGACCACCAGGGCGCTGTTGGAATATCTGCCGGACCGTGCCATGCGGCTCATGCCATTGACCACCAGCCCACCCGGCTCTGAGGCCGAGTTGATCACCTCTCCGCCGGGACACATGCAGAAGGAATAGACCCCACGCCCGGTCTCATCGTCATTATAGCGCAGCGCATAATCTGCGGCCGGCAGCTGAGGCGCAAATTTTCCGTACTGAATCCGGTTGATCAACTCGGCCGGATGTTCAACCCGCAGGCCAACGGCAAAACTTTTGGCCTCCAGCTGCACGCCGCAGCGGTCAAGCATGAGATAAGTGTCACGGGCACTATGTCCCGGCGCCAGGACCAGGGAATCACATGGCAGCGTATCCTGATCGTTGACGATGCCGCCGACCACTCGACCACGCCGGAGGTCCAGGCCAGTCAGGAGGGTCTCGAAGCGGATATCGACACCCAACCCGGCCAGGTGTTTGCGGAAATTGACCACCACCTTGCGCAGCCGGTCACTGCCGACATGCGGTCGGGCCTCGACCAGGATTTCCTCCGGGGCTCCACAGGCGACCAGGGCTTCGAGAACGTCCAGCCGGAGCGGGTGGTTCAGGCGGGTAGTCAGCTTGCCATCGGAAAATGTACCGGCGCCACCTTCGCCGAACTGCACATTGCTGACAGGGTCGAACAGTCCCGTCGCCCAGAAACTCTCCACGTCCTTGACCCGCTTCTCGAGCGGCCGGCCGCGCTCGACAAGAGTCACGCGCACCCCCGATTCAGCCAGGCGCTTGGCCGCGAACAGTCCGGCGGGCCCCATGCCGACCACCAGGGCGTGATGAGCGGACCGGACCCTAGGCACCCCCACCTGGGGACGGTCAGGCTGCTGCTCGAGGCGGCAGTTGCCTGACCTGTGCAGCAGGGCCGCCTCATCCGCACAGCTGAATTCAACCGTGTAGACCTTGACTATCTGGCTCTTTTTGCGGGCATCGATAGAGCGCCTGACAATCTTGAAGTCCTGCAGTTTGCCGACCTCGATGCCAAGCTGCCGCGCAGCCAGCGCCGGCAGTTGACTCTCGTCCCCAGAAAGGTCGAGAGTCAGGTCACGCAGCAGTAAGGCCATGACATCGTCCGATCTGCATCCATTGCCTCATGCCAGGGGAAACCTTATCTGGAAAGTCGTTCCCCGGCCCGGGTGGCTGTCGACGCTGATGCGCCCGGAATAGGTCTTGACGATCCGCAGGACCACGGACAGCCCGAAGCCCGTGCCACGCACCTTGGTCGTAAAGAACGGGTCAAAAATCTTGTTCAGATCCTCCTCGGGAATTCCGCCGCCGGTATCGCCGACCGATATCAGAATTTCCTTATCGTCGTATTCAAGGGATACCGAGAGCGTGCCGCCCTGCTGCATTTCAAAAAGGGCGTTGGAAAAGAGGTTGGAAAACACCTGGCCGAGTTCATCGGCATCGGCCAGAATCGAAGGCATCTGTTGCGGTAATTGCTTCTGGAGAACAACTTTCTGATGCCGGATCTGATCGGCAAAGACCGCCAGACTCTCCTCGATGACCGAGGTCATTAGAATGGAGCGCAATTTGAACGGGGAACGCTTGCTGGTCGAAAGGACCTTGACCAGAATCGCGTCTATGCGCTCCACTTCGCTGACGACCTTGTCTGCATAGGACTGCATCTCCGGTTCATCCTGCAGGTTGGCCCGCATCACCTGGGCAAACAGACTGATCGAATTCAGCGGGTTGCGGATTTCATGGGCCATCCCGGCTGCGATATGACCGAGCGATGCCAGCTTTTCCGTGAGCAGGACCTCGTGGTGGGCGCGTTCCAGCTCGGTAGTTTTATGCTCAACACGCTCTTCCAGCTCACGATTCCATCTTTCTATTTCGCCGAGCAGCCGCTCCTGCTCCTGGACGAGCTCCTTATTGCGCAGTTCGATGGAACGGATTCTGAGGACATTCTCAATCCGTTCAACCAGCTTGGCATTGCTGAACGGCTTCAGGATATAGTCGGAAGCGCCGGACTTCATCAACTCAACGGCGACTTCTTCGCTCCCCTTGCCGGTGAACATGATCACATAGG
>JAHEEU010000174.1 GCA_024640545.1 Geobacteraceae bacterium
GATAGACCAGAAAATAGATAAGCATATTGACGCCCAGTACGCAAGCACCCAGTAGCCATTGCGTCACTGTATCCAGTTGCACCGGGTAGATGAGGTGGGCAAGGTGGTGCTCGATGAACCCGCCAGGGTAGCCCTGTTCGGAGGCCAACTCGCGGAAGTGGTTCTCCAGAGGTGTCAGGGGGCATAGCCGCCCCGCCCATTCCACCCAGACACCCCACAGCATCGCCGGCAGGTGCAGCCAGGCCCAACGTACCCGGTGCAGGCAAAGCAGCCCGCCCAACACGACAAAGACGATGAAGAGCAGATGCAAAACCAGGACGAGATCAGCGGCGAGCCGGTACTCCATACCTCAATCCCGCAGTGATTGAAGAAATTCGTTGATCAGGGCGAAGTATTGTCGAGCATTAACATGCATGATGTCGTTGTGACTGCCGTGCGCAAAGATTTCCAGCTGCACCGGCCCGCCGCACCATGCGGCCAGCCGCTCGGCATGGCTGGCGTCGACCAGGCCGTCATGGCGCGTATGCAGGACCAGGGTCGGCCTGGTGAAGCGTGCCATCGTCTGCCGGATATCCATGGCGCGGCAAACGGCATCCGCCAGCTCGGCCCGGGAGGCCCCCAGTTCCTCCGGGTGGACCCTCAGCAGTAGCCTCTCCAGAGGGTCGGCGATTGCGCTTTCGAGGATCAGGCCGGCAACGTCGGGAAAGAGCTCGGCGGCCTTGACGGCAAAAAGCGAGCCCACCGAACGCCCGAACAAGATTAATTTGTCGGTGGGTTGCCTGATTGCCGTAATCGTCGTTTGAACGTCCTCCAGCATGCGGCCAAGCTGCGGTCTTCCCGTAGAGCCGCCATAACCGCGGAACTCGGCCAGGAAACAGTTGCAGCCCATGCGGCCTATCAGTTCGGGGAATCCCTCCAGATAATCGGCGACGACTTCACCGTTGCCATGAAAATGAACTATGGTGAAGTCGCTGGCGGAGGTTTCATGATAAGCACAGGCCAGGGTGGCCCCCTCGCATTCCACCAGGAATGGCCTGTGGAGCGGGGCCGCGCGCGGGAAGAAATAGCGTTCGCTGATGAGGGGGTGGTCCAATAATCGTGAACAGGTCATCTCTCGGTGATCCCCTGCTGTGTGGGCGTCGGATGTCGGCAACCCAAAGGGCTGCCGTCTGCCGGATTGCCATGGAAAAGCCGCGTCTGCTGGTTGCAAGCTCTCTTTGCCTGGTCGCTGGAGAACATTATAACAGGCCGCCAGCCTGTCTGCCGAGGCCATGGGAAAAGACCATCATGATCCGGCACATGGCCCGCGGGACCGGGCCTGTCGAAAGCGGAATCGATCAGCGCCCCGGATAAAGGCTCTCGAAAAAATCTCCCTAGAGGCGAGGCCCGGCAGCAGTTGAGGCGTGTGCCCGCGAAAGTTTTGGATTTGCCCCGATTATTTTGATAAAATTTTGGGTGTCGTTGCTGATTTTAGGGTATAATTCCGTCAGTTTTCATTCATTTCTAATTCAGAAGTGGGCCATATGACTCGTCTTAGAATTCTCTTTACCGTCATTACCTTATCGTTCATTTGCCTGTACGGCTCCTGGTGTTTCGCCGATTCGGCGGCAAAGGTTCAGGTGGACATCACTGCCCTGGATCCGGCGACTCAAGTAACGCTGGGCAGCGACGAGAAGCTGTACATCCTGCTCAAGTATGACAGCGACACACCCCTGCGTTTCCAGGCGATTGCCACGCTGCAGGGCGAGCCTCTCGAGGTGGGTGCGATCAGGAACCCTGCGGTCCTGCATGAGCCGGGGCAGGGCGAAGCGATGGTCTGGGTGGGGTACGAGAACCCGACGCATATCGATGCGGTCAGGATCACGGTCCTCGATGAAAAATGGCAGAAGCTCTTCCAGGTGAACAAGGCCGCGGATGTCATCTGGCAGGGAGTTTCTGCGGTCAACCCAAGGCAGCCGGCGGGCTGGGTTGACACGTTAATCAAGGCCGAGCGCCGTAAGGCCGATTTTGTATACGACCCGGAACCGCAAAAATTCGGTCTGCTCTACGATCTCCTGTTTTTCCTTTCGATCGCCGCGATACCCTTCTATATCCTGCTGCAGCTGCACATGTTGTGGCGCTATAAATACCGCTGGCGCGAGCTGGCGGTGATCCCTCTATTTCCTTATCTGATCGTGGCCTTTTATGCCGTAGTCGGGCTCGAAATCGACACTTCGCTGCAGGTCACCTTCCTGTTCCGCTACACTCCTTGCGCTTTGCTCTACCTGGTCTGCCTCTGGGTTGCCAAGCGTTTCTGGCAGAAAAAACTGCCGCCGCCTAAGCTGTACAAGCCACCGAAAGCGTGACGCCGAGATGCGCAGACCCCCGGTGTCTCAGAATCCCAGGGTGCACCCGGTTGCCGTGATGCCATTTTAAGGCCTGTTCCTGCCGCGCCAGGCTGCGCCCGCGGTGTTTTGCCAGGGCCGCCTGCCGGAAGCCTGGCGGCCACAACGCTGGCCTCTCTTGGCTTGCCGAGGTCGCCCGCAGCACAAAGATTATTCAGGCGAGCCAGCCCATCATCCGCAGGTGCTTGCACAGGTTGATGACGCCCATGCCGGCCACGACCAGGCCGGCAAGCCGCAGCATCCAGCTGCGGGCACGGCCGCTCAGCCAGTGTGCTGTGCCGCCGAAAAGCAGCAGTGACGGCGCAGTGCCGAGGCCGAAGGCCAGGAGCATCAGGGCTCCGGTGGTGATGCTGGCGCTTTGGGCCGCCGTGATGGCGACGGCATAGAGGTAGCCGCAGGGGATAAAGCCGAACACCATGCCGAGCGGCAGTGCTGCGCAGGCCGGTGGTAGGCGTCGCAGGCCGCGCACAGCTGCGGTCATCGCCTGCATGGGACTCGGGAAATCGAGTTTAGCGGCATTGAGCCACGTGAAGAGTCCGGCGGTGCCGAGCCCGACCAGAATGATAAAGAAATCGGACCCGAGGAGCAACATGCGGGTCGCCATTTTGAAACGGTCGGCATAGGCCAGGGCGGAACCGAGCCAGCCAACCACTCCGCCGATGAATGTGTAGGTGATGATGCGACCGGTGTTGTAGAGCAGGTGGAAGAACCAGCCGCCTTGCTGGCCGACCTCCGAGAGCGAGAGGGCACTGACCAGACCGCCGCACATGCCGAGGCAGTGGCCGGTACCGAGCAGACCGGTGACAAAGGCCATGGTGATGAGCGAGTCAGTCATTGCATGGCGACCATTTCGATATCAAAGGTTACTTTTTCCTGGACTGCACCGGGATGTTCGATGGCGGCATGAACCTGCCAGGCGCCCGCCATGGTGAAGACGGCAACGCCGCGGTAGGCCCCTTCGGACCAGACAACCTCCGGGTGGTTGGGCGGCATCGGCATGAAAGGCATGGTCAGGCTGAGCTGCAGCTTTGCCTCCCTGACGGGATTCCCCTGGACATCGTAAAGTTCGATGGCAAAAGGGGTCTCGGTCATCGTTTTGAGTGGGGCGTCGCTAAAGGCGAGCACCGCCCGGCCACCGTCGCTTCGCGGGGCTTCAATACGGGTTTCGGCCGCCGTGGCAACGCCGGTCAAAAGCCACAGCAGGCCGATGGCTGCGAGCAGATGCCCCAGCTTGAACTGTCTAGTCTTCACTGTGCCCTCCTTGCTTGTTCCGGTCATCCTCATCGTCGTCAAGCATGCGGTATTTGGGCCCCTCGACGTCATCGAAATCGCCTCGCTTGACCGACCAGATGAAAAACAGCCAGGCACCGGTACCGATACATAGAGAGAGCAGAATAAGGATCACGATCGACTTGATCATTGGTAGACCTTAATGGTTGGCCGGCCGGTTGGCAACTGAAAAAGTGCGACGCACCCGCCGGCCAAGGCGCAGCGAGTTGCTGACCACCAGCACGGAACTGCCGGCCATGGCGGCGGCCGCCCAGACCGGGGCCAACTGGCCGCTGGCGGCCAGGGGAATGGTGACCAGGTTGTAGCTGAATGCCCAGAAAAGGTTCTGCCTGATTGTCTGCAAGGTCAGGCGGGCGATTATGACAGCTTCATACAGGCGGCCGAGTGCTGACCGGGTCATGACCAGATCGGATGTTTCGAGGGCGATATCGGTGCCTCCGGCCATGGCGCAGCCGATATCGGCCAGGGACAACGCCGGGGCATCATTGATGCCGTCGCCGACCATCATGACTTTTGCTCCGGACGCCTGCCGCGTGCTGACCCAGTCGGCCTTGTCCGCCGGACTGAGGTCGGCCAGATAGTTCCCGGGCATGGACAGGCTTGCGCAGACCTGCTCCGCCGTCTCGGCGCGGTCTCCAGTCAGCAGTATCGTGCCCAGACCGGCCTGCCGCAGTTTCGTGACAGCTTCGAGGGCGTCGTCGCGCAGCGGGTCCTGAACCAGCAGAACTCCCTGCCAAAAGCCGTCCAGGCTCACGTGAACCTCCGTTACCACCCCTGACGCCACCTTCGGCACCTCAACCCCATTTTCAACGAGGAAGGTGCGACTGCCGACCAGGACTTCCCCCTCTGCGTCGGTTTTTCGCAGACCGCGTCCGGGGATGGTCACCACCGACCCGGCGGGCCGTAATTCCACCCCCGCGCTTTTAGCCCTGGCCATGATGCCCTGGGCGAGGGGATGATTCGAGCCGCTCTCCAATTGACTGGCGAGCTGCAGAACATCTTCTACTCGTCGTCCCGGAGCGGGCAGGACCTCCGTGACCGTCGGCCTGCCAAGGGTCAGAGTGCCGGTTTTGTCGAAAGCGACCAGGTCGATATGCCCGGTCGTTTCGAGGATGTCGCCGCCGCGAAAGAGGATTCCCCTGGCCGTAGCGCTGCCGGATGCGACCAGGACCGCCGTCGGCGTCGCCAGGCCGAGGGCGCAGGGGCAGGCGACGATCAGGACCGCGACGGCGTTGAGCAGGGCTGCCCCTTGGGGCGCGCCGCTGAAGAACCAAAAAAACCAGGTGCCGGCGGCAACCAGGGAAACGAACGGGACGAACCGGGATGCGATCCTGTCTGCAAGAGACTGGATCGGCGCCTTGCGGTTTTGCGCTTCCTCCACCATGCGGGCCATGCGGGCGATAAAGGACTCCGCAGCGACCCGTTCGACGCTGAGCTTGATCGACGCGGTCAGGTTCAAGGTCCCTGCGGCGGCACTGTCGCCCTGCCTGCGCAAGACCGGCATCGGTTCGCCGCTGATCGTGGATTCGTCCAACTCGGTGACCCCGTCAATGATCCGGCAGTCGACCGGAATGCGCTCCCCCGGGCGGGCCAGGATGGTGTCCCCAGGCCTGAGGCTGGCGCTGGGAACGACCTGGAGTTCGTCGCCATCCAGGCGGGTCGCCATGTCGGGGGCGAGCTGCAGCAGTTTATCGATGCCGGAGATGGCGCGGGTGCGGGCCGCCCCTTCGAAGAGACGGCCGAGCAGGATCAGGGTGACGATCATGGCCGCCGTGTCAAAATAGACTTCACCGCCGGTAATGAGCGTGTAGATGCTGTAAAAGTAGGCCACCAGCACGCCGAGACTGATCAACAGGTCCATACTCGGGGCCCGGTTCTTCAGGCTGCGCCAGGCCCCGGCGAGAAACGGCCAGCCTGCATAGAAGACCACCGGTGTCGTCACCGCCGCGGCAAAGTACTGGATCATCTGGCGGATCCCCGGGTCGATGCCGTAGAAGTACCCCCCATAAAGTGCAAAAGAGAAGCCCATCAACTGCATCGAGAGGAACGCTGCCGTGCCGAAACGGATCAGCAGCGATCGCTGCTCCCTGGCGGCCGCCTGTTGCGCCGCGCCGGAGGTGAATGGGT
>JAHEEU010000031.1 GCA_024640545.1 Geobacteraceae bacterium
AATAAAATATGACCGGCATCAATGTATGAGAGTTGCAAGGGTTTCAATTCCTTTTGGAATTTCATTAATTCCCATCCCCCCGAAGCCGAGTAACAGCTTATTGTTTTCAAATGCACCGGAAATGTAGAACTGGGAAAAAGGCAATAACCGAACTCCCTTTTGTTTTGCCCGTTCTACAAATTTTAATTCATCGCTTAAACCTTCGGTCAGTTCAAGAACAATATGGAGCCCTGCGCCCAGACCAATTACATTTGCTTTTCGCCCGAAATATTCGTCAATGGCTTGGAGCATTATTTCATGCTTCTTTTTGTAGAAGTTTCTAGAGCGTCTAATATGTTGTTCCCAGTGTCCCCTCTCCATAAAATTGATCATGGCTCTCTGGATAATAACTGGGACCTGGCAAAAATGATTTTGGAAGAGCCGATGATAGTCATTCAAAAGTGCGTGGGGGAGCACCATGTAGCTCAATCGCAGTGCAGGTGAAAAGACCTTGGAGAAGGTCCCTTGGTAAATGATGTTGCCTTCAGAATATAAACCCTGCAATGAAGAAATAGGCCGCCCAATGTATCTAAGTTCGCTGTCGTAATCGTCTTCAATGATCAGTTTGTTCCCCGTCTTCGACCAAGAAATCAGTTCCAGCCGATTGGCCACAGGCATAACATGACCAAGTGGCATTTGGTGTGAAGGGGTTATGTATGCAACGGTGCTCGATGTTGACCTCAGAGTCTTCAAATTGAGCCCGCCAGCGCCAACATCAACCGGGATAACATCAAAGCCATGGTTGCGAAAGACGTCCCGGGGAAGATGATAACCGGGATTCTCGACAGCTACCGATTCGTGCCGGCCTTTGATGAGCTGAGCGACAATTTCCAGGCCATGTTGCAAACCTGAGCAGATGAGGATCTGGGTGGGAGAACAGTGCACTCCGCGTGAGCGTTCCAGATAAAATTGAAGATTACAGCGTAAGCCCCATTCTCCCTGCGGTTCGCTATACTGTGAAAAATCTCCGGTGCTTGAACGAAGGCTGTCAATCAGGCATTTGCGCCAAAGAGAAGCTGGGAAGACTTCCGGGTCGAGGCGTGCCGGGTGGAAGTCATACTGATAGCGTTCCACAAGTTTGGGATGAAGATCCTGTTGCGGATGATCTGTTCGAGAGGATGATGCCAGTTCCTGATCGATATAGGAAACAAAGTAGCCGCTGCGTGACTTGCTGTAAATGTACCCTTCGGCAAACAATTCCTGGAAAGCGGCCTCGACCGTATTCCGGCTTATAGCCAACTCCATGGCCATGTCACGGATTGATGGGAGCTTAAAATGTGCAGGAAGCTCACCAGAAACTATTTGGTCCCGAATTTGTAGGAAGAGCTGCTGGTACAGTGGGGTGGCATTTTTGTTATTTAAATTGAACATAGTTCAACCGCCTTGAGTTCCTCACAGACAATATCGGATGGGGAGTGCACTATAAGCCCACCTGTCCCCATAATTTTTTCCCAAATTGTACCTTTTTATGGGGACAAGGATCAATTATTCTCTGCCTACCAACTGAACACAAAGAATTCAAACAAAAGGAGAAAGCCATGATCTCAGAAAAATTGCTCGAAATGCTTAAGAATGATGGCGTCGTTGCGATTGCAACACTGGGCAAGGATGGACCTCATATGGTCAACACCTGGAATACCTACATCCGCATCTCGCCAGAAGGGCGTTTTCTGATCCCCGCAGGATATATGCACAAGACAGAAGAGAACATCAAATATAACCCTGAAGTGTTAATCACAATTGCAAGCAGTAAGGTCAAAGGTTTGCACGGCGCTGGTGCCGGCTTCTTAATCAAGGGTAAAGCCGAATTTGTAACTTCTGGGCCTGATTATGAAATCTTGAAAGAGAAGTTTAGTTGGCTAAGAGCGACGGTTGCCGTTAGCATTGATTCCGCTACTCAGACTTGGTAACGTACCTCTATCGCAGGTGAAATCTCTTTTATAAACCCTATCTTTGCCAAGGAGTATTCTTATGGATATTAAAGAAAAGGTTCTAGAAGTAATGCGCGCTGAAGGTCAGCCCCTCAATGCCGGGAAAATTGCTGAGCTGGGGGATCTCGATAGAAAAGCTGTGGATAGAGCAATGGCACAGTTAAAAAAGGAAGAAAAGATTGTTTCGCCGAAGCGTTGTTATTGGACCCCGGCTTAAGCACAATCCCTTCCTGCAACAGATTGCAGTTCAATGTTAAAGGCGGCCTAACCATTCTTGGTTTTCGTTGGTTAGGTCGTTCTGCATTTAGATGCCGGCTTTGGCCGGTGTTCTAAATACTCTGACAAATTGTAAATGGCCACTCAGTCAGATCCAGGTAGCCACAGTTTTTGGATCAGCCCAATTTATATTCTTACATTGCTTCGGCGTGCCATGCGGCCAAAAGGCCCAATTCTCACTGCCCCTGCAACGCAAGAAAAGCCGCCCCCTTCAAGGCAGGTTTTTTGTATCTGATAGATGGTGCTCTACAGAGATGTATGTTTTTGAAAATTGGTTCATAACCTCATCCATGTTAAAGTGATTGGAAGGAAAATCATTGCTTAATCTTACCGTTTCTTGGAGGGTGGTTTTTCGGCGAGTCATTTAACCAATCTATCGTGTATTAGGGACAGACCAATATGGACAGCGCAAACTTGTGGGCAAACATTAATTATTACTATAAAGATTTTGTATTGTTCAAAATCCAGAATGTCGGGATCACAATCAGTCACCTGGTGGTTGCCGTCATTGCAGTCCTCCTGTCTTTGGTTGTCTCGCAGATTATTCGTTCATCCCTTCGGAACCAAGTGTTTAAAAAGCTGAACATTGACGAGGGTTTAGAATATACCCTGCTTCGTTTGGTTCACTTCCTGATTCTGTTCATCGGTATCTACATTGGTCTCAACACAGTCAACGTTCCTCTTGGCGCTATTTTGGGACTCTTCGCCGTTATCGGTGTCGGCATTGGCTTCGGTCTGCAAAACCTGACATCGAATTTCATCAGCGGCATCATCCTTCTCCTGGAGAGACCGGTTAAAATCGGAGACAGGCTTGAAATAAGCGGCGTATGGGGCGATGTCAAGCAGGTCAATTTGAGAACCACGTTGATCGAAACGCCAGACGGTATTTCGGTTATCGTGCCTAATTCAAAACTTCTCGAGAACGAGGTCGTCAACTATAGTTACGGAAATCCGAAGATTCGCCTGCAGGTTCCCGTCGGCATTGCTTATGGATCGGATTGTCAAAAAGCGGCTGAGGTTTTGGTCCATGTTGCATTGGCCAATAAACGGGTTCTGGCTGAACCGAAACCCAAAGCATGGTTTCGCGAATTCGGTGACTCCTCTTTGAATTTCATGCTGTTGTTTTGGATCCCCAATGCTGTTGAAAAGTATGATGTCATCAGTGAAATCAACTATGCAATAGATGCAGGTTTCCGGAAAAATGGCATCGAAATCCCGTTCCCGCAAAGAGATCTACATCTGCGTTCCACTGAAGGAGTAATTCGTTTCCGCCAAGAAAACAACTAAAGATTACCCGGAGGGCCCTTTTACAGGGATAAGCATGCGACGCCAGAAAATTCTTATCAGTGACCTGATAATGATGAAAGTGCAGGGTGAAGCCTGTTATTAATGAACCTCTCTGCTGTCAGGTAAGTTCCGGGTGCCAGAGAGTCAACACAGCACGTACAGAACCTTGCCAGGATTGAGCTTGCGATCACGCCTCCGCACCCCTGAATGCCGCCCTGAAGATTGCTTCCGCATCCTTTAACTCGACCTTGCGCGGGTTGTTGTCCAGCAGGCGCGTAACCAGCATGGCTGCTTTTGCCATGGCGGGAATCGCCGCTTCAGGGATCGCGAGCTGCTTGAGCCCCTTCGGTATCCCGCAGCGCGCAGAAAGACCTTTGATCCTCTGAATCCCCTCTTCTGCCATGATCTTGTCTGAACCACCGGTCGTCACACCCAGGGCCCGGGCAACCTGCGCGTACTTTCCCGAGCATTCCGAAAGGTTGAAATCCATGACGAAGGGGAGCAGGACCGAGTTGGCCACGCCGTGCGGAACGTTGAACTCACCCCCCAGCGGGTAGGCGAGAGCATGAACTGCAGCCGTATTGACCGGCCCCAGACAGAGACCGCCGTAGAGGCTGCCGAGGGCCATTGCAGTCCGTGCCTCAAGGTTGCCACTGTCCGAAACGGCCGTCTCAAGATTTGCGGCGATCAGGGCAATGCCTTGTAAGGCAAGGTTGTCGATCACCGGGTGAGCGAAGCGGTTGGTGTAGGCCTCTATGCAGTGAGTCATGGCGTCCATTCCGGTCGCCGCGGTAACCGGGGCTGGCAGGCCCAGGGTCAGCTCCGGATCGACGATGGTGACATCGGCGACGAGGTGCGGACTCACGACCCCTTTCTTCAATTTCTCCCGGGTATCCGTGAGTACGGCGATCGGGGTGACTTCGCTGCCGGTCCCGGACGTGGTCGACGCCAGGGCCAGCCTGATGTTCCTCTTGCCGAGGTTGTTGATGCCGATGACCTCGTGAATCTGCTGCTCCCCGGTGAACAGCACGGAAACCAGTTTGGCCAGGTCCATGGTGGAGCCGCCGCCGATGCCGACAACGGCATCCGGGCTGAAATCCCTGACCGGCAGCAGCAGGCCTGCCAGCGTGTCGATCGGCGGTTCAGGAACAACCTCCGTAGACACGAAGACTTCTTTCCCTGAGCTCTCGATCTCCCTGACCAGGGGTTCAATTTTCGGGAAAACCGGCTTATCGACAAGCAGGAAAATTTTTCTGCAGCCTTGCAGGTGGAGGTTCAGCGTGTTGATTTTCCCAGCGCCGAATTCAATCACCGCAGGCAGATTTAGAGAGATGTTTGCAATCATGATTAGGTCCTTTTGCCGCTGCCGTAGGCCTTCTTTAAGCGCGGCATCGTATCGCTGGGCCTGGTTTCAGAAACTGTGCAGTGGATTAACGACTGACCGACCGGACGGCGAGGCAAGTCTCCAGAATTAGCCTTGACAATGTTCAATAAGCCTATTTACTTTGTATGACAAAATAAACAGAATAGGCAGACAAAAGCAAGGGGGCTTTTCTGCTGCACATGAACCTCGCCGCCCCTCGTATTAAAGGTTGTCCGGTTTTTTATCCGGTGGACAACCCCCGTTTGCAACTTTGAACCCGCGTGCGCATTCAGCCTGGCGGTGGACTGCAGATGTCCAGGGACGATATGAACCAGCTGGACCAGAAACGGGGTTCGACCCCGGACAGCGCGGCAGACCTGCATGTATCCTGCGAGGAGCTTCGCTCCTTTGTCAGCAGCTGCCTGGAGAAAGCCGGCGCCGACCGCCCTTCCACCGAAGCGGTGACCCGCTCGTTGGTCGGGGCTTCGCTGCGCGGTGTCGACAGCCACGGCGTCCGCCTGCTGCCCCATTACCTCAAAGCGCTCGCGGGGGGGCGCATCAACGGCTCTCCCAGGCTGAACTTCGCGCGGCTCAGCACCGGCACCGGCCGTCTCGACGCCGATGACGGCTTCGGCCACTTGGCCGGCTACCGAGCGATCGAAGCGGGCATCCGGCTGGCGGACGAAAACGGCATCGCTGCGGTGACCGTGATCAACTCATCCCATTTCGGGGCAGCAGGCAGTTATGCGCTTGCCGCAGCCGAATCCGGCTACCTGGCGATTGCCCTTTGCAACTCGGACAAGCTGGTCCTCCCCTTTGACGGCGTCACACCCTTTCACGGCACCAACCCGATCAGCTTTGCCGCACCGGTAGCCGGCAGGAGACCATACCTGATCGACATGGCCTCCAGCGCCATCCCCCTCAACCGGGTGCTCCAGTACCAGGCCATCAACCGGCCGCTGCCTCGTGATGTCGCCGTGGACAAGGGCGGGGTCATGACGACAGACGCCGAAACCGCCGCGGCCCTTCTGCCTGTGGGAGGAGCCGACTACGGCTACAAGGGCGCGGCGCTGGCGGGCCTCTGCGAAGTTCTCAGCTCTGCGCTCACCGGCATGGCCTTCAGCCATCAACTGCTCAGCATGGCCGGCCCCGATTACACCACGCGCCGCCACCTGGGTCACTTCTTCCTGGTCATGAAACCGGAAGCCTTCATCGAGCCGCATCTTTACCAGGAGCAGATAGCAGTCTATCTGGCGGATTTGCGTGCCCAGCCGGCCACCCCCGAAAACCGGGTTATGGCCGCCGGAGACCGCGAGTGGCATGAGGAGGCGAACCGGCTTGCAAGCGGCATCCCCCTCGATGCCGCGGTCGCAGCCGAGTTCGCGGAACTGGCCGCGACCTTCGGACTTGCTGAACTTGGCCACCCCTATGAAAGTCCGACTGGAGATGCTGGACCGGATTAAGAGCGAGATCTTTTTCACCAACCGCATTAGGTAACTCTTCAAGGATAAAACCATGAAAGCCATTGTCTGCAATCAACCGGATCACTTCAGCTACGTGGATAGACCGAAGCCGGTCGCTGACCGCGGCCAGGCAGTGGTGCGCATCAGGCGCATTGGTATCTGTGGCACCGATCTGCACGCCTTCCGTGGTCGCCAGCCATACTTCAACTACCCGCGCATCCTGGGTCACGAACTGGCCGGCGAGGTTGTCGCCCTTGGCGACGGCGTCACCGACCTTCAGATCGGCGACGCCGTGACGGTTATGCCCTATCTCGAATGCGGCAACTGCATTGCATGTCGCAACGGCAAGACCAACTGCTGCACTTCACTGCAGGTTATCGGAGTTCACCGGGATGGCGGCATGCAGGAGTTCATCAGCATGCCGGCCGACCACTTGCTGAAAGCCCCGGGTTTGAGTTACGACGAGCTGGCACTGGTCGAATGCATGGCCATCGGCGCCCATGCTGTGCGCCGCGCCGGAATTTCCCCGGGTGAAGACGTTCTCGTCACAGGGGCCGGTCCGATCGGCTGCGGGATCATGCAGTTTGCCCGAATCGCCGGGGCCCGCGTTATCACCATGGATGTCAATGAGCAGCGCCTGGAGCTCGCCCGCAGTTGGGCCAGGGTCGACGCCACGATCAAAGCTGGTGGCGAGCAGTCCCGACAGCAGGTCGCCGAGCTGACCGCAGGCAACGGTGCGGCGGTGGTCTTCGATGCCACCGGGTCGGCTCAGGCGATGATGCAAGGTTTCGAATATGTCGCCCACGGCGGTCGCTATCTGCTGGTGAGTATCGTCGATGCCACGATCAGCTTCTACGATCCCGACTTCCACCGGCGCGAGACGACCCTGTTGAGCAGCCGCAACGCGACCAGGGAGGATTTTCTCTGGGTGTTGAAATGCCTGGCTGAAAAGCAGCTCGACCTCGCTCCCCTGATCTCGCATCGCTGTCGATTTGACCGCCTGATCGAAGAGTTCAGCGGCTGGACCTCCCCCGATTCGGGGCTTGTGAAGGGAGTCGTGGAAATCTAGGCGGCTTTTGGACCACGGTTATAGCCATCTACGTCAGGGAGGAAAAGCAATGAGCCAAGTGCAATCTGAAATCTCAATCCTGCAGTTCGGGACCGGCCGCTTCCTGCAGGCTCACGTCGACTTGCTGCTCGACGAGGCGGCCAAGTCCGGACAGATGGTCGGCAAGATCTGTGCGCTGCAGAGCTCAGGCCAGGCGGAAGGGAAGTCGCGGGCCGAGGCCTTGAACGCTCACCCTGCCTACCCGGTCCGGATCGAGGGATATCGCGATGGCAAAGTCATCGAGGAGCAGCGTAAGGTCTCGATCATTGACCGCGCCCTGATCCTTGCGGATCCAAAACAGTGGCAACAGGCATTGACGCTGGTCAAAGGGCCCGTCCGTACCATTATCTCAAATACTGCCGATCGCGGCTACGAACTGTGCAAGGATGATCGCCCGGACATGCGGCCACCGACTTCCTTCCCCGCCAAGCTCCTGCTGCTGCTGCGTGAGCGGTTTGACGCCGGGGGGCCTCCCCTGACCATTCTGCCTTGCGAACTGATTAACGGCAACGCCGACCAGCTGAGAGGAATTATTCTTGAACTGGGCCGAGACTGGCATTTTGCAGATGACCTGCTAACATGGATCAACAGGGACTGTGTGTGGGCCAACACCCTGGTGGACCGTATCGTTTCGGAATCCCTGATACCGATTGGCGCAGTCGCCGAGCCCTACGCGCTATGGGCCATCCAGGATGTCCCGGGACTGATACCGCCCGGTACGCACCCCGATATTCATGTGGTCAAGGACCTCTACCCCTACGAAATGCTGAAACTGGGGGTGCTCAACCTCAGCCACACATTCCTGGTCGACCTGTGGCTCCGCAGGGGACGTCCTGAGAACCCTTCACTGGTCTCAGAGATCATCAAGGATCCGGACTATTTCCCGGTCTTGCAGGAATTGCTGAGTAGCGAAGTTCTCCCGGTTCTACGGGCACTCCTCCCTGGCCAGGACCCGGATCATTACATGACAACGGTGATCGAGCGCTTTTCCAACCCGTTCCTCAAGCATCGACTCGCCGATATTGCCCAGAACCATGAGGAGAAAGTCAGGCGGCGCATCCTGATGGTACGCGAACACTCGCAGCGCCTGTTCCCGGAAAAGGCCACCCCGCTGCTGGACTCCTGCCAGAGGTGAGCCACGCTGCAGGAAGGCTCCGTCTTGCAAGTGAAAAAGCCAACGGGCAGGAAGACAACGTGGTTATTTCATATTGACATGCACTTCACGCTAAGATAATTGTACGACAAAGAGAATTATAATGTCCTACAATATGGTCGCTGTCTGCTCTATTCGCGACAAAGCAGGCAGCACAAAGTGAGTCAAACATTTACAGAGGAGGTAAAAATGAAAAGTCGTTTCGCATTGCTGCTGGCCCTTATCGTTGCATTCTCGACTATAAGTGCCACCCAGGCACTGGCCGCGGAGAAACTCAAGTGGGCGCATGTGTACGAAACCAGCGAGCCTTATCACACATGGGCGCTCTGGGCCGCTGACGAGATCAAGAAGCGGTCGAGCGGCAAGTACGAGATCGAAGTCTTCCCGGCCTCCTCGCTGGGCAAGGAAGTGGACATCAACGAGGGCCTGTCGCTGGGCACCGTCGACATCATCTGGACCGGCTTCCAGTTTGCAGGGCGTTCCTACGGCCCGATCGGCATCAGCGGCTATCCCTACGTCTACCGTTCCGTCGACCATTGGCGGAAGTTCCTGACAAGCGACCTCTTCAAGGACCTGTCGGACGGCTATGACAAGGCTTCCGGACACCACATCGTCACCGCCACCTATTATGGCCAGCGGCATGTCACCTCGAACAAGCCGGTCCGCAATCCGGCCGACATGAAGAACCTGAAGATCCGCGTTCCCAACGCCCCTGCCTACACGATCTTCCCGAAGGCCACCGGCGCCAACCCGACCCCGATAGCCTTCGCCGAGGTCTACCTGGCGCTGCAGCAGGGCACCGTAGAGGCCCAGGAGAACCCGCTGCCGACCATTCAGGCCAAGAAGTTCTATGAGGTACAGAAGAACATCAACCTCACCGGCCACATCACCGACAGCCTGCTCGCCATCATCGGCGGCCCGCTGTGGGACCGCCTGAACGAGGCCGACCGCAAGCTGTTCGTCGACGTAATCACCGAAGCGGCCGCCGGCTCCACCAAGGACATCGAGAACAAGGAGAAGGAACTGGTTGCCTGGTTCGAGAAGCAGGGCAACATCGTCATCAAGGACGTCGACGTTGCCGCCATGCAGAAGGCCACCGCGGCCTATTACGACAGCCATCCGACCGAGGTTCCGTGGTCCAAGGAGATCTGGGACCGTCTGCAGGCGATCAAGTAACCTTTAACAGCAATAACCTTAACCATGGACGGGACGAAGATGTCTGAGACAAGCCGGGAGATCGCCGAAGCGCCCGATTTCGACAAGGAGTTGGACGCTCCCATTGAATGGCGGAAAATGGGAATCGAGGATTACCTCGTATTCCTGGTCTTCTGGATTTTGGCTCTGGACATCTTCGTCCAGTTCTTTACCCGCTACGTCCTCAACGACTCGCTGTCGTGGACCGAGGAAATCGCCCGCTATCTGCTGATCGCGGTCTGCTTCATCGGTTCCATCATGGCGGTGCGCAAGAACAGCCACATCATGGTGGAGTTCCTGTTCCGCTTCGTACCGCCCAAATTCGGCAAAATCCTGACCTATTGCGGAGATATCGGCCGCATCGTCTTCTTCGCCATACTGTCGTGGACCTCCTTCAAGCTGGCTGGCAAGACCAAGCAGATGATGGTCTCCATCGATATCCCGAAAAGTATTATGTATTACATGGTCGGCGTCTGTCTGGCCGCCATGACGATCCGTTCGATACAGGTATTGGTCCGCCATATCCGCCAGGGCGGCAGCCGGATCAGCCTCGAACACGCGCGTCACGTCGAAAAAGGCTAGACAAGGGGGTTCCGGTTTTGAAGCGCTTCGGTCTCAAGTTCAATGCATTCCTGATTATTATGGCCGCCGTCTGCACCCTCGGTCTGGCGGTCGCCGGCGAACCCGTCGCATTCCTGTTTGCCTCGGTCTTCCTGTTCCTGATCACCGGCGTGCCGGTGGCCCTTGCCTTGGGCGGCTCGTCGCTGTTGTTCGTTCTGATCACCGGGCAGGTGCCCGATGTGGTGGTGGTGCACCGCATGGTCAACGGCGTCGACAGTTTTCCGCTCCTAGCCGTGCCATTCTTCATCCTCGCCGGTTCGCTGATGAATGCGGTGGGCATTACCAACCGCATCTTCGCCTTCGCCACCGCCTGCGTCGGTTGGATGCCCGGCGGCCTGGGCCACGTGAATATTGGCGCCTCGGTGATTTTCGCCGGCATGTCGGGGGCGGCCGTCGCCGATGCGGGCGGCCTCGGTACTATCGAAATCAAGGCCATGCGCGACGCCGGCTACGACAGCGACTTTTCGGTCGGGGTCACCGCGGCCTCGTCCACCATTGGCCCGATCATTCCGCCGTCGCTGCCGATGGTCATTTACGGCGTCATGGCCTCGGCCTCGATCGGCCAGCTGTTCGCTGCCGGCTTCATTCCCGGCCTGCTGATGGCCGCAGCCCTGATGCTGATGGTCGGCTGGTTCGCCCACAAGCGCAATTATCCGCGTGATTCCTCGTTCTCGTTCAAGGTCCTGTGGACCACCTTCAAGCGAGCCTTCATGTCACTGATGACGCCGATCATCATCGTCGGCGGCATCCTGACCGGCATCTTCACCCCGACCGAGGCGGCCAGCGCCGCCGTGGCCTGGGCGCTGTTCCTCGGACTGATCTGGTACCGCACCCTCAATCTGCGGCGGTTCGTCCGGGTTTCCATGGAAACCATCGAGACCACGGCCATCATCCTGCTGATCGTCGCCGGCGCCTCGATCTTCGCCTGGCTGCTGACCAGCAACCGGGTCACCGAGCATTTCGTCGCCATGATCACAGGTCTGACCGACAACCCGATCCTGGTGCTGCTGATCCTCAACCTCATCCTGTTCGTCGTCGGCTTCTTCATGGAAACGGTCGCCGCTATCACCATCCTGGTCCCGGTGTTGCTGCCGGTGGCAGTCCAGGTGGGAATCGACCCGGTGCATTTCGGCGTCATCATGGTGCTGAACCTGATGATCGGCCTGCTGACGCCTCCGGTGGGCATGGTGCTCTACGTACTGTCCCGGGTGTCGGGTGTATCCTTCGAACGCTGCACCCGTGCGACCCTGCCGTTCCTTATTCCGCTGGTGGGCGTGCTGCTGCTCATCACCTTCATCCCTCAATTCTCAATGTGGCTGCCGACGCTCATCTATCGCTAGAGGGCCCGGCCGACACGCACCAAATGAAGAGGCAAGAAATTCCTATGTTCGGACCTCAGACACCAGTCACTGCGGGAAACCGGGATATTCAGGAGACAGGCTTATCCCGGCGACTGACACGACAGTGACAGGTCCGGCCAGGGAAAGGAACCTGTCGGCGGGCCATTGACACCATGAATGATCAAGGCACAATCGGAATCACTATGGGAGATCCATCCGGCGTGGGACCGGAGATCATCTGCAGGGCGCTTGCGGCTATACCGGCAGAGCAGCGCTCCTCGACCCTGGTGATCGGTGACCCGGACTTCCTGGAGCGCGCGAACCGGCTGCTCGGAACGGGTTTGGATTTCACCTGCGCCGGGTCCCTCCGACCCTCTGGCAGCGTTACGGTCGTCGAGGTTCAGGCACCGGACCACGACCTGGTTAAACCCGGCACGGCGACGGCCGCCGGGGGCGAAGCTGCCTACCGCTGCATCGAGCGCGCCGTGGAAATGGCGCTTGCCGGGCACGTCGATGTCATCGTCACGGCCCCGCTCAACAAGGCGGCCCTGCATGCGGCCGGGCACCATTTCGACGGCCACACCGGGCTGCTGGCTGCCCTGACCGGGGCCAGGCAGTCATTCATGCTGCTCACGTCCGAGAAACTGTCCACCGTTCACGTGACCACACATGTTTCCATGCGTGAAGCGACCGAACGCATCACCCTTGATAGGGTTCTGGCGACCATCCACGCAGGGAACAGCCACTTGCAACAAATGGGACTGGCGCGACCCCGCATCGCCGTTGCCGGGCTCAACCCGCACTGCGGTGAAGGGGGTATATTCGGTCGTGAGGAGATCGAGCAGATAGAACCCGCCGTTGCTGCCGCCCGCCGCGCAGGGGTCGCTGTCGAGGGCCCCATCCCGGGCGATACCGTTTTTTACCGGGCGGTTCGCGGCGAGTTCGACCTGGTGGTCGCGCAGTATCATGACCAGGGGCACGCCCCGGCCAAACTGCTGGCGTTCGATACCACGGTCAATGTTTCCCTTGGGCTGCCGATTCGCCGCACCTCGGTTGATCACGGCACTGCATTCGACATCGCCTGGTCAGGACGCGCCGACCATCACAACATGCTTGCCGCCATCGACTATGCGCGCCGTTGGACCAGGACCGGCCTGGGGTCCGGGCCAAGGAGGGAGCCCTGATGGGTCAGAGAGGACTCCGGGCTGTGATCGTTGCCGACGATCTGACCGGCGCCATGGATGCTGCGGCCCCTTTCGCACGCCGTGGTCTCGATGTCCGGGTCCTGACGACGCCGGGCAAGCTGGAGAGTGTGCTCGACCATTTGCCCGAGGTCCTGTCGATCAATACCGGGACCAGGCATGTTTCCGGGCAGCAGGCGGCAGATGTGGTCGCGGCTCTGGTTGGCAAACTGGTGCGGCTCAAACCGCAGCTGCTCTTCAAGAAGATCGACTCGACCCTGCGCGGCAACCTGTTGACGGAAACCCTTGCCGCACTGAAGGCCTCCGGTTACTCCGAGATGCTGGTCTGTCCCGCAGTTCCGGCCCAGGGGCGCACTTTGACCGGCGGCAAGCTTTATATCGACGGCGTCCCCCTGCATGAGACCGACATCGGCCGTGATCTGCGCACTCCCCCGCCCCGCATCTCACTGGCGGAGATGTATCGGGCGGCCCGACAAAACACCGCGGTCATGGTCGAGGCCGTCGCCGCCTGGCAGGCCACCCGCGTCGACGATCGACGGCCACGGGTCAGTATTGTTGATGCGGAGTCCGGTGATCAGCTGTCGGGCATTGCCGCTGCCGCAGTGGCAAGCCGGGCACAGATCCTGTTCGCCGGTGCCGCGGGTTTGTCCGAGGCCCTGGCAGAGGCCATGTTTGACGGGGAAGCCCCCGCTTTAGAATCGGCAAGCATGCCGGGCAAGTTCCTGTTCGTCGTCGGCTCGAGGGCCCAGGAGACTGCCGCGCAGGTGGAAGCGCTGATAGAGGCCTATCCTGAAACACTGGTCGCTGACCTGGTCGATGCGCTGCCGCTGGACGGGAGCACCCTGTCGCGCCTGCCGAGATCGGGGCAGACGCCTGCGGTCGTGATGCTCAGGGCGCCGAGCGGGGCTTCCTGCCCGGTGCAGGACCCTGACCAGGTGGCCATTGCGCTCGCAGAGAGCACCTCCAGCCTCCTGGCGGCCGGCCCAACCGCCCTGCTGCTGGCAACCGGCGGCGACACGGTCCTCGCCGTGCTCAACGAGCTTGGCGTCGAAGTGATACAGGTCTGCGGCGAAATCATGCCGGGTATTGTGCATGGTCTGATTGATACCCGCCATGGCCCTCTGCGCCTGGTGACCAAGGCCGGAGGTTTCGGCAGCCGGCAACTGTTCTGCACGGTCATCGACCATTTCTTGTCATGCCGGGGGCCCATTGAGAGGGCCCCAGGCTCTCAATTTAAAACTGGCTGAATCAGGACGAACTGCAAAGAGAGAGACTTATGAAACTGTTGCGCTATGGCCAGAAGGGCCATGAGAAACCAGGTATGCTTGACAATCAAAACCAGATCCGCGACCTGTCGGGAATCGTTGCGGACATTGATGGTCGTACGATCAATCCCGAGAGCCTGGCGAAACTCCTCGCCATAGACCCGACCGGTTTACCGCTGGTTGAAGGGAGCCCACGCCTAGGGCCCTGTGTGGGCGGTGTCGGCAAATTCATGTGCATCGGGCTCAACTATTCCGACCACGCCGCGGAATCCGGCATGCAGGTACCGGACGAGCCGGTGCTGTTCATGAAGGCGACCAGTGCCATTTCCGGTCCGTATGACGACATCATCATTCCCCGTGGCTCCAGGAAGACCGACTGGGAGATCGAGCTGGGGGTTGTCATCGGCAAGACCGCCAAGTATGTCCCGGTCGAACAAGCCCTGGGACACGTGGCAGGCTACTGCGTGATCAACGACCTCAGCGAACGGGCCTTTCAACTGGAGACTTCCGGGCAGTGGGTCAAGGGCAAATCGTGCGACAGTTTCGGGCCATTGGGTCCCTGGCTGGTCACCAGGGACGAAGTTCCCAATCCGCAGAACCTCGATATGTGGCTGGAGGTCAACAGCCACCGCTACCAGAATGGCAACTCCAGGACCATGATCTTCGGTGTGGCCGAAATCGTCAGCTACCTGAGTCGCTTCATGTCACTGCACCCCGGGGACGTGATTTCCACCGGGACTCCCCCGGGCGTTGGTCTGGGTCTCTCTCCCCAGGTTTACCTGAAACCCGGAGACATGGTGCGGCTTGGTATCGCCGGTCTGGGTGAGCAGCGGCAGCTCTGCGTTGCGGAACCGGAATAGGCCGGACAGTAACCCTACGGGAGGTGTCCCATGTCTCGTGCTCCACAGATAATCCGTCTTCACATCGGCGACAATGTCGTCGTCGCCGGTGAGACTCTCGCAGTCGGCACACGTATCGAAGAGGGGGCCATCCCCTGCCGGGATGAGATTCCGGCCGGGCACAAGGTGGCAACGGCAGCCATTCCGAGCGGTTCTCCGGTGCGCAAGTACAGTCAGGTCATCGGCTTCGCCAGCAGCGATATCCGCCCGGGAGAACATGTGCATACCCATAACTGTTCGGTCCGGGACTTTGACCGCGACTACGCCGTCGGCGAGGACCTGCGTGACAGCAGACTGCTCCCCGAGAGCGAGCGCGCCACCTTTCAAGGCTTTGTCCGCCCGAATGGACAGATTGCCACACGCAACTATATCGGCGTGATGTCGTCGGTCAACTGTTCGGCAACCGTCTGTCGGCGCATCGCCGCCGAATTCACTGCCACGGCACTGCAGGACTTCCCCAATGTCGACGGGGTCGTGCCCTTCGTGCACAACACCGGCTGTGCCATGGCCGGCAGCGGTGAAGGCTTCGACACCCTGATGCGGACCCTGCACGGCTACCTGCGTCATCCGAACCTGGCCGGCATCCTGCTGGTCGGGCTGGGCTGCGAGGTCTTCCAGATTCGCGAGGTTCTCGAGAGGGCCGGGCTGCACTCCGGCGCCCTGCTCCAGCAGATGAACATCCAGGACGTGGGCGGCACCCGCAAAACGGTGGAAGAAGGGGTTGAACGCATCCGCGCCATGCTGCCGCTGGTCAACCGTGCTGTCCGCCAAAGCGTACCGGCCAGCCACCTGTCCGTAGCGGTTCAGTGCGGCGGCTCCGATGCCTACTCGGGCATCACCGCCAACCCGGCACTCGGCGCCGCCGCCGACCTGGTCGTACGGCACGGCGGCACGGTGATCCTGGCGGAGACCTCGGAGATCTATGGTGCCGAGCACCTTTTGACCCGGCGAGCGGTCAGTGGTGAAGTGGCCGCCAAGCTGATCGAACGCATCCGCTGGTGGGAGGACTATACCCGCCGCAACGGCGGCGAGATGAACAACAACCCCTCCCCCGGCAACAAGGCCGGAGGCCTGACCACCATCCTGGAAAAATCTCTCGGCGCCGTCGCCAAGGGGGGCACGACCAACCTGGTCGATGTCTACCGCTATGCCGAACCGGTGCACGCCAAGGGCTTTGTCTTCATGGACAGCCCGGGATATGATCCCTGCTCGATTACCGGACAGGTGGCCAGCGGCGCCAATCTGGTCTGTTTCACCACTGGCGCGGGTTCGGCGTTCGGCTGCAAGCCGTCGCCATGTATCAAGTTGGCATCCAACAGCCGCATGTTCCGGGTCATGGAAGAGGACATGGACATCAATTGCGGGGTGATGCTCGACTCCGGCGTGACTCTCCAGGATATGGGCAAGGAGATCTTCCGCTGCATCCTCGACGTGGCGTCCGGCACGCGCACCAAGAGCGAGGCCCTGGGTGTCGGCGATTCTGAATTCATTCCCTGGAACATTGGCGCCGTGATGTAGCCGAGCGCGAACCAGGTGAGATTGCAAGGAGATAGGGACATGGTGCCTGGCAGACTGCATGGCAAGACCGTACTGGTGACTGCTGCCGCCCAGGGGATAGGTCGCGCCACTGCTGAGTTGTTCGCTGCAGAAGGGGCCCGGGTCTGGGCCACGGACATCAACCTCGCCGGCCTGAAGGAGATGGAGGGCCGAAATGGTATCCGCACCCGCCGGCTGGATGTCACTGACGTTGCCGAAGTCGCGAAGACAGTGACTACGACCGGTCCCATCGACGTTCTGGTCAACTGTGCCGGCTTTGTGCACGCCGGCACCATACTCGATTGCCCCGAGCCGGACTACGACTTTTCCTTTGACCTCAACGTGCGCTCGGCCTACCGCATGATCCGGGCCTATTTACCCGGGATGCTGGAACAAGGTCGCGGTGTCATCATCAACATGTCTTCGGTCGCATCATCGATATCCGGAGTCCCGAACCGCTTCGTCTACGGAGCAACCAAGGCGGCACTTCTCGGCTTAACCAAGTCGGTGGCCGTCGATTTTATCGCGCGCGGAATCCGCTGCAATGCAGTCTGCCCCGGCACCGTCCAAACCCCTTCTCTGGATGGCCGGATCAACGCACTGCCCGATCCCGAGGAGGCGCGCAAGGCCTTCATTTCCCGGCAACCGATGGGACGTCTCGGCAAGGCGGAAGAAATTGCTGCACTCTGCCTTTATCTGGCCTCCGATGAATCGGCCTACGTCACCGGGCAGGAATTCATTATTGACGGCGGCATGACCCTCTAGAACAGCACTTGAGCCGCAGAATAGGAACATGACATGGAACAGACCTGGAGATGGTTCGGGCCGGACGACCCGGTGAGCCTCGATCATATCAGGCAGGCCGGTGCAACCGGCATCGTCACGGCACTGCACGACAAGGCTCCTGGTGAAGAATGGTCCATGGAGGACATTCTTGACCGCAAGGCCCTGATCGAACAAGCTGCTCCGGGCCGCACGCCGTTGCGCTGGAGCATGGTGGAAAGTGTTCCCGTCCATGACGACATCAAGGTCCAGGCCCCCGGCTTCGAGCGCCATGTTGCGGCCTATTGCCGCACCCTGCGCAACCTGGCGGCCTGTGGTGTCGACCGGGTCTGCTACAACTTCATGCCGCTGATCGACTGGACCCGTACCGACCTGGCGTATCAGCTGCCAAGCGGCGCCGCGGCCCTGCGCTTCGATGCCGACCTGTTCGCAGCCTTCGACCTGTTTATCCTGGCTCGGGCAGGCGCCGCTGCGGAGTACACTCCGGAACAGGTCACCAGGGCGGAAAAAGCCCTGGCAGGAATGGACGAGCCACAGCGCCGCAAGCTGACCGCCAATATTATCGCTGGCCTGCCTGGCCGCGCCACCGAGGCCCACACGCTGGACGGCTTCCGCCATGCGCTCGAGCGATATGCACGGGTCTCTCCGGAACGTTTGCGGCAGAACCTGGTGGATTTCCTCAACCAGGTGGTTCCGGTCGCTGCCGAAGTGGGCATCCGCCTGGCCATACACCCCGACGACCCGCCCAGGCCGCTGCTTGGACTGCCGCGGGTGGTGAGCTGTGCCGAGGACCTGAGGCTGCTGTTCAAGGCGGTTGATCACCCTTGCAACGGCCTGACGTTATGTGTCGGCACCTTCGGCGTCAGGGCTGACAACGACCTGCCGAACATGGCACGCGAATTCGGCCCCCGTGTCCACTTCGCACACCTGCGGGGCGTCAAACGCGAAGCAGACGGGCTGAGTTTTTACGAGGGGGAGCACCTGGCCAGTGATGCCGACATGGTGGCGATCGTGCAGGCTCTGCTGGACGAAGAGAACCGGCGCCTTGCCGAGGGGCGTGGTGACTGCTCGATCCCCATCCGCCCGGACCATGGGCACCAGATGCTGGACGACCTTGGCAAGCAGGTCAATCCCGGCTACTCGGCCATTGGCAGGCTCAAGGGGTTGGCGGAGATTCGCGGCGTCATCACCGCCCTGTCCTACCAGGGCCGTTAACGGGAAGATACCCGGGCCTAGTCAGTTGTGTGGAGCTTTGCCGCAGCGTTATGTTTGACTGTACCCGGCAGCCGGCTCTGCCAGTATGCCGTACTCCCTGGGAAATTGACCGAGTAGGAGTTCCTGAAAATTGTCAGAACCTACGACCAAAGCCAAATCCCTCCTGAGGGACAAACTGGCCAGGCAGATCGTCGAAGGCACTCTTAAACCGAACGACGTCCTGCCCAATGAACTGACCCTCGCTCGTGAACATGGTGTGAGTCGCACCACGATTCGCGACGTGCTGCGCAGCCTCGAGGAAAAAGGCCTGCTCGAACGCAAGACCTACGTTGGCACGCGTGTACGTTCGATCCATTCCTGGAACCTGCTTGATGACGAGGTGCTCAACTGGAGTTGCGGGGTCATGAGCCAGCGGCGCTTCTTTAGTTCGCTGATGGAACTGCGCATGATCATTGAACCCCAGGCTGCAGCTCTGGCAGCGATTCGTGCCAACGATGCCGACCTGCAGGCGATCCAGGATGCTTTTAACTGGATGAATATCGACGATCAGCGTATCGACCCCAAAGGAGACGTCGCCTTCCATCAGGGCATCATCAAGGCCAGCGGCAACATGTTCGTTGCCCAGTTCGGCGGTGCAATTCGCGCAGCCCTCTATCACACGATCTACCTCTCCGGGAAGGAAGCCATCGACCAGCCGGGGAGCATTGAGAACCACCGCCAGGTTCTGAACGCCATCGAAAACCGCGACGCCCGAAGTGCCTACACGATCATGATCAGGATCCTGGATATGACCGTTTCAGATCTCGGCTTGCCGCCTTCCGAGATCATCACGACCGCTGCCGATCATGGTTGAAAGAGCAGGCTCGACATGACCTGTTTGCTTGAAAAGGCTTGTCAGGCCGGTTTAAAATTGACAGCGGAAAGTGGTCAGAAGTGATCTATTTTCCAATGATCTAGAGGTTGTCTTCAGGCTGGCTCGGCAAGCGTTCTGCAGGAATATTTGCTGTCTCAAATATCCCTGGAACTTCTCAAAATGACATGCAGCAATACTTATGAGGAAAGCCCTAATCCGTCAAAGAACGGTTAGGGCTTTTTGTCTAGATATAGCTATAAAAAAGAACCCCACAACTCTGGGAGGACAGAGCCATGGGGCAAAATTCTTTTCAGGAGGTTTTGAAGAAGATTGTCTCAGGTCCGCCTGCCACAGCAGACCGTTGATGTATCTCCAGGTTGCCTGCCACAACAACCCTTTGATGGTTGTTAAGATATCGAGTTTTTCGAGGAAAATATACGTGGAGTCTCGTAAAAAATTCGGCCTTAATCTACGTAAACCTACTGTGCAAAGACACAGCCTCTATTGTGAAAAGCAAAATGGCCACCCGTTTCCAGGGGGCCACAATTCTTGGTAAATGTGCGTCTTAAATTGCTCATTCAATAACACGCCAGTTTTCGTTTCGGCCGTGGGAGTTAATATAAGATTTCAAAAGCCAACTATGGTTCATTCAGGTGGCCACTTATAGCTCAATGTTGCACGATTTCTTCTATTTGGTATTCCGCTTTCTTTTCAGTTCAGGCATAGCCACTGTCACCACCATATGAGACAGAAGGATTGCGCTGGTTATTGAACACAGAAGTATCACGACAAACCCATTGATAAAATAGCTGAACACAAGCACAAAGCCAAAAAAATAGACCGCTGTCGCGGAGGGAATACTTCCTGAGAGGAGGAGCTTTTTATTTGAGGGGTCTTCATTGAAGTTGCATTTCTTCCCGCAAACCCAAGCGATACGCGTACCGTATAGTAGACTTACAGAAGCTGTCACAAAACAAAAAAAACCACTCAAGGCTTCAAACATATTTACCCACCCGATAGAAACCGAAAAACTCTGCGTGAGAATTTATATCATTTGATTGTTGTAAACTTTCCTGTGATTTCATTCAACCTATTTTATAAAACTCTTACAATCTGGCTGTAGAGTTTTGATTCATGGGAGTGGTTGGGAAAGGACTCAATGAAGATTGAACGCAGGTGGAAACTACGCGAGAGGACTCTTATTTATCATTACTCTACCAGCTTGTGGCATTTGTTGGCTTGAAAAATTCTCCCTAACACTGATGGCTGATACTCTTGTTCTCAAAAACATTTATGGATTACTGCTGCGATATTTTCCACCCTATAAAAACACACACAATTGCAATTACCATGAGAATATTTAGAGTTGCCATTTTCGTATTAACCTCTCGAAATTAAAATTGG
>JAHEEU010000175.1:0-2330 GCA_024640545.1 Geobacteraceae bacterium
TGCGAATCATGTCGCGGATGGCTTCGGAGCGGTTGACGTAGCCCTTGCCGGCGATCAGCTTGTCGAAGCTGTCCAGCAGGCTTTGCTCCAGGGAGATTCCAAAGCGGGCAAGTCCGGTCATGGTCTTCCTCACAGGCGGGCAGGGATTGCGAATCTTTAGCACGACGTTTTCACAGCGTCAAGAATCTTGCCTGCTTAGCGGGTTCCAAGCAGGTTTCGTCCACAGGCTGTCCACGGTTTTGTGCACAACATGTTGTGCGTTTCATAAAAAAAATTGTCTACATATAGTGTTTTTCTCTTCCCCATTTTATTGGCTTGTGATAATTTTTTTGGGTATTTTTTATTTTGGGGGAGGGCTCTGTGTTGGAATTCATTCGCAAACGGGATGGGCGACTTGTAGCATTTGAAGAAGAAAAGATCGTTTCGGCCATTCAGAAGACGGTCAAGGCCGTTGGCGGTTCCGACATGGAACAGGTCGCCGGGATCGGTCGCCAGGTCGTAGGAATCCTCGAGGTCATTTACAAGGACGGTCGCATACCGACCGTCGAGAACGTCCAGGACCTGGTCGAAAAGATCCTCATCGAGAATGGCCATGCCAAGACCGCCAAGGCCTACATCCTCTACCGTCAGCAGCATGCCGCGCTGCGTGAAACCAGAGCCTTTATCAAGGAATCGATCGAATCGATGGATTCCTACCTCACCCAGGAGGATTGGCGGGTCAACGAGAACGCCAACATGGGCTACTCCCTGCAGGGTCTGAACAACCACATCGCGGCCAACATCACCAGCAACTACTGGCTGAACAAGATCTACCCGCACTACGTCGCCGATGCTCATCGCGAGGGAGATTTCCACATCCATGATCTCGGCATGCTGTCGGTTTACTGCTGTGGCTGGGATCTCAAGGACCTGCTCCTCAAAGGTTTCAGCGGCGCCTACGGCAAGGTCCAGAGCGCCCCGCCCAAGCATTTCCGCACCGCGCTCGGCCAGGCCGTCAATTTCTTCTACACCCTGCAGGGGGAAGCGGCCGGCGCCCAGGCTTTCGCCAACTTCGATACCCTGCTCGCGCCCTTCATCCGTTACGACGGGCTCTCCTACCACGAAGTCCGCCAGTCGATGCAGGAATTCATCTTCAACATGAACGTGCCGACCCGGGTCGGCTTCCAGACGCCGTTCACCAACATCACCCTGGACCTCTCGCCGCCGCGCGACCTCGGCAAGGAGGCGGTGATCATCGGCGGCAAGCTGCTGGACGCCACCTACGCCGACTTCCAGGAAGAAATGGACCTCTTCAACAAGGCCTTCTGCGAAGTGATGATGGAAGGCGACGCCTCAGGGCGGATCTTTTCCTTCCCGATCCCGACGGTCAACATCACCAGCGAGCTCGACTGGGACAGTCCGCGCTTCCAGCCGGTCTGGGAGATGACCGCCAAGTACGGCATCCCCTACTTCAGCAACTTCATCAATTCCGACATGGACCCCGAGGACGCCCGCTCCATGTGCTGCCGGCTGCGGCTCGACAACCGCGAACTGCGGCGCCGGGGCGGCGGCCTGTTCGGTTCCAACCCGCTGACCGGATCGATCGGCGTGGTCACCCTCAACCTGCCGCGCGCGGCCTACCAGGCCGAGGATATCGAGGGGTTCTTCGGCAGGATTGCCGACCTGATGCGCATCGCCTATGAGTCGCTCGAAATCAAACGCAAACAGTTGGAGCGGCTCACCGAAGAGGGGCTCTATCCCTACAGCCGCTTTTACCTGCAGGGCATCCGCGAGCGCAGCGGCCGTTACTGGGACAACCATTTTTCCACCATCGGCCTGCTCGGCATGAACGAGGCGATGCTCAACCTGGTCGGCAAGGGGATCGACACCGCCGAGGGGAAGAGCGTGGCCGTGCGCACCCTGCAGTTCATGCGCAGCCAGCTCGAAACCTTCCAGGAAGAAACCGGCCACCTCTATAACCTCGAAGCCACGCCGGCCGAGGGGACCAGCTTCCGCCTGGCCCGCGCGGACCGGGCCCGCTTCGCCGACATTATCACAGCCGGCGAAGCCGAGCCCTACTACACCAACTCGACCCAGCTGCCGGTCGGGACGACCGATGACATCTTCGAGGCGCTCACCCACCAGGACTCGCTGCAGGCCCTGTACACCGGGGGGACCGTGTTCCACGGCTTCCTCGGCGAGAGGCTCGACGACTGGCAGAGTGCCCGCCTGATGGTGAGACGGATAGCCGAGAACTTCCACCTGCCGTATTTCACCATCAGCCCGACCTTTACCATCTGCCCGGAGCACGGCTATATCTCAGGGGAGCATTTCACCTGTCCGCACATGCA
>JAHEEU010000175.1:2430-5760 GCA_024640545.1 Geobacteraceae bacterium
CCGCATAGGGACTGTCCCTGGTTTTGAATTTAGCCGAAAACAGCTGGAGCTGTAAGGAGGATTCATGTCAATCAAGTGCAATGCCAAAACGGAAGTCTATTCGCGTGTCTGTGGTTTCTTCCGTCCCGTTCAGCAGTGGAATAAAGGCAAGAAAGAAGAGTTCAAGGATCGCCAGGAGTATGTCGTCGCAGTGGACAAAGGGTAACCCCCTGCTCCCACACGGGGCCGAATCGCGTAAATAAAGTTTTCCTATGGGCATTAAAGGTTTTCAGGGGACGAGCCTGCTCGATTTTCCCGGGCGGATCGCATCCCTGGTGTTCTGGGGCGGGTGCAACTTGACCTGCCCTTTTTGTCATAACCCCGCACTGGTCCTCGAGCCGGAAGCATACCCCGACCTCGACCCCGCCGGGCTGCTGGCCGACCTGGCCAAGCGCAAATCATTTATCGACGGCATCGTCGTGTCCGGAGGCGAGCCGACCCTCGACCCTGGCCTGCCCGACTTCCTCGCCGAGGTCAAGGCGCTGGGCCTGGCCGTCAAGCTCGACACCAACGGTCTCGCCCCCCAGGTCATAGGCGAGCTGCTCGACCGGCAGCTGGTCGACTACCTGGCGATCGACCTGAAGACCGACCCCGGACGCTACCCGGAGCTGCACACCGCAGCGGTCTCCCCCGAAAAACTCATCGCAACCATTCAACGGTGCGGCCGGGCGCAGGTCGAACTTGAATATCGCACCACCTGCGTGCCCGGCTGGGTTGACGAGGAGGTGATCATGGCCCTGGGCGCGCTGGTCGACGGCGCGCCACTCTGGGTTTTTCAGCAATACCACCCGGAGCACGCCCTCTGCGCAACCGCACGCGCCGCCGCCCCTTACCCCGCGGAGCGGGTCCGGAGCCTGGCCGAGCTCGCCGGCCGCTATGTGCAGCGGGTCAAGGTGCGCGGGATATGACAGGCCGCAACAGCACCCCGGCCGGGCGCCCCCGGCGAGCGAATGCAAACTGAACCACTTTGCGTCCCCGCCTGTCCCTGAGCACAGATCACAGCTGAGCATATCCCGCCGCGCAGTTCATCAACGAAGGATCCGGGCCCCCCACCCGCCTCATCCACCACTCAAGGCTCCATGGGACCTTGCCCGACTTGCAGAGATTCCGCAGATGGTGTATAAGCCTTCTTCTGTAAAACACCTCTCACCCGGGACGAACTCATGAGCGAAGATACCAAGAAAATCATCTACTCGATGGTCGGCGTCAACAAGAACTACAACGGCAAGCCGATCATCAAGGACATTTCCCTCTCCTATTTCTACGGCGCCAAGATCGGCGTGCTCGGTCTCAACGGCTCCGGCAAATCGACCCTGCTCAGGATCATGGCCGGCATCGACAAGGAGTTCAACGGCGAGACCATCCTGTCCGATGGCTACAGCGTCGGCTTCCTCGAGCAGGAGCCCCTGATCGACTGCGCCAAGACGGTGCGCGAAGTGGTCGAGGAGGGCGTGCAGGAGACCGTCGACCTGCTCAGGGAATTCGAGGAGATCAACGCCGCCTTCGCCGAGCCCGATGCCGACATGGAGGCGCTCTGCGAGCGCCAGGCGGTGGTCCAGGATAAGCTCGACGCCCTCGATGCCTGGGAGCTCGATTCGCGCCTCGACCTGGCCATGGACGCCCTGCGCTGCCCTCCCGGCGAGACCAGGGTCGAAATCCTCTCCGGCGGCGAAAAGCGGCGGGTCGCCCTGTGCCGCCTGCTGCTGCAGAAGCCCGACATCCTGCTGCTCGACGAGCCGACCAACCACCTCGACGCCGAGACCGTCGCTTGGCTGGAGCAGCACCTGCAGCGCTACGCGGGCACCATCATCGCCGTCACCCACGACCGCTACTTCCTCGACAACGTCGCCGGCTGGATCCTCGAGCTGGACCGCGGCCACGGCATCCCCTGGAAGGGCAACTATTCGAGCTGGCTGGAGCAGAAGCAGGAGCGCCTGCGCCGGGAGGACAAGTCGGAAAGCAACCGCCAGAAGACCCTGCAGCGCGAGCTCGAGTGGATCCGCATGAGTCCCAAGGCCCGGCACGCCAAGGGCCAGGCCCGCATCAACTCCTACGAGAAGCTGCTCGGCCAGGACACCGCCGAGCGGGAGCGCAACATGGAGATCTACATTCCGCCGGGACCGCGCCTCGGCAACGTGGTCGTTGAAGCCAAGGATGTCGCCAAGGGCTACGGCGACCGGCTGCTCTACGAGCAGATGAACTTCATGCTGCCGCCCGGCGGCATCGTCGGCGTGATCGGCCCCAACGGCGCCGGCAAGACCACCCTGTTCCGCATGATCACCGGCCAGGAGCAGGCCGATGCGGGGAGCTTCAAGATCGGCGACACGGTCAAGCTCGCCTACGTCGACCAGGACCGCCCCCTCGATGGCAGCAAGACCCTCTTCGAGGAGATCACCGGCGGCCAGGAGCAGATGCTGCTCGGCAAGCAGCTGGTCAACTCGCGAGGCTACGTCGCCCGCTTCAACTTCTCCGGCGGCGACCAGCAGAAGAAGGTCGGCGTGCTCTCCGGCGGCGAGCGCAACCGCGTGCACCTCGCCAAGATCATGCGCGAGGAGTCGAACGTGCTGCTGCTCGACGAGCCGACCAATGACCTCGACGTCAACACCCTGCGGGCGCTCGAGGAGGCACTCGAGAACTTCGGCGGCTGCGCCGTGGTCATCAGCCACGACCGCTGGTTCCTCGACCGCATCGCCACCCACATCCTCGCTTTCGAGGGGGACAGCCAGGCGGTCTGGTTCGAGGGCAATTACTCCGAATACGAAGAGGACCGCAAGAAGCGTCTCGGCAAGGATGCCGACCAGCCGCACCGCATCCGCTATCGCAGCCTGACGAGGCAGTAAATCCGGGAATTGGGTCGGAGGTTAAAGGCTGGAGGCTCCGCTGGAGGTAAGGGCTTTATAGCCTTACAGCCTTACAGCCTTACAGCCTTATAGCTTTATAGCTTTATAGCTTTAGGGCCTTACAGCTTATAGCTTACAGCCTTAAGCCTCCAGCCTTACCGCCCCCGGGATTAAGTCTGGCACCCGCGGTATTCTTGCTTTATAATAGCATCTCGCCGAATCAACACAGCCAACCTGCGTGGCCCTATGTACACTGCTTATTTCGGTCTCTACGAAAGCCCGTTCTCGATCGCGCCGGACCCGCTCTACCTCTACATGAGCGAGCACCACCGCGAGGCCCTGGCGCACCTGCAGTACGGGATCAAGATCGACGGCGGCTTCGTGCTGTTGACCGGAGAGGTCGGAGCGGGCAAGACGACGCTCTGCCGCAGCCTCCTCGAACAGCTGCCCG
>JAHEEU010000176.1 GCA_024640545.1 Geobacteraceae bacterium
CTGGTCTCCGGCTTCGTCGCCCTGACCCTGTCGCCGATGATGTGCTCCAAGCTGCTGCGCCACCGCCAGCAGCATATGGCGATCTACAACGTGATCGAAAACTTCTTCAACAGCATCACCAGGGGCTACCAGCGCCTGTTGCGCCGGGCACTCCGGGCCCGCGCCCTGGTAGTCCTCCTGGTGCTGGTTGTCGCCGGCAGCGCCTGGATCCTGATCGGCGCCCTCAAGTCCGAACTGGCCCCGACCGAGGACCGTGGCACCATCATCGGCATCGGCATCGCCCCCGAGGGCTCAACCGTGGCCTATACCGACAAATACGCCCGGATGATGGAGAAGGTCTATGCCGGCACGGCTGAGGTCGAACGCTACTTCGTCGTAACCGGGCGGCCGGTGGTTTCGCAGATTCTCTCCTTCTGCGGTCTCGTCGACTGGCAAAAGCGGGACCGCAAGCAGCAGGAGATCGTCAAGGAACTGCAGCCCAAGCTCTACGGCGGCATCCCCGGCATCATGGCCTTCCCGCTCAATCCGCCGTCGCTGGGGCAGAGCGCCCTCTCCAAGCCGGTGCAATTCGTCATCCAGACCACGGCCCCCTACGAGGAGCTGCAGGCCATGACCGATGCCGTCATGGATGAGGCGCGCAAGTGGCCGGGCTTCCTCAATCTTGACAGCGATCTCAAGCTCAACAAGCCCCAGCTCTCCGTCGACGTGGACCGCGACAAGGCGGTCGACATCGGGGTCGATGTAGCAACCGTCGGCCGGACCATGGAAACCATGCTGGGCGGGCGCCAGGTGACCCGTTTCAAGCGTGAGGGCAAGCAGTACGACGTCATCGTCCAGGTGGAAGACGTCGACCGCGCGACGCCTGCCGACCTGGCCTCGATCTACGTCCGCGGCGACAGCAACCAGATGGTCCAGCTGGCCAACCTGGTTACCGTGCGGGAGACCGTTTCGCCGAAAGAGCTCAATCACTTCAACCAGCTGCGCGCCGCCAAGATCACTGCCAGCCTGGCGCCGGGCTTTGCCCTTTCGGACGGTCTGAGCAAGCTCGAGGATATCGCCAAAACCGTTCTGCCCGGGGGGACAGTGATCGATTACGACGGCCCGTCGCGCGAGTTCAAGGAGAGCAGCGCCAGCCTCTACATCACCTTCCTGTTGGCGCTCGGGTTCATTTACCTGGTCCTCGCGGCCCAGTTCGAGAGCTTCATCGATCCCTTCATTATCATGCTCTCGGTGCCGTTGAGCATCACCGGCGCCCTGCTGGCCCTGAAACTGACCGGCAACACCTTGAATGTCTACAGCCAGATCGGTCTGGTCACTCTGATCGGACTGATCACCAAGCACGGCATCCTGATCGTCGAATTCGCCAATCAACTGCGCGAGCAGGGGCGGGACAAATTTTCTGCTGTGGTCGAATCGGCCACGCTGCGCCTGCGCCCGATCCTGATGACGACCGGGGCCATGGTCCTGGGCGCGCTACCGCTGGCCTGGGCCCATGGCGCCGGCGCCGAAAGCCGCCAGGCGATCGGCTGGGTCATCGTCGGCGGCATGTCGTTTGGCACCATTCTGACGCTGTTCGTCGTGCCGACAGCCTACCTGCTGATCGCCCGGCAGCGCGGCCTGGTCCACGACGACTCGCCCGCCGCGCCCCGACCAACAGGCCACGCCGCAACAGAACAACAAGCAGGAGAACGTCTGCCATGATTTTACAGCGAAATATTTTACTTCTGGGGATGATCCTGGCGCTGTCCTCCGGTCTGACCGGATGCACCCTCGGGCCCGATTACCAGCGCCCCGAAGTGCAGGTGCCGACAGCCTTCCGCGAGGAGGCGCCATGGAAAGATGCGGTCCCCGCGGATGTCCTGGACAAGGGGGCCTGGTGGCGGATTTACGGCGACCCCGTGCTGGATGGCCTGCAGGACCGCGCCCTGTCCGCCAACCAGAACCTGAAAGCCGCCATCGCCCGTGTGGACCAGGCACGGGCCGCCGCCCGCATCACCGAGAGCACGCTTTACCCGAGGCTGGATCTCGACCCGTCGGGGCAGCGCAGTCGCAGCTCTGCCGACCTGAGCGGCGGGCAGGCCGTCACCATGACGACCCTGCGCATGCCCCTCGATCTCAGCTACGAAATCGACCTGTGGGGCCGCGTGCGCCGCTCGGTTGAGTCGAGCACCGCTCAGTACGAGGCCAGCCAGGCCGAGATGCAGAATGTACTGCTGACCCTGCAGGCCGACCTGACCCGCAATTACTTCAACATGCGCAGTCTCGATGCACAACTCGACCTGCTGCGGCGTACGATCGAGCTGCGCAACAGGAACCTGCAGCTGGTAACCAGCCTGTTCAACAATGGCCAGGTCGGGCGCCTGGAAGTGGCCCAGGCGGAAACCGAACTCGCCAACGCCCAGGCTGACACGGCGGCACTCAAACGCCGGAGGGCGGCAGCCGAACATGCCCTGGCCGTTCTGGTCGGTGAGCCGGTCGCAAACTTCATCCTGCCGCTGCCGCCGCCGAACCTGGACGTCAGGCCGCCGCAAATCGCCGCCGGACTCCCCTCCTCCCTGCTTGAACGCCGGCCGGATATTGCTGCGGCAGAACGCCGGATGATCGCCGCCAACGCGCGCATCGGCATGGCCGAAGCGGCCTTTTTCCCGGCCGTCAACCTGACCGGCAGTGCCGGCTATGCCAGTGAAGAACTATCCCGCCTATTCCAGTGGGATAACCGCACCTGGTCGCTGGGGCCGTTTATCAGCCTGCCGGTATTCGATGCCGGACGCAACCGGGCACAACTGACACAGACCGAAGCCGCCTGGCAGGAAGCGGTCGCCAGCTACCGCCAGCAGGTTCTGGTTGCGTTCCGCGAGGTCGAAGACGCTCTCTCTGACCTGCGGATCCTCGCCGAGCAGATGGAGGCGCAGCAGCGGGCACTGAAAGCGGCCCGGCAGGCCGCCGAGCTTTCCGGCAAACGCTACCGGGCCGGGATGGTCAGCTACCTCGAGGTCGTCGTCAGCGAACGCACTGCCCTGGTCACCGAATTACTGGCAAACCAGGTCCTGGAGCAGCATTTTCAGGCCAGTGTTTCGCTGGTCAAGGCGCTGGGCGGGGGTTGGCAGGACCCCGGCACGACCACACCGAAATAGGGCGCGAGTAACGCGGGACGCGAACTTCAGGAACTTAAAACTCAACGAGTCAGGCAAAGCAAAGCGAGGGCAGGAGAATCATCCTGCCCTCGCTTTAGATTTTGCGGCTTCCGCGCCCCTCGTTCCCCGTCCCGCGCCTCAGCCTTTAACCCATGCGCAGCCTGAGGAAACTCTCCAGGTCGGGGCATTTCATATATTCGTTGTGTTCCCGTTCATAAGCGATCGTGGAATTTGGCCTGGGGCCGTAGTCATGTCCCGGGAAGACACGTGTTTCCGGGGGGAAGGCGGCGAGGCGCAGCAGGCTGTGATAGAGCGAAGCCGGATCGCTGCCGGGAAGATCAGCCCGACCGCAACGGGTCACAAACAGAGTGTCGCCGGTGATCAAGGCTCCCGGCGGATTGAAAACCAGGGAGCCCGGGGTGTGCCCCGGGGTGTGCAGGACACTGATCTTCAGCTCACCGATCTGCAGAAGGCTGCCTTCGCTCAGCATGATCTGCGCACCGGGGACATCAAGCGGACTGGCCGCCAGTTTTGCACCGGTGGCCTTGATAATCTCGGCATTGCCGGCGATATGGTCGCCATGACCGTGAGTGTTGGCCAGCACTTCCAGGGCCAGTTCGCGGCGGCGGACGATGCTCAGCAGGCTCTCCGGCGAGATCCCGGGGTCGACACCGAGGGCCTTGCCGGTTTGCGGGCAGATCACCAGGTAGGAGAAGTTGTCGGTGCCGGCGACCGGCACCTGGAGGATTTCAGGGGTCATGACAGCCATGCTTCAACCTCGTAGGGTTTGTTGCCGACCCTGCGAATCTCGCCATCGACGACCTTGAACAGATCGCCGGTTTTCTTCACGTGCCACTCGTCGCCTTCTTCCGGCGGCAGCGGGAACTCGCGGCTACCGAGATAAACATCCTCGTTGTCGAGCATGGCCCACCAGTCCAGGGAACCGGTCTGCCAGATGCGGGTTTTCAGGTTGAACGCCATCGATCATCTCCTTTGAGTTGCTATCATCATAACGGTTTCTGGAAAACCGCATACTTGATTATCACCCCAGGCTCCGGCCAGTGACAAGCCTGACGGCAAAAAAATCCTTGCGGCATCCGATCTCAGGGCACCTTACCGCTCGCATGCCCATGGGGGACAGGCATTGGGGACACTCAAAATAGAGTGTCCCCGTTGGGTGTCCCCAGGGAATCCTAGTCGTGCAGCGGGTCCTCCCCCGCCCGCCAGGACGGCAGCACGCGGTCACTCAACTGGAAATCTGGCCCGTCATGCTCGGTATAGACAATGTAGACATGTTCCCTGGGCACCCCCCAGCACGTGCCGATCTCATCCATAACCGCCAGAGCCAGGCGGCGTTTCTGTTCGGCAGTACGCCCCAGGCGGATATCGGCATTCAGAAAGGCGATCTGCCCGTCGCCCCCGGCGCGGCCGAACACCAGGTCACCCTGCTCATAACAGCGGAAGGTGATGCCGATGTGGTCCGTCCCGGTACTCATGATCGAGGCGAAATGCCTGCGGATCGCGTCGGCGAAAACCTGCTTGGCCTGTTTCTCGGGAGTGAAATTTAGTTCGAACTGCAGGTGCGGCATCGATTCCTCCGTCGGTTTATTGTAAGCATAAGAATAACAAGGAAGAGAAGATCGGCAACGCACGGTTGTGGGAAAAAACCTTTCCCCCTATAATAGGGGTTCAAGATGGTCAACAAAGGTGAGGGTGCCTATGAAATTCGTGAAGATGCACGGAGCCGGCAACGATTATGTTTATATCGACTGCTTCCGTCAGACCGTCGAAGACCCGGAGAGCCTGGCGCGCGAAGTCAGCGACCGGAATTTCGGCATTGGCGGAGACGGCATGATCCTGATCGAGCCATCAAAACACGCCGACGTCAAGATGCGCATGTTCAATGCCGACGGCAGCGAGGCCGAAATGTGCGGCAACGGTGTGCGCTGTGTGGCCAAGTACGCCTTCGACCACGGGCTGGTCGATCGCACCGAGATTACGGTTGAAACCGGAGCGGGCGTGCTGCCGTTGACGATGTTTCCCAACCAGAGGGATCGTATCGACAAGGTGCGAGTCAATATGGGGAGCCCGCGGCTGCGGCGCGCCGACCTGCCGATGGTCGGGCCGGCCGATGAGCAGGTGATCGACATGGCCCTGGAGGTGCTCGATCAGACCTTCCGGATTACCTGCGTCTCCATGGGCAACCCGCACTGCGTCATCTACGTCGAGGACCTTGCCAACTTTCCGGTCAAGCGCTACGGCTATGCGATTGAAAACCTTGAACTCTTCCCCCGCCGCATCAACGTCGAGTTTGTCGAAATCATCTCGCAGAATGAAGTCCGCCAGCGCACCTGGGAGCGCGGGGCCGGCGAGACCCTGGCCTGCGGCACCGGCTCCTCGGCCGTCACCGTCGCCGGGGTTCTGACCGGGCGCACCAAGGGCAAGCTGCTCAACCACCTCACCGGCGGCGACCTGGAAATGGAATGGGACGGCAAAAACGATGTCTTCATGACCGGCCCGGCGGTGGAAGTCTTTTCCGGCGAGTATATCC